>JAJYZC010000007.1 GCA_021800255.1 Acidobacteriota bacterium
GGGAGCAGGAGCCTTCAGGCTCCTGAATACGGCCGGCTAAGGCTCGGCTTTAGCCGCGGGTCTCTGCTGTATATTGCTTGCGTGCGATTGGCTCCCCAGGAAACCCGGACCTACATGGTCACCGCGGTAACCGCGCAACGCCGCCGGCTCTTCCAGGTCACGGCTGCGGCGGAGTTGCTCAAGCAAACCATCCTCGACTATCGCAGCCAGGGAAAATTCCTCTTGCACGCATTCGTCATCATGCCGGACCACTTTCACGTCCTAATCACGCCCGCTCCGCAGGTGTCGCTCGAAAAAGCTATGCAGTTCATCAAGGGCGGCTTCTCCTTTCGTTTGAAGAGCAAGCTCGATGTGTGGATGCGCAGCTTCAACGAGAGCCAGGTTATGAGCCAAGATAAGTTCCGCAGTTGTTTGCGGTACATTGAGGAGAATCCGGTGCGGCGCGGACTGGCAACAGCGCCGGACGCATATCCTTATAGCTCCGCCTCCTCTGGCGACCGGGACCCCATGCCTTCGCACTTTCCGGCGTGAAGGGAATAGGTCCGGGCCTAAAGGCCCGGCATAGCGATACCACAGTCAGGAGCCTGAAGGCTCCTGCTCCCTCCGGCGGCGTTAATGCCTTCTCGCGCTACGAATACAGCACGGCCAAGACGCCTCTGCTCTGGTCAAGCTCAAGGCGCTGGTTCCTTGTTCGGCTCGGAAGAGGCGCTGCGCGAAAGGCCATGGTTGAGAGCAAGTCTTTCGCAACCCAGCATGAAGCACTTATAGCCGTCCCCGCCGGCTCGCTGGGACCCGGCTCCCCGAAGTTGCTATCATTGATCCATGTCGCTGAACGATCTCGAATTCGCTTACGCTCCGGTCCGCACTCAGGTGCGCGACCTGCGGGAGTATCTTTGACCCTGCACGGCTGCGCAGGGAACTCACTGACATTGAAACCAAACTATCCGATCCGGCGTTGTGGAACGATCCGGCGGCCAGCCAGCCGTTGATGCGCGAACGCAAGCGGCTGGAAACCCTCATCAAGGACGATGATGAGCTGGTGCGCCGCACGGGCGACATCGAGGCCTACTTCGAGCTGGCCCGCGAGGGCGAGGACGTGGAAACCGACCTCGGCCGCGAGATCAAGGCTCTGGCCGCGTTTGCCGACGAGCTCGAAGCGCGCACCATGCTCAGCGGCGAGGCCGACCCGCTGAACGCCATCGTCACCGTGCACCCCGGCGCTGGCGGCACCGAGAGCCAGGACTGGGCCGAGATGCTGCTGCGCATGTACCTGCGCTGGGCCGAGCAGCAGGGCTTTAAGACCGAGATGAACGACTACCAGAACGGTGAAGAGGCGGGCATCAAATCCGCAACCTTCACCATCACTGGTGAGTACGCCTTCGGCCTGCTGGCCGGCGAGAGCGGCGTACACCGGCTGGTGCGCATCTCGCCCTTCGACGCGGCCAAGCGGCGGCACACCTCGTTCGCGTCGGTCTTCGTCTCGCCGGAGATCGACGACTCCATTCACGTGGACCTGAAGATGGAAGACCTGCGCATCGATACCTACCGCTCCGGCGGCAAGGGCGGCCAGCACGTGAACACGACTGATTCGGCGGTCCGAATGACCCACATCCCGACAGGAATTGTCGTCCAGTGCCAGAACGAGCGCAGCCAGCACAAGAACCGCGACAAGGCCATGAAGATGATGCGCTCGCGCCTCTATGAGTACGAGCTCGAAAAGAAGCGCGCCGAATCGAAAAAACTGGAAGACTCGAAACTCGACATCAACTTCGGCTCCCAGATTCGCTCCTATGTCTTGCAGCCCTACCGCATGGTTAAGGATCACCGCACCAAGATCGAGGTGGGCGACGCCGACAAGGTGCTGGACGGCTACCTGGAGCCGTTCCTGCGCGGATACCTGCTGGCCAAGCGGCGGGGAACGGCGGTGGCCACCGGCGCGGAGGATGATTTAGAAGAGTAGAAGACAAGGACCAGGCATTAGGCATTAGGGACTAGGGACTAGGGACTAGAGACTAGAGAAGCGATCATGGTCCTTGATTCAAAATGCACTGACTGCTATGACGAACGACTCCGCTCTCATCGACGAAATGCTGCGCACGGCCAAGACCATCGCTGTGGTGGGCATGAGCGATAAACCGCATCGCGCCAGCTTCAACATCGGCAAGTACCTGGCCGCCAACGGCTATCGCGTGCTGCCCGTGAACCCGCTCCTCAAGGAAGTGCTGGGGATGCTGTGCTATCCCGATCTCGACGCCGCACAGGCCGCCGCGCTCAAAGAGTCCGAATCAGATCAGGCCGGGAAGGGAATTGACCTGGTGGACGTCTTTCGCGCGCCGGAGTTCGTGCCCGCTATCGTAGACGATGTGATCCGCCTCGGCATTCCCTACCTCTGGCTGCAAGACGAGATCGTCCACGACGAGGCCGTGGCTCGCGCCCGCGCCGCCGGCGTCAAGTGCGTCCAGAACGACTGCATCTTCCGTGAGCACGCCGCCCGGGCGGGGTCGCATTCCAGCCAATGATCTCCAAGCATTCTGCGACCTTGGTCCGGTACACTGAGTCCAAAGAAAGGGATCAAGTCTGGGACCGGGTTTAGCCGCCGTGCATCGTTTCCGAGCCATCGTCGTGCTGGCCTGCGGGCTGGCGTTAGGGGCGCCGGCCTTCGCCGTTTCAAGCTCCGCTGCCGCTGCGCACCTGCGCGTCGAACTGATGGTTCCGGGCAGCAATCTTTACAGCGGCAAGCAGGGGAACCTGGCCGGGCTCTACTTCAAGCTCGACCCGGGCTGGCACGTCTACTGGGAAAACGCCGGCGACGCGGGCGAGCCCCCGGCGATTCATTGGACGCTGCCCAAAGGCGTGACCGCCGCTCCGCTCGAGTTTCCCGCGCCGCAGCGCCTGCCGGTGGGGCCGTTGATGGATTACGGTTACCCCAACGGCGTGCTGTTTCCCTTTAAGCTGCACGTGGCTCCGGGCTCCCAAGCCGGCCCCGCGGTGCTCGACGCCCAGGTGAGCTGGCTGGTTTGCAGCTCGGTTTGCATTCCCGGCCGGGCGGAGCTTCAGATCACGCGCAACATAGTGCTTGGGCAAGGTCCGCTGGCCGCTCCTGCGCCGCCGCTGTTTCAGCGCTTTTTGAGCCAGATCCCCACCCCGCTCCCAGCCGGAGACAAAGCCGTCTTTCTGGCAACGCCGATGGGCTTCCGTCTTGCTGTCCAGACCGGCCGCCGGGAGGCGCAAGCGGCGTTTTTCCCGCTCGACCAATCGGTCATCGACAATCCCGCGCCGCAGTTGCTCGAACCCACGGCGAAGGGCCTGATTCTGACCTTAAAGAAAGATCCGAGCATTTCCGGGAATCCCGCTCATTTAAATGGAGTTCTTGAGCTCGCCGGCGGCAGAAACTACCTGATCTCGGCAGGGTCCGGCCAGGTCGCTGTTTTGCCCCCGGGGGGCGCATCATCGTTCGGGGCCGCGCGCATGGAGGGTCCGGGGAATGCCGGAACTACTGCTGTGCCTGCCTCTTCGCCTGCGTTCCCGTTCGGCGGTTTCCTGCGCATTGTAGGCTTGGCGTTTCTGGGCGGGATGCTGTTGAACCTGATGCCCTGCGTCTTTCCGGTGCTGTTTCTGAAGGGGCTGGCGCTGGTCAACTCCGGCAGCGAAGAACGGCATAAGCTGCGGGCGCACGGGTTCGTGTACACGGCCGGCATTGTGGTTTCCTTTTGGGTCCTGGTGGCTGCGCTCGTGGGGCTGCGCGCGGCCGGGGCGACGCTGGGCTGGGGATTCCAGTTCCAGTCGCCGGTCTTCCTGTTTCTTTTGGACGGGCTGTTTTTCTTGCTCGGTCTCTCGCTGGCCGGGCAGTTTGAGATGGGGCTTTCGCTCACCAGCGCGGGAGGGTCGCTCGCCGCGAAAAAGGGTTACGCAGGCAGCTTTTTCACCGGCGTGCTGGCCGTGCTGGTAGCCACGCCCTGCACCGCGCCCTTTATGGCGGCGGCGATTGCCTACGCGCTGGCGCAGCCCATCCTCATCACCTTTGCGGTCTTCACCGCGTTGGCGCTGGGGCTGGCCGCGCCTTACCTGGCGCTCACCCTGCAGCCGGCCTGGACGCGCTGGCTGCCCAAGCCCGGCGCGTGGATGGACGTGCTCAAGCAGGCCGCTTCGCTCTTCATGTTCGGCACGGTCATCTGGCTCACCTGGGTGGTGGCCCAGGCGTATGGGGCGAACACCATGGCTGTGCTGCTCATCGGTTTGTTGCTGGTGGCCATCGCGGGGTGGTTTCTGGGCCGCTGGCCGGCGCGGCGATGGGCCACGGGAGCGGCGGCGGTGATTCTGCTCGCAGTGGTGGGACTGGCCTTCGCGGGGCAGCGGCTTGCAGGGCAGGGCGCGACGGCACCGGGTGCGGCTGACTCTGCCGCGGGCGGCCCAGGCGGGTCAAGCTCCGAGTCTGGCGCGTGGCAGCCGTGGTCGCCGTCGGCGGTCAGCCAATATCTGGCCCAGGGACGGCCTGTGTTTGTGGACTTCACGGCGAGCTGGTGCCTGAGCTGCCAGGTCAACGAGCGCGTGGCCCTCAGCCGGCCCGAGGTCGAGCAGGCCTTTCACCGCGCCAACGTGGCTCTGCTCAAGGCCGACTGGACCCGGCAGGACCCCGCCATCTCGCAGGCGCTGGCGGCCTTGGGACGCGACGGCGTGCCGGTTTACGCGCTGTACATTCCCGGCCAGAGTGCGCCGCAACTGCTGCCGCAGGTGCTTACGCCGGGCATTGTCATGGATGCGCTTGCAAAGCTGCCGCACGCGGAAGCGAGCGCCGCTGCGGGGACGGCCAACCCCTAGCAAGTCAGCAAGCCGGCGAGTCAGCCTGCTGGGAGCGCCTTAGCTGAAACCGAGAACAGGATGGGGAGTGTAGGGCTCTTCGAGGGAAGCGATCTCCTCTGGAGAAAGCTGGATGCTGAGCGCGGCGGCGGCATCCTGAAGGTGATGGGGCTTGGTGGCGCCAACGATGGGAGCCGTGACCCCGGGCTTGGAGAGCAGCCAGGCGAGGGCGATCTGCGCGCGGGGAAGACCGCGCTTTTCGGCAACCTGGCCCAGGCGGTCCACCACTTTGTGATCGGCCTCCTCAGTGCGGGAGTACATGGACCTGGCGAAGAGATCGGTTTCAGAGCGGGCGGTCCTTTCGCCGCGCCAGGGCCGCGTCAGAAGGCCGCGGGCAAGCGGGCTCCAGGGAAGGACGGCGATGCCTTCGGCGCGGCAGAGTCCCATCATCTCGCGCTCCTCCTCGCGGTAAAGGAGGTTCAAGTGGTTCTGCATGGAGACGAAACGGGTCCAGCCGCGGAGGTCGGCGAGATAGAGAGCCTTGGCGAACTGCCAGGCATGCATGGAAGAGGCGCCGATGTAGCGGACCTTCCCGGCCTTGATCGCGTCATGGAGGGCATCGAGTGTTTCCTCGATGGGGGTTTCCGGGTCCCAGCGGTGGATCTGGTAGAGATCGACGTAATCGGTTTCAAGGCGCCGGAGGCTCTGGTCGAGCTCGTAGAGGATGGCCTTGCGGGAGAGGCCGCGGCCGTTGGGCTCGTCGCGCATCAGGCCGCAGACCTTGCTGGCGATGACGACAGACTCGCGGCGCAGGTTGGCCTTGACGAAGCGGCCAAGGATATTTTCGCTGTCGCCGCCGGAGTAGACGTTGGCGGTATCGAAAAAGTTAATGCCGAGATCGATGGCTTGGCGCAGGAAGGGCTGGGCATCGGGTTCGCTGAGGGTCCAGGCGTGGCTGCCCGGTTTGCGCTCGCCGCTGACCACAGGGTTGCCGTAGCTCATGCAGCCCAGACAGATGCGCGAGACTTTGAGTCCGGTCTTGCCAAGATTGACGTAATCCATGATTCCCTGCTCCAGGCGGTAAGTATGCGCGATCTAACCTTCGGGGGTTGTACAGTCGATTGAGACCTGGGCGGCCTGCGCGGCCGCCGCCCTCCATTCAGTCTACGGCGCGCAACTCAGAGTTGATCGTCGTCTTCCATGCCCGCGCTGGAAAGCAGTTGCTCGTAGAGGGCGAGGGTAGTGGGATCGAAGCAGACGAAGTGGACCGTCTCTACGCCGCTCGGCGCGATATGAGCCTTCACGGCGCGAAAGGCGGTGACGGCCGCGCATCTCTGGGGAAAGCCGTAGGCGCCGGTGCTGATGGCCGGAAAGGCGATGGAGCGCACGCCGTGTTCGCGGGCCAACTCCAGGCAGCGGCGGTAGCAGGAGGTCAGGAGGGCCTCCTCATTGTGGCCGCCGCCACGCCAGACCGGGCCGGCGGCGTGAAAAACCCACTTGGCGGGCAGACGAAAACCGGGCGTAGCCTTGGCGTCGCCGGTGGCGCAGCCGCCTAGCTTCTTGCAGGCTTCAAGCAGTTCCGGGCCGGCGGCGCGATGAATCGCGCCATCCACCCCGCCGCCGCCGAGCAAGGAGGTGTTGGCGGCGTTCACGATGGCGTCGACAGAAAGCTGGGTGATGTCGCCAAGGACCGCTTTGAGTTCAGGCATAGTTTGCGTAGACCCCACAAAAACGCGCACAATCATTATACGACCGCGCATGTCCGTCCGCACAGGCAGGCAACTGCCAATTTGGGATGCGCAGGGTGCAAGTGAGCCAATTGCGGACAGTAAGCAAGTTGAAGGTAGCCTTCGTATGATGTTGAAGGCTATCGTAGAGACAGACGGGCTGGCGCGCGGACGGGATTGAGTACGGCAAGGCGCCATTTGACCAAGCACCGGGGTCGCAATGGACATCGCTGATGCGAGAGTGCGCATGGGCCCGGATTCCGCAGGCGCGGGACTAACCGCAATGTGTCATTGAGCCTGAAGCGGAGAGAGCCGATCATTAAAGCCCAGGATTCAACGGGAAAGCATAAGGAAAATTGCCGGGAGACGCATCCATTCCGAACAAACACAGGGCGAAACGCGCCGCGGTCAGCCAAAGAACGGCGGGCAGGGGGTTCTTGCGTGCGTGTGTCAGGCGGCAGGTGGTGCGGGCAGCGGCGCTGATGGCGGTTCCCGCGCTGATGGCGCTGGCGGGCTGCGGCGGCGCGGTCAGCGGCGACCCGGCAAGCGGAGGTCTTTCCGTGTCTCCGGGCTTGGTCACGATAGACACGAACTGCACAGGCTGCAATGCGACCAGCTCGTCGGGCGGTGCGGTGGAACAGTTTACGGCAACGCAGCCGGACGTGATCTGGAGCGTGAGCGGCGGGGACGCGAAAAGCGGAGCGGGAACGATTACTGCGAACGGGCAATACACTCCGCCGAGCTATTTGACAGCCGATCGTGTGCAGGTGACGGTAACGGCGGCGCTCGCGTCCAATCCCAACACGAAGGCCAGCGCGGTGCTGACCGTGACGCCGGGATTTTTGCAGCCGCTGACGCCGGAGAATGCTGCGCTGGGGGCCGGCGGCCAGTTGACCATCACCGGATATGTTGCCGAAGCGGGCGGCACGGACGGGATCAACTACACGGTCTCGAGCACGGCCACGGGATCAGGCGGCGGGCAGGGCACGGTGGTTGCGGATCCGTGCGTGCGCAGCGCCAGTGCGTTCACCTACTGCACGGCCACCTACACCGCGCCGGCCGCGGTTTCATCCACCGGCGCGGCCTATGTGGTGGCCACGATAGGGAGTTCCTCATCGAGGACCGCAACCGAAGTGCTGCTGAATCAGCAGGGAGTGACGAGCAGCCCGATGTCGCACCAGACACAGCAAGCGGCGGCGCCGGTCCTGCTCGGCACTTCGGGAGGCAACGATAACGACTACGACACTCAGGGAAACCAGATCGTGGACTGCTGCGGCGGAACGCTCGGCTCGCTGATTCAGAACGCGAGCGGAACGCAGTACCTGCTCAGCAACAACCACGTACTGGCAGAGAGCGACCAGGCCAAGGAAGGCGACACGATCATCCAGCCGGGACTGATCGACGACAACTGCACCCCGTACATCGACGGCGGCGCGGTGACGCCGGTGGGCACGCTGACCGCATGGCTGCCGTTGAGTTCGAGCTCAACCAACGCCGATGCTGCGATTGCGCAGGTGAACCCTGGCGCGGTGAATGCGAGCGGCAGCATTCTGGAAATGGGCGCGAAGCAAAATGGAAAGCTGCTGGCCGCTCCTCCCGGCACTTCCTCGACGGGCGGGAAGGGCGAGAACGCGGCGCTCAATATGACCGTGGCCAAGAGCGGACGGACAACGGGACTGACCTGCGGCAGCGTCTCGGTGCTGGATCTGGACGTGCAGGTGCAGTACTACCGGAATTGCGCGGAGACCAAGCCCTATTTGACGAAGAACTACACCAACCAGGTAGGCATCGTGGGCAACCAGTTTAGCGATGCCGGCGACTCGGGGGCGCTGGTGGTGGACCAGAGCGACGCCGAACCGGTGGGGCTGTTTTTTGCCGGGGGCGTCGATGCATCGGGGGTGAGCGAGGGCGTGGCCAACCCCGTCTCCGATGTGCTGAGCGAGCTCGACACTCAGGTGAGCGGAGGGCCGTTTACATTCGTTGGAGGGCCCGACCACGCCGTGAGCTGCTTGAACTACGGCAACGCTGCTGTGACCGCGGCCGCAGAGAGTGTGCTGACGGGCGCCGAGACGCAGCGGACCGAGCAGGCAGTGATGCAGGCGCAGAAGCTGGTGAATCCCTCGGCGGGAATTCTGGGCGTGGCCATGGGCAAGAGCAGCGACCACATCGGCGAGGGCGCGGTGATCGTCTACGTGGATCAGAACAGGAACGTGCAGGCGCCCGCTACGGTGGATGGGGTGCGCACAGTGGTGATTCCCACTACGGCTAACGCCGTGGCCCTCGGCGCTGCGCCGTTGACGCCGTTTGCGGCCGGGGCGGCTCCGGCCCTGCCGGCTGCGGCGCTCCGGCATGCCATAGCCTTGCAGCAGCAGATTGCTGGGAGCCTGATGCAGCAGAATCCGGCCTTTTTCGGCGTGGGAGTAGGCCAGAGCTACGACGATCCCTCGCAGGCGGCCTTGGTGATCTACGTGGACCGCGAGCAGATTCCCGCCGCGCTCCCGGCCACTATCGACGGGCTGCGCACGCGCTACGTGATTATGAACCGCCTGCACGTAACCCGCGCTTATGCCACCGGATTGCAGTCGCGCAGCCGGTGCATGATCCAGACGGCAAAGCCAACGGATGAGAGTGATCCATTGCGTTCGAACAAACTGAGCCAGCCGGTGCGGTTGAAAGTCCACTGAGCGGGAAACGCGGCCGGCGCCGTATGGCGCGGACGGCGGGCGTCGTTTCTTCACACTTCCGTGCAGTTGAAGGCGAGTGTTGGTTGCAGCCAGCGCCTATAAAATAAGAGACAAGTTTCAAGAGGAGTCATGTCCAATACGAGTGCGCCCAATACAAGTGTGCGAGGAAAGATTGTCTTCATCACCGGCTCCAGCAGAGGCATCGGCGCAGCCACGGCCATGGCCTTTGCGGCCCAGGGAGCGCGATTGTTGCTGGCTGCCCGGCGCGCCGGCAAACTGTCTGAGGTGGCGTCGATGGCTCTGGAGCGCGGCGCGCAGGCGGTTCACTCCTTCCAACTGGACGTGCGCAGCCGCAACGCCGTGCAGAGAGCCATCGACGAGCTGCCGCCGGAGTGGGCTGAGATCGACATATTGGTGAACAACGCCGGATTGAGCCGCGGCATGGATAAGCTCTATACCGGCAAGACAGAAGACTGGGACGAAATGATCGACACCAACGTGAAGGGGCTGCTCTACGTGACGCGCGCTGTGGTGCCGGGCATGGTGGTGCGCGGACGGGGCCACGTGGTGAACCTGGGTTCGATGGCAGGCGAGATGGTCTACCCCAACGGAGCGGTCTACTGCGGCAGCAAAGCCGCGGAGCGGGCCATCAACGACGGCCTGCGCGAGGACGTGCTGGGAACCCCGGTGCGCGTGACCAGCATTGATCCGGGGCTGGTGGAGACCGATTTCAGCCTGGTCCGTTTTCACGGCGACGCTGCTCGCGCTGCCAAGGTCTATAAGGGGCTAACGCCGTTGACTGCGGAAGACGTAGCCGATGTAATCCTGTGGGCTGTTACGCGGCCGCAACATGTCAATATCGCCAGAGTGTCGTTTTCTTCCGTCCATCAGGCCAATACGCTGCTCATTCATCGCCAGGCCTAGCTGCTTGAGCCTGACGGCCTAACCCAGAGCTGAGATTTGCGCCTCGATTTGAGCCAGAGCGTCTGCCAGGGCCGCTCGCCGCGCAGGGTGCGAAGTCCTTTGCGAGAGGATATTTTCTCGTTGCAAATAAAGAGCTTGCCTCTGCCGTTCCCGCCCGGCGCGGTGCTGTTCGGCAAGGCGCCGCTGCTCGTCTGTCACTAAGCCGCTCCCAGAGCCGCCCCCAGAACCTTCGAATGCTGTTGCCATCTGCTCCTCCACGGATTTACTTTCCCATCCACGAGCCATATCTTCATTCTACGAGGGTTTTGCCGAAGTGCGTCCCAGAATTGGAACCGGTAACCTGGAAAGGCAGGAGGGTCTTAGCGTATGCGCGCGTGGCAGATTTCGGCTTTTGGCATTCATTCTTTAGAGTTTGTGGAACGGCTGACGCCGGCGCCTGGTCCTGGGGAAGTCCTTGTATCAGTGCGGGCGATTTCATTCAACTTCCGTGATCTGATGATGGTGAAGGGACTCTACAACCCCAAGATGCAATTGCCGCGGATCCCCTGCTCGGACGGAGCCGGGGAAGTGGCGGACGTCGGGCCAGGCGTCACGGCATGGAAGCCGGGTGACCGCGTGGCCGGCATCTTCATGCAAAACTGGCTGGACGGTCCTCTCACTCCGGCACGGGCCAGGGGTGCGCTGGGAGGGGACATCGACGGCACATTGGCCGAATATATCTTGGTCAAAGAGAACGGACTCGTGGCGCTGCCCGAGCATCTGAGCTTTCAGGAGGCGGCTACGCTGCCTTGCGCAGCAGTCACGGCGTGGAACGCGCTGGCGGCGGGCGACCTGAAGCCGGGCTCGACTGTGCTCATCCAGGGTACCGGCGGGGTCTCCATCTTCGCGTTGCAATTTGCCCGGCTCAGAGGGGCGCGGGTGCTGGGAATCTCGTCGAGCTACGAAAAGCTGGAGCGAGCCAGCGGGATGGGCCTGGACGCGGGACTGAACTACAGGGACAACCCGGATTGGGATCGCTGGGCGCTGGATCAGACGGGCGGCGAAGGCGTGGACCTGGTGGTGGAAGTCGGCGGCGCGGGCACGCTCGCGCGATCGCTCAAGGCCATCCGCATCGGCGGCACGGTGGCCCAGGTGGGCGTCCTGGCAGCCGCCGCCGAAGCCTTTCCCATCCCCCTCATCCTGCACAAAATGGCGCGCATTCGCGGCGTCTATGTAGGCTCGCGGAGGGATTTCGTGGAGATGAACCGGGCCATCAGCCTGGCGCAGCTCCGCCCCGTAGGCGAAGAGTTCCACTGGACGCAGGCGCGCGAAGTATTCGAGCGCATGGAAGAAGCCAGCCACTTCGGCAAGCTGGTGCTTACCGTGAGTTAGGGCCCAGTCCGAAGATCACTCTGACAACCTGAAAGGATTTCGCTGCAAGCTATGTTTTCTTGGCAAGAGGCTCGGCTCCTGCCAGAAGCGATTCGGCGGAAAGGCCGCGGATGGAGGCATCCAGGATCTCGACCATGTGGAAGGCGGGCATCGCCTGAAGGCCGCGGCGGCGCAACCCGTTCATCAGTTGCAGCAGGCAGCCGGGATTGGCGCTGAGCACGGCTTCGGCGTGGGTCGCGAGCAGGTTCTCTGCCTTGCGGTCGCCGAGGGCGTTGGCGGTATCGGGATTGAGCAGGTTATAGACGCCGGCCGAGCCGCAACAGAGCGAGCTCTCGGGAATCTCGGCGACCTCGAGGCCGGGAATGGATTTGAGCAGACGGCGTGGTTCGGCGCGTATGCCCTGCGCATGTTGGAGGTGGCAGGCGTCGTGATAGGCGACGCGCAGCTTCAGCGGATGGCGCGGCGCCTGGGGCTCGAGTTCGCACAGGATTTCAGAGATGTCTTTACATTGGGCGGAGAAGGCGGCGGCGCGCGCAGCCCAGCCCGGCTCGTCGCGCAGCAGATGGCCGTACTCCTTCATGGTGGAACCACAGCCGGCGGCGTTGATGACCACGGCGTCAACCTTAGCCGCCTCGAAGAGGGCAATCATCTTTTTGGCCAGATCTGCAGCCGCTTCTTCCATGCCGGAGTGGACCATCAGCGCGCCGCAGCAGGACTGATGGCGGGGAATGACCACCTCGCAGCCCTCAGCGGCGAGGACCCGCGCCGTAGCGGCGTTGACATGCGAGAAGAAGACATCCTGGACGCAGCCGGTCAACATACCCACGCGGAGGCGCGGGGCGCTGCGCGGGCTGACGGTCTCAGGCAGGCGGGCGAAGAGATGCGATGGGACTTCGGGCAGCAGGGCTTCCATGGCCGCCAGCCGTTTGGGCAGAAGCTTGAAAATGCCTGTGGAGCGCATCAGGGCGCGCAGCCCCGATTTTTGATAAAAGCGCAGCGGAAGAGCGAGCAGACGCAGCCGGTTGGGATGGGGGAAGGTAGCGAACATCAGCTTGCGGAAGAGCGAATCGGCGGCGCCGCGAGGCAGATGGCGCTCGATCTGGGCGCGCGTAGGCTCAATCAGCTTGTTGTACTCGACGCCCGAGGGGCAGGCGGTCACGCAGGCCATGCAGCCCAGGCAGTTGTCCATGTGGCGGCGGAAGGTGAGGTCGATGGGCGCCTCGCCCTCGGCAGCTTTCTTCATCATGTAAATGCGGCCGCGGGGCGAATCCATCTCCTGGCCCCAGAGCACGTAGGTGGGACAGACGGGCAGGCAAAAGCCGCAGTGGACGCACCTATCGAGGACGCTGTTCTCCGGTCGATGATGAGCGTCGAAGCTCGACGGAAGACTGGTTGAGCAGCTTGAAGGGAGGGTTTCCGGCGGGGCGGCATGCGGCATAGGCTCAGATGCCTCCCACAAAACGGCCAGGATTGAGGATGCGGTTGGGATCGAAGCGGCGCTTGATCTCACGCATGAGCGGGAGAGCGTTGGATTGGCAGTCCCAGACTTCGAGCCGGCCGCGGAGCGAGTCAGGAACCTGGAGCGCAACCACGCTGCCGCCCGATGGACGGAGGCGCGCGCGCAGACGCTCGACGAACAAAAAGGCCGCATCGGGCGGGGCGGTAAGCGCCACGGTCATCAGGCCGAAGGCCTGGGCGACGATGGCGAGTTCGATTTGATCCTTGGCGGCCTGCTGGCGAAGCTCAGCGGCGATGGAGCAGAGATCGGCGGGCAGCAGCGTGACCTTGAGAACCAGAGCCCCGGGTTGGGCAAAGAGGCTTTCGCGGGCCCGCCAGACAGAGGGGTCCGGCTCGGCGAGCGCAACCGGCGCGAAAATCTGTTGCAGACGGACCTCGTGCTCGCGGAGACACTCGGGAACGGCGGCTACGCGCACGTCGAGCGCGCACTCCTGCGGGCCCATGCGAAGCTGCGCAGAGCAGGGAATCATCTGCGAGTCGAGGAGCGCGTGCAGGGGCGCACGCAGTTCGGCGGGATCGGGCGCGGTTGCGGTCCAGGCGCGCGCGTGCTTCTCAAGAGGATGAAGGCGGAAGTTGACGCTGGCAATCACGGCCAGGGTGCCGAAGCCGCCGGTCATCAGTTTGGGCAGGTCGTAGCCGGCGCAGTTTTTTACGACTTTGCCGCCAGATTTGGTGATGGATCCCTCGGCGAGGACAACAGTCATGCCAAGAATGAGGTCGCGCAGACTGCCGTAGCGGAGCCGGAGAGCGCCTCCGTCGTTGGTGGAGACGATGCCGCCGGCGGTGGCGCGGTCCGGCCAGAGGGGATCGACAGCGACCATCTGGCCGTGGAGAGCGAGCTGCGCCTGCATGACGTTCCAAGCGCAGCCGGCCTCAACGGTGCAGGTCATGTCGTGCCAGGAGTGCTCGCGCAGGGCGGCCATGCGGCCCAGGCCGAGCAGGATGGGCGCGGCGACGGAATTTCCCCACCCCAGCTTGGTGCCGCCGCCGGTGGGCGTTACGGCGAGACCGGCTGAGTCGGCAAAGCGGAGAACCTCAGCGATTTCAGAAGCGTTTGCCGGATAGGCAGAGATGGTTTGGCCGCTGAGGTGCGTGTGCTCTTCGCCAACGATGGAAGCCAGATGGGCAGCGGTCTGCTCCAGGGACACAACCGCGGAGGAGCTCATGACGGGGCCTCCGCGGAGATAGGCGTCTCCAGGGGATGAGCCGTGGGCGGCCCGGCTTGCTCGGCGCAGAGGTGCAAACGGGGGAAGATCTTGCCGGGGTTGGCGATCTTCTCAGGATCGAAGGCGCAGCGCACCCGCTGCATGGCGTCCAGATCGGGCTCGGCGAACATGTAGCCGAGCGCCTCCTGCTTTTCCTTGCCCACGCCGTGCTCGCCGGTGATGGAGCCGCCGCGGTCCACGCACAGGCGAAGGATGCGATAGGAGAGATCGAGCGCGGTCTCTTCCTGACCGGCGATGGCGCGGTCGTAGAGCACGAGGGGGTGCAGGTTGCCGTCGCCGGCGTGAAAGACGTTGGCCACGCGGAGGCCGGCTTCGGCCGCCATGCGGCCGATTTCAGCCAGCACCTCGTGGAGCGCGGTGCGGGGAATGACGCCGTCCTGAACGATGTAGCTGGGTGAGATGCGGCCCACGGCGGCAAAGGCGGCTTTGCGCCCCTTCCAGACCAGGGCGCGCTCCTCGTCCGACTGCGCGAGGCGAATCTCGCCAGCGCCGTTAGCGAGGCAAATGGCGCGCACTTCAGGCATGAGGGCCGCGACTTCGCTCGCCGGGCCGTCGAGCTCAACCAGCAGCAAGCCGCCGCACCTGGGGTAGTGGGCGTGTACGGCGGCCTCAGCGGCCTCAATGGCCAGCGTGTCCATGATCTCCAGCGCCGAGGGGAGCATTCCCGCGGCGATGATCTCGCTGACGGTCTGGCCGGCGGCCTGCGGGGAGTCGAAGGCGGCCAGGAGCGTCTGCACCGCCTCAGGGCGCTTGACGATGCGCAATGTGATCTTGGTGACCACGCCTAATGTGCCTTCAGAACCGATGAAGACGCCGGTGAGATCGTACCCGGAGGCGTCGGGCGCGGGCGAGCCGAAGGAGACGAGCTCGCCGTTGGGCAACACAACTTCCAGGCCGAGGGTGTGCGTGGCCGTGAAGCCGTACTTGAGGCAGTGCGCGCCGCCGGCGTTCTCCGCCACGTTGCCGCCGATGGTGCAAACCGGCTGCGAGGAGGGATCGGGAGCGTAAAAGTAGCCGCTGGAGGCGACACGCTGAGAGACCTGCGAGTTAAAAACGCCGGGCTCGACAACGGCAAAGCGGTTGGGAATATCGACCTGGAGGATGCGGTTCATGCGCGTGAGCGCGATCAGCACCCCGCCCTCGGCCGGCAAGGCGCCTCCGCTCAAGCCAGTGCCCGATCCGCGGCTGACAAAGGGAATTTTATGGCGGGCGCAGATGCGGACCACGGCCTGAACCTCGCGGGCGCTGCGCGGCAGAACGACGATGCCGGGGAGCGCGCGGAGATTGGTCAGGCCGTCGCACTCATAGGTTTGCAACTGGCTTTTAAGCGTGATGATGCCGTCCGGGTCAACGGCGGCGCGAAACTCGTCGATCTGAGATGGGGTCAGCACTCTGGAGATAGTGTACTGAATGCGTGGAGAGCGGGAGCAGGCAGGCGCACCGTTCCCAAATCGGCGCGCTGCCAAAACGGGAACGCGCTAAGGCGCCGGGAACGCCGCGGGTTTGCGAACTGGGAGCGGGAAAGTCCGTTTGCCGATAAGGTGAGCAGGGTGGGAGGGCCTTTCATCGGTGGGCAGCGTTGTGGGTAAGCCTCGGCGGCGCTTGGTGCGCAAGCTCAGCGGCCACGTGGCGCGGATTCTGGTGGTGCTGTTGGCCGGCGGCTTTTTGGGAGCGACGCTGGTGCGGCTGGCGCCCGGATACGGCACGAATCCGGAGGAGTTGGACAGCCGTCTGAGCGCCGCGAGCATTCAGGCTCTCAGGCAAGCGCGGGGCGCGAACGAAGGGCTGGCGAGCTTTTACGCGCATTATCTGGAGCGGCTCGTGCGGGGCGGCCTGGGCGAGTCGCAGACCCTGAACGAGCCGGTGCGGCAACTGCTGGCAGAGCGGTTTCCTGAGACGCTGCAATCGGTAGGGCTGGGGCTGGCGCTGGGCTGGATGGCGGGTCTGGCGCTGGCTATGGCGGCTGTGATGTCGCGGACAGGGATCGCCGGCGTGGCCGCCGGGTTGCTAGCCAGCATTTTGCTGTGTGTACCGGCGGCGGTGCTGGCGCTCTTGTTCGTCATCGTGCAGGCGCCGGGGCGGCTGGTGATCGGGCTGATCGTGTTTCCGAACATCTTCCATTACGCGCGCAATCTGCTGGCTCGCGCGGCGGCGATGCCCCACGTGCTCACGGCCAGGGCCAAGGGATTGGGCAATGCGCGGGTTCTGCTGCGCCACATTTTGCCCGTGGCTGCGCCGCAGTTGCTGGCGCTGGCCGGGGTCTCGGTGAGCATGGCGTTTGCGGCGGCGATCCCCGTGGAGGTGCTGTGCGATCTGCCGGGGATCGGGCAACTGGCGTGGAAAGCGGCCATGGGGCGCGACCTGCCGCTGCTGGTGAACCTGACGATGATCGTCACGTTGATTACGCTCGTGGCCAACACGGTTGCGGACCTTGTGGCGCAGCCGCGGCAGGCGGGTGAAGCATGAAATGGGTGCGGCGGGGAGCGATGGCGTTTCTAGTGGCCGTGTTCGCAGCCAGTATGCTGGCGAATTTCATTGCGCCGGCCTCCTATGCCTACCAGTTTCGGGAGCTGCCCGATGCGGCGCCCTCCAGCCAGCACTGGCTGGGCACCGACGATCTGGGGCGCGACCGGCTTTCGCGGCTGCTCTATGGAACGCGGGTTTCGCTCCTGTTGGCACCGGCGGCCGCGCTGGTTTCCTGCGCGCTGGCCGCGGCCATCGGCGGTGCGGCGGGATTCGCCGGGGGCTGGCTTGAGAGCGCGGTGATGGCGGCGACGGACCTGGTGCTCTCGCTGCCGTGGCTATTTCTGCTCATCACGGTGCGCGCGTTTCTGCCCTTGAACGTCGCGCCCATCGCCTCGGTAGCGATCACGTTTGCGCTGTTGGGCTGCCTGGGGTGGGCGGCGGCGGCGCGCGTGGTCTGCGCGGATGCGCGCACGCTCAAGAACTCTGAGATCGCGCTGCTGGCGCGGGCCACCGGCAGCGGAGGCTTGCGCTTGCTGTGGCGGCACATGGTTCCCAATCTGAAGCCGGTTCTTTACGCGCAGTTCTGGATTTCGATTCCGGTCTTCATTCTTACCGAGGCCAACCTGAGCATTCTGGGGCTGGGCGTGGCCGAGCCATTGCCGTCCTGGGGCGGGCTGCTGCGCGAGCTTGAAGACCTTACCAGCTTTTCCGCGCAGCCCTGGCTCTTCGCCCCGCTGATTTTGCTGGTGCTGACGGTGAGCTGTTTTCACGTGGTGGTGCGGGAAGAGGAGATGTGGGGATGAAGCTGCCGGCGATCTCCGCAACCCTGCTGCTGATGGGCCTGATGAGCGGCCCATTGGTGCGTGCGCAGCGCGGCAGCCAGTTGCGTTTCAGCTTGGCGTCGGACCCCAAAACCTTCAACCCGCTGCTGGTGGACGACGATGCATCGGAGGCCATTCGCTACCTGACTGGAGGCGTGCTGGTACGGCTCAACCGTGAAACGCAGCAGTTGGAGCCGGATCTGGCTACGTCGTGGAGGGTCAGCCGCGCGGGCAATTCGATCACTTTCACGTTGCGCCGGAACCTGCGCTTCTCCGACGGCACGCCGTTCACGGCCCAGGACGTGGCTTACACCATCCAGCGGCTGATGGACCCGGTGCTGCACTCGCCCACGGGAGATTCATTTCGCTCCGGGCCGGGGAATGTGACGGCGCGAATCATAGGCAAGAACCAGATTACAATCGTGTTTCCTCGCCCGATCGTGGGGCTGGCCAAACTCTTCGACCAGGTGGGGATTCTCTCCGCGCATTCGCCCCACAAGGAGATGGCGGTGCTGGGGCCGTACTACGTCGCCGAGTACAAACCGGGATCGTACCTGCTGCTCGAACGCAATCCGAACTACTGGAAGCGCGACGGGGCGGGGAATCAACTGCCGTACATCGAATCGATCCGCATCTCCATCGAGGAGAACCGCGACATTGAGATGCTGCGCCTGATGCGCGGCGAGATCGACTTCATCAATTCGCTCGATCCCGATCTGTACGACCGGCTCGCAAGACAGGCGCCCAAGATGGCCTATGACGCCGGAGTTTCGCTGGACTCCGAGCAGATGTGGTTCAACGAAGTTCCCGCCGCGCCCATCCCGGCCTATAAGAAAGCCTGGTTTACTTCCACCCGCTTCCGGCGCGCCGTCTCGGAATCGATCAACCGCGCGGACCTGGTGCGGGTAGTGTTTCGCGGCCATGCGCAGCCGGCGGTGAGCTGGATCTCTCCGGCCAACAAGTTCTGGTTCGACGCCGGCCTCCATCCGCATCCTTTCGACCGAAAGGATGCGCTGCGGCTGCTGGCCGAGGACGGATTCCACTTGCAAAACGGGGTGCTGCGCGACCGCGGCGGCCACGCCGTCGAGTTTTCCGTAATCACCAACGGGGGCAATATGGAGCGCGTGCACATGGCGGCCATGATTCAGCAGGACCTGGCCGGGATCGGCATCCGGCTGAACGTGGTGACGCTGGATTTTCCTTCCTTGATCGACCGCATCACGCGCAGCTTCAACTACGAGGCCTGCCTCCTGGGGTTGGTAAATGACGGCCTGGACCCGAATGCGCAGATGAACGTCTGGCTGAGCTCGGCTGACAATCACCAGTGGGACCCTGACGAGAAGACGCCGGCGACGGCCTGGGAGGCCCAGATCGACCGGCTGATGCGAGCGCAGGCCGCGACGCTGGATGTGAAGAAGCGAAAACAGGAGGTCGATGAGGTGCAGCAGATCGTGTGGCGCGAGGAGCCGTTCATTTACCTGGTGTACAAGGACGCTCTGGCGGGGGTTTCGACGCGGCTGCGCAACGTCCATCCGGTGGCCCTGCGGCCGCAGGTCTACTGGAACATCGACCAGCTTTGGATTGCGGGCGGAAGAGCGGAAGGACGCGGATGGAATTGACGCCACTGCTGTCGTTGCGGCTTTCAGCCAGCTATCCGGGCAAGCCCGGCGCGCTCAAAAATGTATCGCTGGAGCTTGGGCGCGGCGAAGTGCTGGGTCTGGTCGGCCAGAGCGGCTGCGGCAAAAGCACGCTGGCGCTGGCGATTCTCAAGCTGCTCTATTTGAAGCGTGGGCGCGCCGAAGGCGAGATCGTGCTCAACGGGCGCGACCTGATGCCGCTGAAGGAGCGGGCCATGCGCGCGGTCCGCGGGCGGGAGATGGCGCTGGTCTTGCAAAGCCCCATGTCGGCGTTGAATCCTGCCCTGCGCATCGGCGCCCAGCTCGAAGAGGCGTGGAAGGTGCACCGGCGCAGCTCTCGGCAGGAGCGCGCGCGGGCAGTGCGCGAGACGCTTGAAAACGTAAGCCTGCCTGCGGACGCAGAATTTCTGCGGCGCTTTCCGGCCGAGCTGAGCGTGGGGCAGGCGCAGCGGGTGCTGATCGGAATGGCGGTGCTGCACCGGCCTCCGCTTTTGATCGCGGACGAACCCACCAGCGCGCTGGACATCGTGACCCAGGCGGAGATTCTGCAACTGTTTTCGGCGCTGAGCCGTAAGCTGGGGATGGGCATCCTCTACATTTCCCACGATCTCTTGTCGGTAGCGGCCATCAGCCGGCGCGTCGCCGTGATGGAGCAGGGCGAGATCGTAGAGTGCCGGGCGGCAGCGGAGCTGTTTCGCAGCCCGGCGCACCCCTACACACGCAAATTGATCGCCTCTCTGCCCGTGACGCCGCGATTCGAGAGCGATGCTGCTCACCAGGCCGTGGCGTGAGGCCGAAGGCGAGCCAGAGTGCCGGCGGCGGGCTCGCAAATCGGGGTCATCCGCGCGTAGCGAGTTTGCACCGAAGAGACGCAGAGACAAGGACGCGGGCGGCGCGCGCTGTGCGACGGCCGCCCGCAGCGGGAGTGAGCAGTTACGGAAAGCATCGGCCCGGCTGTCCCGGTTCCGTCCCGATGCCTTCCGAGTATCGCCGTCCCGCAGGCCGCGCGCTGGATGCAAACTGCGCTTTCCAACAGCGGCGGCTGATGAGACAATCGCTCCTTCGCTGCCCTCCCGTTATGGTTTGTCGCCGTGGTATGAAACCTCTGCCGCGGGCGAATGGGATTTCCAATTTACGCTCTGGGCGTCCGAGTTGGAGCTTGAAGCTCCCCACAGCACGCTGTCGCCCCACAGGACGCTCGAACCCCACAAGACGCTTTCCTCGTCGACGGTGCTGGATCCCCAGAGGACGCTCTCGTTTTCAAGCGAGTTGGAACCCCAAAGGACCGAATCGCCGGTGGTATCCGTGCCCCACAGGACAGAACTGCCCCACAAGACGCTTTCATCCTGTGCGGCGCTGGCGCCCCAAAGTACCGAACTGCCCCAAAGAACGCTGCTGGGCCACGCCACCCCGCCGTTCCAGATCACAGGCTCGCCGTTGGACGGAGTGCCGGTAACCATTACGACGTTGCCCTCGCTATCCACCTCGGCAAAGGGCGACATGGCGCTCGCCCCTGCGGGCGGAGGCGTGAGGTCAGCGGCCAAAGCGGTCTTCAGATCAAGATAGCCGGCGCCGACAGTGAAGATGTCGGCCTCGACCGGGAAGGTTTGCCCGGTGGTGGCATCGGTGACGACGGCGCTCTGGACGAGGTTCTTGTCGGCGGTGACCATGAGCAGCGCCTTGACTTGATCGGGCGTCAAAGCGGGATTCTGCTCGAGCATCAGAGCCGCAGCGGCGCTGACCATGGGCGCGGCCATGCTGGTGCCGCTGAGCAGGAAGTACTCGCCGGAGTTACCGGAGGGAGCGCCGTTCTCATAGATGGAAAGCGGAGCCTCATTCTCAGGATTGTCCTCATTCAGAGTCTCCGAAGGCGTGTACAGCGAGACGATCATATTGCCCGGGGCTACGATGTCCGGCTTAATCACCTGGTCCCACAGCGTCGGTCCCTTGGAGCTATAACTCGCGGGGATGTCGTCGGAGGGATCGGGCGTGCCCATGGTGTTCATGGCGCCCACGGTGATCACGTAGGGATCGTTGCCCGGCGCGGTGATGGTGCCGTAGCCGTTGGTGCCGGCGGCGTTATTGCGGCCCTCGTTGCCGGCCGAAACCACCACCACGATGCCGGCATTCCAGGCCTGCTCGACGGCCTGGCAAAGCGGATCCTCGGTGTAGCTTTCAAAGACGCCTGCGCCCACCGAAAGGTTGATGACGCGGATGTTGTAAGTGTTTTTCAAAGCGATGGCCTGCTGGATGGCGGCAATCACTTCGTCCTCAGTGCCGTTGCCGTTGGCGTCGAGCACGCGCAGGTTGATGATGTTGACGCCCGGGGCGATGCCCTGGAACGTGTAGAGGAAGTTCGAGCCGGTGGAGTCGGCGCCGTCGCCGGCGATGATGCCGGCCACGTGTGTTCCATGACCGAACAGGTCGGTGGCGCTGCCGCCGTTGTCGCCCACAAAGTCCTGGCTGTAGACGACGTGGCTGGCGCTGAGGTCATCGACATTGGCTACGCCGCTATCGATGACGGCCACGCCGATGCCGGAGCCGTCGAGGCCCTGATTCCAGGCCGCGGAGGCGTTGATGGTTTCAGTATGGTAGTCGAGCTCTGCCGGCACGCCGCCGCTGGTGTTGCCGAGCTGGTGCACCGGTGCGTCGGGCGCGATGAAGGCGACCGCTGGATCGGCAGCCAGATTGTCGAGCTGCTCGGCCGGCACGGTGTAAACTCCGCTCCGAATCAAGTGAAGCGCGCCCTTGCGTGCGCCGCCCCACTGAATGACCTTCTGGTCCATGGCCGGCGTAACAGGCTGGTTGAATCGCACGATCACGCGAACCTGGCCGGTCTTCCCCCATAAGTGACGCGAGATTTTGTGCGAGTGCTGGCCGGCGAAGACCAGGTTCGCGCTCGCGATCAATACGCACATGACAAGGAACTTTCTTCCCCACATGGCGCTGCGTTTTTGTTTGTCTTTCATTCCTGTTTCTCCTTCCGGTTCCTTGCGGTTCAAGATGAAATTTTCCGTTTCAGAAGAGCCAGATGAGCGACCGCGAAGCACTGGCCTTTCCTGTTCAGCCGCCGGTCAGGGCGCCTGGTTCACGGCCCAAATTCGCCCCTCGCAAACCAGCTACGGCGAAGGGCGCAGCCGCTGCGTACAAGAACCTCCCATGAGAGGCTTCTCATGCGAACAAGGGGGTTATCGGCAGAAGATTAAAGATTGCTTAGAAAGAATCGCA
Organism: Acidobacteriota bacterium; assembly: GCA_021800255.1. Taxonomy (GTDB): domain Bacteria; phylum Acidobacteriota; class Terriglobia; order Terriglobales; family Acidobacteriaceae; genus Telmatobacter. Next base: position 22,400 of record JAJYZC010000007.1, read on the forward strand.
GTCCAAGGTAATTCGACCTATGGGGTACGTGCGCAAACCATTTCCGGGGCCGCATGGTGTGGGCCGGTGACGGCAGCACCTGCGAGCGCGAGATTGGAATGGGAGCGACGCTACAGGCAAGAAAGAATCTGTTTTGAGCGGGTTGCGGCGAGTTTTTCACTGGGTGAGGGTGTCGATTAGGGCCGTTTCGAGACAGAATTTCTGCGCATCTCAAGGCTGCGGAAGCGCGCACAACGGCCGGATTACCCGCACAGATTGAAGACGCAATTGCTACCTGGGGGCTATGCCGCTCCACTGAAGTTGTAGCCGGCGGAGCAGCCCTAGCGCGCGATAGCGTGAACAGCTTTGGCCGCGCGGGATTGTGAAGATACGCGCGTGGAGAGCCAGGCATTCACAGCGGCGGCGGCTTTGCGGCCCTCGGCGATGGCCCAGACCACCAGCGACTGCCCGCGGCGCATGTCGCCGGCCGCGAAGACGCCTTCACGCGAGGTCATGAAATTGGTGGTGGCCACGTTGCCGCGCTTGTCTAGCTCCAGGCCCAACTGCTCGATCATGCCGTTGCGGACGGGACCGAGGAAGCCCAGAGCGAGGAGCACGAGATCGGCGTCCAAGGTGAACTCGGTGCCGGGGATGGGCTCAAACTTGGGCGGAGGGCCGACGCGAATGGCGTGAAGCTGCTTCACGTTGCCGTTTTCGTCGCCGGTGAATCTCAGCGTATTGATGCTCCAGCCGCGGATGCCGCCCTCTTCGTGCGCGCCCTCCGTGCGTAGCTGCAGCGGCCACAGCGGCCAGGGGGTGAGCGGCGAGCGCTCGTCCGGCGGCTGGGGCATGATCTCGAACTGATGGACGCTCAAGGGATGCTGGCGATGCGTGGTGCCCAGGCAGTCGGCGCCCGTGTCGCCGCCGCCGATGATGACCACGTGTTTGCCGGTGGCCAGGATGGACCCGGATGCGCCCATGCTGGCAAGGAGCTTCTCTTCTGGGTCGCCCTCGTTGCGGCGGTTTTGCTGGGGCAGGAACTCCATGGCGTAGTGGATGCCCTTCAGCTCGCGGCCGGGGATGGGCAGGTCGCGGGGCTGCTCGGCGCCGCCGCAGAGGAGGATCGCGTCGAACTGGGCGGTGAGGGTTTCGACGGGAAAGTTGACGCCGACGTGAGCGTTGGTGCGGAAGCGGACGCCCTCGGCTTCCATCTGCTCGATGCGGCGGTCGAGGACATGCTTCTCCAGCTTGAAGTTGGGGATGCCGTAGCGGAGCAGGCCGCCGATGCGGTCGGCCTTCTCGAACACGGTGACCTCGTGGCCGGCGCGGCGAAGCTGCTGCGCGGCGGCAAGGCCGGCGGGACCGCTGCCCACCACGGCAATCTTCCAGCCGCTGATTTGCTGCGGCGGCTCGGCATGAATCCAGCCCTCGTCCCACGCCCGTTCAACAATCGACCGCTCAAGGAGCTTGATCGAAACCGGCGGCTGGTTGATGCCCAGCACGCAGGCGGCCTCGCATGGGGCGGGGCAGATGCGCCCGGTGAACTCAGGGAAGTTGTTGGTGGCGTGAAGACGGCGGATGGCGGCCTGCCAGCGGCCGTGGTAGACCAGATCGTTCCAGTCGGGGATGAGGTTGTTGACTGGGCAGCCGGAGTGGCAGAAGGGTACGCCGCAGTCCATGCAGCGGGCACCCTGCTCACGCTGCTTCTCCTCGGGAAACGGCTCGTAGATCTCAAACCAGTCGTTGATGCGCTCCGAGGCTTTGCGGCGGGAGGGCTGCTCGCGGTTGATTTCGAGGAATCCGGTGTCCTTACCCATGGCTCACCTCGGCAGCCGCAGCTGATGTAGCGACGAGCGGCGGCGGAATGATGGGAGAGATATAGGACTCCTTCACACGAGGCACGCCAAGCACGCGCTTGTACTCGTGCGGGAAGACCTTGATGAAGTTGGGCTGGGCATCGGCCCAGTGTTCCAGGATCCAGGCCGCGCGCGGACTGCCGGTCAGGTCGCGGTGGCGGGCGATGAGGCTGCGGATCGTGGCCACGTCGGTTGGATCGGCGAGGGGTTCGAGATCGACCATCGATTGGTTGCAGCGGCGGGTGGAGAAGTCGCCCTGATCGTCGTAGACGTAGGCGATGCCGCCGCTCATGCCGGCCGCGAAGTTGCGGCCCGTGGAACCGAGGATGATGACCAGGCCGTTGGTCATGTACTCGCAGCCGTGGTCGCCCACGCCCTCGACAACGGCGGTAGCGCCGGAGTTGCGGACCGCGAAGCGCTCGCCGGCGATGCCGTTGAGGAAGGCTTCGCCGCTGGTGGCGCCGTAGAGAGCGACGTTGCCCACCAGGATGCTTTCCTCGGGCAAGAAGCTGGAGGTCTTAGGCGGATAAGCGATGATGCGCCCGCCGGAGAGGCCCTTGCCGAGATAGTCGTTGGCGTCGCCTTCGAGCTCCAGCGTGACGCCGGAGGGCACAAAAGCGCCGAAGCTCTGGCCAGCCGAGCCGTGGAAGCGGAAGTGGATGGTGCCGTCCGGTAACCCAGCCGACCCGTAGCGGCGCGCGATCTGGCCGCCGAGCATCGCGCCTACGGTGCGGTGGACGTTGCGGATGGCGAAGCCGCCGGTCACCGGAGTTTTGGATTCGAGGGCCGGCTTAGCCTTTTCGATGAGCGCGTGGTCGAGGGCCTGGTGAAGGCCGTGGTCCTGCGCGTGAACGCAGTGGCGGGCCACGCGCGCCGGCAGCGGCGGCGAGTAGAGGATGGAGGAAAGATCGATGCCCTTGGCCTTCCAGTGGGAATCGGCGATGGAGGGATCGATTTTGTCCACGCGGCCAACCATCTCATTGACGGTGCGGAAGCCGAGCTTGGCCATGTGCTGGCGCATCTGCTCGGCGAGGAAGAAGAAAAAGTTGATCACGTGCTCGGGCTGGCCGGCGAAGCGCGCGCGCAGCACCGGGTCCTGGGTAGCGATGCCCACCGAGCAGGTGTTGAGGTGGCATTTGCGCAGCATGATGCAGCCCATGGCGATGAGGGGCATGGTGGCGAAGCCAAACTCTTCAGCGCCGAGCAGGGCGGCGATCACCACATCGCGGCCGGTCTGGAGCTTGCCGTCGGTCTGCACGCGGATGCGCGAGCGCAGGTCGTTGAGGAGCAGGACCTGCTGGGTCTCAGCCAGGCCCAGCTCCCACGGCAGCCCGGCGTGCTTGATGGAGCTGAGCGGCGAAGCGCCTGTCCCGCCGCTGTCGCCGGAGATGAGCACCACGTCGGCGTGGGCCTTGGAGACGCCGGCGGCCACGGTGCCGACGCCAACCTCTGAGACCAGCTTGACGGCGATGCGCGCCTGGGGATTGACGTTCTTGAGGTCGTAGATGAGCTGCGCCAGATCCTCGATGGAGTAAATGTCGTGGTGCGGCGGCGGCGAGATGAGGCCGACGCCGGGAATGGAGTGGCGGATGCGCGCGATCTCCTTGTCCACCTTGTGGCCAGGCAGTTGGCCGCCTTCGCCGGGCTTGGCGCCCTGGGCCATCTTGATCTGGAGTTCGGTAGCGTTGACCAGATAGTTGGTGGTGACGCCGAAGCGTCCGCTGGCCACCTGCTTCACGGCCGAGCGGCGCAGATCGCCGTTGGGGTCGGGCTTGAATCGCTCCTCGTCCTCGCCCCCCTCGCCGGTGTTCGACATGCCGCCGATGCGGTTCATGGCGATGGCCAGCGTCTCGTGAGCCTCCTTGCTGATCGATCCGAAGCTCATGGCGCCGGTCGTAAATCGCTTGACGATCTCCTTGGCCGGCTCGACCTCCTCGATGGGGATGGGATTGTCGAGGTACTTGAGCTTGAGCAGGCCGCGCAGCGTGCAGAGCTCGCGGTTCTGGTTGTCGATCAGATCGGTATACTCCTGGAAAGTCGCCGGATTGTTGTTGCGCACGGCGTGCTGCACCTTGCTGATGGTGAGGGGATTGAGGAGGTGGTACTCGCCATCCTCACGGTATTGGTATTGGCCGCCGACGACCAGCTCGGTTTCGGAGTCGCTGAGCGGCCGGGAGGCGAACTCGTGCTTCATCTGCGCCTCGCGGGCGAGCACCTCCAGGCCCACGCCCTCGATGCGCGAAGCGGTGCCGGGGAAGTAGGCTTCGATGAGTGACTTGTTGAGGCCAACGGCCTCAAAGACCTGCGCGCCGCAGTAGCTCTGCAAGGTGCTGATGCCCATCTTGGAGATGGTCTTGAGCAGGCCCTTGTCGATGGCCTTGATGAAGTTCTTTTCGGCCTCTTCAGCGGAGAGATTGTCGGGCAGTAAGCCGCGGCGCTTGAGATCGTGGATGGTCTCGATGGCCAGATAGGGATTGACGGCGCTGGCGCCATAACCGATGAGCAGGGCGAAGTGCATCACCTCGCGGGGCTCGCCGCTTTCGATGATGAGGGCTACCTGGGTGCGCATCTGATCGCGGACCAGGCGGTTGTGGACGGCGGCCATGGCCAGCAAACTGGGAATGGGCGCATAGGTGGCGTCGGCGCCGCGGTCGGAGAGGATGAGCAGCGTGTAGCCGGATTGGACGGCCAAGGCGGCGCGGGAGCTCAGGTCGTCGAGAGCGTGCTTGAGGCCGGCCTCGCCGTCAGCGGCGCGAAACAGCGCAGGCAGCGTAGTGGCGAGCAGGTCGCCGGAGGAGACGCGGCGCAGCTTTTCGAGGTCGCGGTTGGAGAGGATGGGAACCCCCAGCTTGAGAGTGTGGCAGTTCTCGGGAGTCTCCTCGAGGATGTTGCGCTCCCTGCCGATGAAGTTAGCCAGCGACATCACCATCTCTTCACGAATGGGATCGATGGGCGGATTGGTGACCTGCGCGAAGAGCTGCTTGAAGTAGTTGAAGAGCGGCTGCGGCTTGTCCGAGAGGCAGGCCAACGGAACATCGGTGCCCATGGATCCCACCGGCTCCTCGCCTTTCGTGGCCATGGGCGCGAGCAGAATGCGCAGGTCTTCTTCGCTGTAGCCGAAAGCGCGCTGCCGGCGCAGGAGGGTTTCGGGCTTGGGGCCGATGACGCGCGGCGGCTCAGGCAGCATGTCCATGGTGACCTGCTGCTCACGGACCCAATCACCGTAGGGCTGCCGGCCGGCGAGCTGCTTTTTGATCTCCGCGTCAGAGATGATGCGCTGCTCGACGGTATCCACCAGGAACATGCGGCCCGGCTGCAAGCGGCCTTTCTTGAGCACCTCTTCAGGCGGAATGTCGAGGACGCCAGCCTCAGAGGCGAGGACCACCAGGCCGTCCCGCGTGACGATGTAGCGGCCGGGGCGCAGGCCGTTGCGGTCGAGGGTTGCGCCGATCACGCGCCCGTCTGTGAAGGCGATGGCCGCCGGACCGTCCCACGGCTCCATCACCGAGGCGTGGTACTCATAGAAGGCGCGCTTGTCCTCGTCCATATCCGGATTGCCTGCCCAGGCTTCGGGGATAAGCATGGCCATGACGTGCGGGAGCGAACGGCCGGACTGGTAGAGAAATTCAACGGCGTTGTCGATGGAGGCCGAGTCGCTGCCGCCGGGAACAATAACGGGAAAGAGCTTGTCGATGTGCTCGCCGTGCAGCGGGCTCTCCAGGACCGACTGGCGGGCGTTCATCCAACTGATGTTGCCGCGGATGGTGTTGATCTCCCCGTTGTGACAGACGTAGCGGTAGGGATGGGCCAGCTTCCAACTGGGAAAGGTGTTGGTGGAAAAACGCTGGTGAATCAGGCAGAGTGCGCTGGTGACCAGGGGATTGGCCAGCTCAAAGTAAAACTTCTCAATCTGCGGGGCCAGCATCAGGCCCTTGTAGACGATGGTCCGGCAGGAGCAGGAGGGAATGTAAAAAACATCCTTATCCTCGATTCCGGAGGCCGCGATCTCGTTCTCGGTGCGGCGGCGAATGCGGTAGAGGAGGCGCTCGAAGGCCTCCTCGTCGAGGCCGGAGGGACGGCCGATGAAGAGCTGCTCAATGTAGGGCTGGGAGCGGCGCGCCTCGCGGCCGATGGCGTCGCCGTTGACGGGCGTATCGCGCCAGCCGAGCACAGTGCAGCCTTCTTCCCGGGCAATGCGCTCGAAGACGCCCTCGCACTGCAAGCGGCTGTGCTTTTCGACGGGCAAAAAACACATGGCCACGCCGTAGGCGCCGGGATCGGGCAGCTTGATGCCAAGATGCTCACACTCGCGGGCGAAAAAAGCGTGAGGAATCTGTATGAGGATGCCGGCGCCGTCGCCGGTGCCGGGGTCGCAGCCCGCGGCGCCGCGATGGGTGAGGTTGATGAGCACCTCGATGCCCTTGAGAATGATTTCGTGGCTCTTTTCGCCGCGCATGCTGGCCACAAAACCCATGCCGCAGGCGTCGTGCTCATTCCGCGGGTCATAGAGGCCCTGTGGATGCGGGATGCGGGATCGACTTCTCGGTGTATCCATGGCAGCCTTTTCGGAAAGAGGTTTTGCGCGGAGCTCCGGACCATCACCAGAGACACAACCACGGCGCGATTCCGTTGCTGGAAATCGCCCTGCTCGTCGATCAGAAGGTTCGCTTGAGCAGATCGGGCCGCGTCCGGGGCAACACTTACTTATTAATATATCGAAAATTGAGAGCAGGTGCAGGAAGTTCCTCTCACCAAGTGGACCGGCAGCCGGGCGGAATGTGAAAAAACGGCTTATTGCCGGCCCTGAAAGCCTGAGATCCCAGACCGGGTGTGCCAATGCACAGGCCCACGCCGGGAATAAGGCGCAGCGCAGTTTGCACGTATACTGAGGGCCGGGAGAGACGAACACGCAAGACACGATTCTGGTTACGGGCGGGGCTGGCTTTATCGGCTCGAATTTTATTTTGAGCTGGATGAAGACCGCCGATGCGTCCGTCGTCAATTTCGATCTGCTGACCTACGCGGGCAACGCCGCGAACCTGGCGGCGCTCGACGCAGACCAGCGGTATACGTTCGTGCGCGGCGATATTTGCGACGCGGGGCTTGTGGCGCAGTTGCTGCGCGAGCATCGGCCGCGGGCAATCCTCCACTTTGCGGCCGAGAGCCACGTGGACCGGTCGATTGTCTCGCCGGAGGCGTTCATCCGCACCAATGTGCAGGGAACGTTTGTGCTGCTTGAGCAGGCGCGGCTTTATTGGGCAGGGCTGAGTGCGGCCGAAAGGGCGCGGTTCCGCTTCCTGCACGTTTCCACGGATGAGGTCTACGGCTCGCTGGGCCCGGAGGATGCGGCGTTCACGGAGACGGCGGCCTATGCGCCCAACAGCCCTTACGCGGCCTCGAAGGCCGGCTCGGACCATCTGGCGCGGGCCTATCATCACACCTATGGATTGCCGGTGCTGACCACCAACTGCTCGAACAACTACGGGCCTTATCAATTCCCGGAAAAACTGATTCCGCTGATGATCCTCAACGCGCTCGAAGGCAAGCCGCTGCCCGTCTACGGCGACGGGAAAAACGTGCGCGACTGGCTCTTCGTAGAGGATCACTGCGCGGCCATCCGCGCGGTGCTCGAACGGGGCCGGCCGGGCGACACCTACAATATCGGCGGCAATAGCGAGCGGGCGAACATCGGCGTGGTGACGGCGATCTGCGGCCTGGTGGACGAGATGCGTCCGCGGAAAAACGGCGCGGCAAGCAAAGAGCTGATTACCTATGTGAAGGACCGGCCAGGGCACGACCGGCGCTACGCCATCGACGCAAGCAAGATTGGCCGGGAGCTAGGATGGAAGCCGGCGGAGAACTTCGAGAGCGGGCTGCGCAAGACCGTGCGCTGGTACCTGGAGCACCCGGAGTGGGTCAAGAGCGTGCGCACCGGTGCATACAGAGAGTGGATGGAGAAGAATTACGCGGAGCGGGCGGGGATATAGGGACTAGGGATTAGGGACTAGGGATTAGGGACTAGGGACGGACGATCGGCGGTTCAGAGGTTCGCGATGAAAGGGATTGTACTTGCCGGCGGATCGGGGACGCGGCTGTATCCCGCGACGCATGTCGTGTCGAAGCAGCTTCTGCCCGTCTACAACAAGCCCATGATCTATTACGCGCTGAGCACGCTGATGCTGGCGGGCTTGCGCGAAATCCTCATCATCTCCACGCCGCAGGACACAGGGCGGTTCCGGGAGCTCGTGGGCGATGGGCGCAAGTGGGGAATCGGGATCGAGTACGCGGTGCAGCCGCGCCCGGAGGGGCTGGCGCAGGCCTTTCTGATCGGGAGGGATTTTGTCGGCGGGAGCCCCAGCGCGCTGATTCTGGGCGACAACATCTTTTATGGACAGGGATTTTCACGGCAGCTTCAGACGGCGGCGCAGCTCACCGAGGGCGCGACGGTGTTTGCCTACCCGGTCGAGGACCCGGAACGGTATGGGGTGGTGGAGTTTGACGCGCAGGGACGCGCGGTGAGCTTGGAAGAAAAGCCCAAGGAGCCGAAGTCGCGGTACGCGGTGACGGGGTTGTACTTCTACGACCACCGGGCGCCGGAGATCGCAGCCACGTTGAAGCCCTCGGCGCGCGGAGAGCTGGAGATTACGGACCTCAACCGGCGCTACCTGGAGGCAGGGAAGCTGAATGTGGAGATTATGAGCCGGGGCATGGCCTGGCTGGATACGGGAACGCACGAGGCGCTGCTGGAGGCGGCGCTGTTTGTGCACACCATCGAGCGCCGCCAGGGGTTGGACATCGCCTGCCCGGAGGAGATCGCCTACCGGCAGGGGTTCATCGGCGCCGAGCAACTGGAGGCGTTGGCGCAGCCGATTTTGAAGAGCGGCTACGGCCAATACCTGCTGGCGCTTCTCCGCGAGCCGTATTTTGCTGCCAAAGACAGGCAGGCGTGAGGGGCAAGTCAGCCTGCCGGCTTTGCAAGTCAACAGGCAGCGTGGGCGAGGGTTGAATGGACGAACGATCACAGACGCGCCAGTTTTGGCTGAGGGTCCTGCTCGCGGTGGGGATGCTGTGGGGGTTTCTGCCCTTCGTGATGGTTCCGTTTATCACCAAGGGGCCGGGATTCACTGATTTTGACGTGGCGGCATCGATTTTGAACTCTCTGACGGTGCTTCCGGCGAGCGCGCTGGCCTTCTGGCATCGGCGGATTGCCTGCTTCTGGCTGAGCGTGAATGCGCTGCTGCTCCCGCTGGCTCTAATCACCTATATTGAGCGCACGGGAAAGGCGAATGCGCTCATGATCGCCGAGGTCGCGGGTCCGGTTTTGCTTGCGCTCTGCCTGGATGTGATGGAAGGTCTGCGCTGGCCGGCGGCCACGAAGCCGCGCACGGCCAAGACGCAGCAGGGGTAGGCGGGAACCGGGCCAGGGAGCGGTGGGCAGAGCATACCTGACGCCGCGCTGCGGATGGTATACTCACTTTTCAGGCGCCTGCTCGCGCCGCTATCTTCTGTTCCATGAGGTCGTTATGTCCGGCCACTCGAAATGGGCCACCATCAAGCACAAGAAAGGCGCGCTGGACGCTAAGCGCGGCAAGATCTTCACCCGGCTCATCAAGGAAATCACCATTGCCGCCAGGGCCGGGGGCGATCCCGACGGCAATCCGCGGCTGCGCACGGCGATTCTGGCCGCCAAGGCCGAGAACATGCCGGCCGACAACATCAAGCGGGCCATCCAGCGCGGCACCGGAGAGCTGGAAGGCGCCACCTATGAAGAGGCTGCGTTCGAGGGGTACGGACCGGGCGGTGTGGCGATTATCGTCGAGGTGCTGACGGACAACCGCAACCGCGCAGTCAGCGAAATCCGGCATACCTTCGCCAAGAACGGCGGCAACCTGGGCGAGGCAGGATCGGTGAAGTTCATGTTCGCCAAGAAGGGGCTGATCGCGGTTGAAAAATCTGCGGCTACTGAAGAGCAGTTGATGGACATCGTGCTGGAGCATGGCGGCGAAGACCTGAGCGACGCCGGCGATACATGGGAGATCGTGACCGAGCCGGGCGCACACGAGAAGGTGGCGGAGGCGATCAAGGCGGCGGGGATTCCCACCGTGATGAGTGAAGTGACCATGGTGGCCTCGACCTATACCAAGCTCGAGGGCGCGGCGGCCGCCCAGATGATGCGGCTGCTGGAGGCTCTGGAAGAGTTGGACGACGTGCAGAACGTCTACTCGAACTTCGACATGGACGCCGAGCAGATGGAGCACGCCGCGGGATGATGCCCTTTGATAAGGCGCCAGCGGCCGCCCGCGCGTGGCGGTCTTTTTTTGAGATTGAGAAAATACACAGGAGGGAAGGAAAAGCATTGAGGCGAACCCGGCGGTTGGTGTTGGCGATGTTGATGACGGTAACCGTGGCGGCCGGAGCCCAGGCGCCGGGCAACGCCGCAAAGGCCAGCGATGCGGCTAATCCCGTGGCCCAGGTCAGAAACGAGCAAAGTTGGGAGTACGGGCCGTTTGTAAATTGGGGATCAGGCGTTGGCAGCCGCTCGAATTTCAAATTCTTCTGGGGCGGATTTGAGTTGGGCAAAGTGCTCACTCCTGTCGTCCATGCGCGCTTCCTCAGCGGCCAATTTGAGTTTGCCGGCAACATTATGCCGCTTTGGCAGGCCTACACCCCGCCGCCGCACCTCGCGAATTACACCTGCGTCACGCCAAGCGGGCAGCCCTATACGTGCACTCTACCCACTGGTGGAGGAACGTTCCGCGGGGTGAGCCTGACGCCCGTGATTCTGCGCTGGAATTTTCTCACCCATTCGCGGCGGATTCAGCCCTGGTTTCAAGCGGCGGGGGGATTGATTTACACCACCCACAAATTTCCGCCCAACATGCTGAGTAATCCGGCCTTGGGCATTGACGGCGGGACCTCGGTGTGGAACTTTGCGCCCCAGGGTGGTTTTGGAATTCATATTTTTACCCGCGCCAAGCGGTCGATTGATCTCTGCGTGAGCGGCGTGCACATCTCCTCGGCGTCGCTGGGAGACCGCAACCCCGGCGTGAACGCCAGCGTCCAGGTGCAGGTAGGCTACACATTCTGGAAGTGAAAAAACCTCCGAAAGTGAAAAACAGACACTGAGGGACTGAGAGACGGATGAACGGGCCGGTGATCGAATGCGTTCCCAACTTCTCAGAGGGCGTGGATGCGCAGCGCGTGGAGGCGATCGTATCCGCGATGCGCGTGGAGGGGGTGCGGCTGCTCGATTGGTCGATGGATGGGGACCACAACCGCTCCGTGGTGACCATTGCGGGCGAGCCGGCGGGGGTGGTGGAAGCCGCGGTGCGCGGAGCAGGCAAGGCTGTGGAGTTGATCGACCTCACCCGGCAGCGGGGGGTGCATCCCCGCATCGGCGCGGCGGACGTGATTCCATTCGTGCCCATTTCCGGCATCAAGCTGGAGCAATGCGTGCTGCTGGCGCGGCAGGCTGGGCAGGAGATATGGCGGCGGTTCGGAGTGCCGGTGTATTTTTACGAGGCGGCGGCGGCGCGGCCCGACCGGGCCAAACTCGAAGATGTGCGGCGTGGTCAGTTCGAGGGAATGCGGGAGGCGGTGCGCAATGACCCTTCGCGGCGGCCCGACTTGGGGGGGCCGGAACTGCACCCAACCGCAGGCGCCTGCGCGGTAGGGGCGCGCAAGTTCCTGGTGGCCTACAACATCTACTTCGACTCCTCAGACGTGGCCCAGGTGCGCGCCATTGCCCGTGAAATTCGCGCCGCCACGGGCGGACTGAAGGGCGTAAAGGCCATGGGAGTGCTTGCCCGCGGGCGGGCGCAGCTCTCGATGAACATCACCGACTTTGCGGCTACGCCGGTCTCGCAGGTGTACAGCGCGGTTCAGAGCCTGGCGGCGCAACGCAGGATCGCGATCGCCGAGGGCGAGATCATCGGCCTGCTTCCTGAAGCTGCATGTGAGCGCAAAAGCGAGTGGATGCGTCAATTAAACGGATTCGACGAGCAGACCAAGGTCCTGGAGCGGCGGCTCAGCGTTCCGCTGCCGTGGCCGGACGAGGCGCGGGCGGCGCGTGGAGCGGCCTAGAGACAGGACTGGCGCGTAGAATGGAACGTGTGGCCGGGGAAGGATTTAGGTTTGCCGGCGCCTGGAATGGGCCTGGAAAGGCTTGGCGGCCGGCGGGTTTGAGGAGGTGGAAATTGGTAAAAGCGATGGTTAAGTTCTCGGTAGCGCCCTTGCTGCTGCTGGCGGCCACGGCGGCGCTGGCATCGCAGTTGTCTACTGACGCTGACTCGACGGTTCCTCACAACGTTCAGCAACTGGTGGTTATCGACTACCAGGCGATGGAGAATTCGCCGACCGCGATGCAATTGCGCAACAAGGTCATGCCGCCGGAGCTCAAGCAACTGCAAACGGCGCTGGAGAAGTCGGGCCTGAACGACAACTACGACGTGGATCAACTGGCGTTCGTGCTGTTCAGCGCCTCGCCCACGAGCAAGACTTTGTACACCGTGGGTATCGCCGAGGGCGAGTTCTCTGAGCCGCGCATTGTGGCCAACTTCACGAAGCTGAAGATCAAACCCATAAAGCTGCGCACCAACAGCATCTATCCGATGACCAAATCGGGCATGGTGCTCTGCTTCGTGGATCCCTCGACCCTGGTGTTCGGCGATAAAGACGCGGTGGAGAAGGCTTTGAACGCCCGCGACGGGTTAGCCCCCAACGTACTCACCAACAACGCCATGATGAGCGCCATGCAGAGCGTGGACTCCGCGTCGCTGTGGAGCATCCTGGACGCCAAGGGGACGCAGACAATGATGAGCCAGTTGCTGGGCCAGGCCGGCTCGGTGACCAACTATAAGGCGGTGAAAGACCGGCTGCAGAGCAGTTGGTATTCCATGAACTTTCAGAGCGGGGTGCAGTTCAACCTGACCATCTCCACCGGCGATGCGTTTACGGCCGCCACGATGTCATCGCTGTTGAGCGCGGCCATACTGGTGCGCGAGATGACCAGCACGGCTGCGGAGAAAAATGCTCTCAGCGCGACCACCGTCTCATCCAACGCGGGCCAGCTTACGATCCACTTCTCGAGCAGCGATACCGATTTCAGCAGCCTGTTGCAGTCGCCGCTCTTCCATAGCGTGGTGCAATAGGTCTCTGTCAGCCTAGTTTTGCACCGCTTGCCGGCGGCCAGGTCTCTGTTTAGGACCTGGGAAGCCACGCGACTGCCTTTTTACCGCGCACCGGACATCTCTCTTGCAGGAGCCAATAGTCCTCGCTGGGACCCGCCACGCGCCGGCCCATCCTACCTCACCTTGAGCACGATGATGGTCTCGTCGTCGAAGCGATCCTGCGCGCCTTGGAAGCGGGTGACGCCGCCGAGGATGGCATCGGCAATCTCCTCAGACGGACGGCTGCGATGAGCGCAAAGCAAGCCGGAGAGACGCTCCTCGCCGTACATCTCTTCGCGCTCGTTCTCAGCATCCAGAATTCCATCCGAGACGAAGACGATGACGTCGCCGGGTTGAGCGGCGACCCGGTGTTCGTCGTAGACGGCATTGGAAAACATGCCCAGGGGAAAGCCCTCGGCGGGGATGGTGAGCGACTCCCACCCCGCCGAATCTGGACCGTCCGGCGAAGACCCTGGTTTTGCATCCCAGCGGCGAAGACCTTCCGTGGTGGGACCCGGCCGCGCGGCGCGGCAGACGATGGGCTGGACGGCGCCCGAGTTGGCTACCTCGAGGGTGCGTTCCTCGTCGTTCCAGAGCGCGAAGAGCATGGTCACGTACTGGGAGTCGAGCTTGCGTTCCTGGAGGGCGCTGTTGAGCAGGGCGAGCATTTGCGCGGGCGGAGGCTGCTGCTGCGCGGCAGAGCGCATGATGCCGCTGAGGAGCGCGGCGAAGAGGGCTGCGGGCGCGCCCTTGCCGCTGACGTCGCCGAGCATAATCGCGGTGCGGCCGGGGCCGTAGTCTACAAAGTCGTAAAGGTCGCCGCCGATAGTGCGCGCCGGCAGGAAGCGGGCGGCAATCTCAGCGTGGCTATGCGCGGGCGGCGCGCCCGGCAGCAGACGGAGCTGGACTTCGCGGGCCATCGATAGGTCGCGCTCAAGCTGCTGCTCCTGGCTGCGCACGGCCTGGTAAAGCCGGGCATTCTCGATGGCGATGGCCACCTGCGCGCCCAGCGTGGCCAGCATGCGCTCGTGAGTTTCATTGAAAAAGGCAGGGCGGGTGTGTTCGAGATCGAGTACGCCGATGATGCGTCCCTTGTAAAAAAGGGGCACCACCAGCTCCGAGCTGGTTTCAGGGTTGACGGCTAGGTAACGCGGGTCCTTGTGAACATCGGGGACATTGATCGGGCGCCACTCGCGCACGGCTGCTCCCACCAGGCCGGTGTCGATGGGGATGCGGCGCATGGGGGCGTGGGCGTGGCCGAACCGCCAGGCGTAGCGCGTGACCAGCGTTGTTCCTTTCTCGTCGAGCAGCATGAGGGAAAACATTTGGTAGTCGATGATGCGGCGCAGGAGTTGGCCGATGCGCTCAAGCAGCGGATTGAGGTCGAGAATAGAGGCCAGCTCGGCGGAGATCTCGTTGAGCACCTCCAGAGTTTGCGCTTGCCGCGAGACACGCGCATAGAGGCGCGCGTTCTCAATGGCCTGGGCGATGCGCGAGGCGGTGAGGGTGAGCAGATGCAGGTGTTCGGGACGAAAGAAGCCGGTCTGCTCGCTTTCGAGATCGATGACGCCAATCAGACGGTTTTTAGCGATAAGGGGTACGGCCAGCTCAGAGCGGACCTCCGGGTTGGCGCTGATGTAGCTGGGTTCTGTGGTGACGTCATTGATGAGCAAGGGCTGGCGCGTAAGCGCGACCTGGCCGGCGATGCCCTTGCCCACAGGAATCCGCATCCGCTCCACCTGGGGCGTGTGGCCGATCTGGAACCTCATGCGCAGCTCGCGCGTGCGCTCGTTGAGCAGGAAGATGGCGAAGATGCGGTAAGGGATAACCGCGCGCACCAGCTCGGAGGTGCGGCTGAGGAGGGTTTCAAGATCGAGCGTTGTGTTCAGGGCGTCGCTCAGCTTCATCAGATAGGCAGCGTCGGCGGGCTCGGTGTGTGAGTTAGCGGGATCGAGGGGCACGGGTGCGGCGGGGCGGTAATCGCCTTCGAGGTCTTGCGCCGCTGGTTGGCGGGCCGGCTCTGGAGCGGGGTTTGCGTCTTTAGGCATCGGGGTGATTGTAGCGGAAAAGCGGGCTTGTGCGAATCTGCGGCATGGCCCTATTGCGCTGGAGCTCCGGCCCTGTGCGTAAACGACCGCCGTTTTTGATTGACGATGTGGACGGCCATCACAAACGTTCCCAAGCGGCGGGCGCAATGATAGTGGAAGGGCTGCACGTGCTCGTCTACGCCAAATTCCATCTCACTTCGCTCGATTTGGATGGCCAGTTTTCGCGCCCCTACCGGATTTTTCGCCTGAAGATTGCTGCTCCCGTGCCGCGCGCCCGCAGGCAGGGTAAACAAAAGCAGCGGTTTCTCCCGCTCCGGATCCCTGTTCCCTGATTTTTCACGCCGCGCCCAGCTCGCGGAGGATGGGGACCGAGGCGGAGGTGCTGATGCGATTGGCGCCGGCTTCAAGCAGGGCGCGGACCTCGGCAAGAGAACCAATGCCGCCGGCGGCCAGGACGCCGCAGCGTGCTCCGGCTACACCGCGCAGCAGGGCAACGTCGGCGGGCGTTGCGCCGCCGGAAACAAAGCCGGTAGAGGTGACGATGAAGCCTGCCCCTGCCTGGATGGCGATCTCAGCGGCGCGCAGTTTTTCCTCCATGGTGAGCAGGGCGGCTTCAAGGATCACCTTCAAGAGAACGCCGTGCTCGTGGGCCACGCCGCTGGCGGCTTGGATGGAATGCTGGACGGCCTGGTGGTTGCCGCTCTTGAGCTGGCCGATGGGAATCACCAGGCCCAGCTCGCGGGCGCCGAGGCGAATGACGGCGGAAGCCTCTTGACGGAGGGTGGAGACAAGGGAAGCGCCCAAGGGAAAGCCGATCACGGCGCCGGCCGGAATGCCCGTGCCGGTAAGCGCGGCGGCGGCGGTGGAAGTCCATGCGGGGTTGACCATGACGCAAGCGAAGCGGTAACGGATGGCCTCGGCGCAGAGGGTTTCGATCTGTGCGCGCGTGGCGGCGGGGTTGAGCAGGGAGTGGTCGATGATCGCGGCCAGCGATTGCCAATTCGAGAGCGCCTGGGCGGTGAAGGCGGCCGCGTCGAAGCTGCCATGATCGAACTCAAGGTCCAAATTATCGATTGGCGCGATCCCTATCATCGGCAATGTCCCTAACGTAAACCCAGCGCGGTCCCCAGTCCGATTACCGGGCCGGCTCCGAATCTCGAGTTCCGGGAGTCGAGTATAGAACCAGTGGGAGCCGCTGGCCAAGCCGGCAGCGAGCCTGCCGCGGGCTGCTACTCCGGTTGGCCGGGGTCGAGGATGCAGATGTCGGGCAGGTTGCGATAGCGTTCGCCGTAGTCCATCCCGTAACCGATGACGAAAAGGTTGGGAATGGAGAATCCCACGTAATCGGCCTCGATGGGCTCGATGCGGCGCGAGGGCTTGTCGAGGAGGGTGGCGATGCGCAGGGTCTTCGGCCGCTGCTGGAGAAAGAGCTTGCGCAGGTAGGCGAGCGTGAGACCGGTGTCGAGGATGTCCTCGACAATCAGCACGTTCTTGCCCTCGATGGGCTGGTCGAGGTCCTTGATGAGCTTCACGGCGCCGGAGGAGCGCAGCCCGTTGCCGTAGCTGGAGGTAGCCACAAAGTCGTAGGTGGCGTCAGCCTGAATGGCGCGCGAAAGGTCCACGAGAAAAAATGCGGCGCCTTTGAGCACGCCCACCATAACCAGTTTTTCGCCGTGCAGGTCGCGGGTGATCTCAGCGCCCATCTCGGCCACGCGCTCGGCGATCTGCTGGCGGGAGTAGAGGATTTCTAGGCCCTGACAGGTCACGGTAGCCATGCACACAGTATCGCGCGAAGGTCAAGCGGACGCGAATGTGCAAATCAAGGGTGAAAATTAGCCGTGTAGATCGAGGCAATAATTACGGAGGGGCGCGGCCGGCGGGGCAGGGCGGCGCGTCTATACTGGAAGAGCAGTGATTCCCTATCTTCATCTCGGACCCATCACCCTCCCAACCTTCGGGCTGATGCTGTGGTTGTCAGCGGTTGCGGCCGTAGTCGTGGTAGACCGCAACTTCAAACGTGCCCACATCACCGCCGATGCGGTGGGGATGGTGGCCATCGCGGTGGTGGCGGGGATCGTAGGCTCGAAGCTCTGGCACGTGCTCGACACGCCCTTGGACTTCCGTGAGGAAGGCTGGCGCACGCTGTGGAGTTCGGCGGGATTCGCGTGGTACGGCGGCCTGACCTTCGGCATCTCCGCGCTCCTGATCCAGGGCTGGAAGGCGAAGATCGGGGCTTTACGGATGCTGGATTTGTGCGCTCCGGCGGCGGCCATCGGCTACGGCCTGGGACGCATCGGGTGTTATCTTTCCGGCGACGGAGACTACGGGATCGCTATTAAACCCGTGCACATCTTCGGGTGGACATTCCGTGCCTGGGGCACGAGCTTTCCCCACGGCCTTGTGCCGGTCTTCGTTCCCGTGTATCCCACGCCCCTCTATGAGCTGGCCGGAGGGCTGGTGATTGGCTGGTGGCTGTGGCGGCTCGGCGGCCGGACGCAACCTACGGGGCTGATTACCGGCCAGTACCTGCTGCTCACAGGATTGGCGCGGTTTCTGGTCGAGTTCATACGGCGCAACCCCAAGGTTTTGTGGGGCATGTCGAACGCGCAGGCAGCCAGCGCGGTAGCCGCGATTGCAGGCATCGCGCTCGCTTGGTGGGCGGCGCGCAGGCCCGTCAGCCAGCCGGTTCCAGCCGTAGTAAAAGAAGAAGAAGCCGCCGCCGCGCAGCGATAGCATTTTCGGAACAGGTGTAGACCGGAACCGCTCCTGCTGAGTGAGTTTTTCCTCAAGAAAAATCCACCTCCTCGCCTCTCAATAGTTCCCATCATTTCCCAAAAAATGCCGTCGAGAAGCCGGCATAGCGCCAGGATCGCATTCTCTTCATAGCTCCCATTTGACTTTGGCAAAACGAATCGTTCGCTTTTATCTTGAGCGGCGGTCGCTGCGCCGCGCTCTGTTCCGGCCGGCAGGGAGGTTTACAGCCGTCGAATGAACGCCATGGCCTCGGCGAGCTGCGGGAAGCGGGCCTCCTCGGCTTTGAACTCCGCCGGGTGAACGCAGCGGCGCAGGCCGCGCATGCGCACTGGGAATTTGAGATGCAGCATCTCATGGTAAAGAAGGTATTCCAGAGCGTAGCGCGGGCTGGAGGGGCGGTCGAAGACGCGGCTGACGACGATGGTGTTGTGGGCGGCGTCATAGTGGCCCAGCGATCGCTTGGCGTGGTGTTCGCTCCAGGTGAGCTCGGGGCGACCGAGGAGGCCGTTGAAGAAGCGTGCGTTCAGTGAGTCGAAGACCTCTTCGAGGTGGTAGTAGCGGCCCTGCGGACCGAAGTACCGCTTCCTCCCGCGCGCCGTGCGGACGAGCTCAATTTGGTGGCTGACAGTGGCGCTGGCGGCGAAGCGTTTGTAGCGCAGATTCTGCGCGGCGTCGATGGGCTTCTTGTAGAGCTTGGCAAGCAGAATGTGTGCGATCGCGCGAACCACGGTCTCCGGTGCGCCTTCTAGCAGATCGGAGAGGCTGACCAGAATCTTACCCTGGCGGAGGCGGATGGTGGTGTTCAGGGAAGTGAAGCGGCGAAAACGGACCACGACCGGCGGCATGGGCGCCCGCGGGCGCAAAGCGCGATACTCCTCCTGGAAAATATCGACGAAATCTGTGGCCACTAACTGGAGAATAGCAAATCGGGGATCAAGGTTCAGGTGTCAGGTTGCAGGGGGGCTCGACGGGGATCATAGGATGCATGGCAATTTAGGCGCAACATTCACCCGCGTTGAAGAAAAATCCCGCCGGCATCTTCCTATCAGGTGCAGCTTCGTCGCGCTGCATCTCTCTTTTATCTCCTGAGACCTGACGCCTCGCCCTTTACTGCGGCGGTTCGTACCGCTGCTGGCCGCGCTGGTGCTTATGGATCTTGAAGTAAGCGGTCTGGCTGACAAGCAGCTTCTTGGCTTGGCGGGCCAGATCGTTGCTGCTATCTACGGCATCCGCGAGCGCAACTGAGAAGCCTTGATTGCCGGGCAGGCCGTGAAGAATCTGCTGCCAGCGCGGAATGGCCTCGTTGAGCTTCTTCAGGCTCTTGCGCAGATCGGCCCTGCGCCCGCCATAGGTGTCGAGGTTGTCGCCCAGCTCATCCATCAGGTTGGCGAAGTCCTCGAGGCCGTTTCGCAGTTGATGGTCGCGCGCGACCGAGGGGATGCGGCGGCCGAGAGCCTGGATATTCTCAGCGTGCTCGTTGAGAAACTTGGTGTAGAGACCAATACGAGCGTCAGGATCGAGGCCGGCGTTGGCAATTTGCTCAGCTTGGGCGCCGGTGAGGGGGTCGCGCTGCTGGCGCTGGGCGTGGAGTGGCGCGGCGAGGAACAGGCCGAGCAACGTAGCGGGAACGAAAATTAAGATACGCATCGGCATTCACGCTTCTCAGCTCTTCCGGTCGAAGACATTGCCCGTGAGCAGGCATGCCGGAAGATGGAATTCATGGCCGCATACTCAAAGTGAAAGCCGCTGTGAGAACAGATGACGAAGCCTGCGGCGAACTCTGGCAGGCTGCGCCGCGCCCAAGAGCAGCGGAAAGCTATTTTTGGAAGACCTGCATCATGGTCTCGCGCTGGGCCTCATTGACCTCAGCCAAGGTCTCCTTTACCAGACGCTGGTCTTGATAGTTGCTGGCGTGGAGCATCTCAGTCAGACGGAAAGCGGTGTTGCTGAGCAGAATTTGCGCTCTGATCAGCCTCCTGTCGTTCCTGGCCAGCGACAGGTGAACCTTTTTCACCATGCTCTGGACCTCCCTCAGCAGGCTATCGGCAACCGTCACGTTGCCTGCGACGTACTGATGCAGGCTCAGCTCAGTCATGTCGTGGACGATCTTGGCATAAAGAAAACATTGATCGCGCGCTTTGGCCTGGCCGGCTTTGGCTTCAAGGACTTCAATGCTTTGTTGATCGGGGGGTGTGTTTTCATGACCGAAGGCGCACAAGGGCCCCCAGGCCAAAATCAAAACAAAACATACGGCCACTGGAACCGCCGACCGCATGAGGGGACTCCGCTGATGGGGTTCATCTCCGGCGGCGCCGATAGCGCCGCCGGAGGTGGGATGAACTTAATATAGGCACAACTTTAGACGAACTGCAACATTAAGATGCACAAAATCGCCGGCGGGGCTGTCCAGGGGATGAAAAAAGCTGGCGCAGAAAACGGGGGTAGAGAATCCGCAGCCGGACTCTAGGACAGGGGACGGGTTATTTTTCAAGCAATTGTAGACGCTGCCGCGCCTGCCACTCCTGATCGGGAAAGTGGCCGCCGGCGGCGGCAAGAAAATGACGGTAATAGACGATGGCCTGGGCGTTCATGCGCAGGGTGTCATAGGCGGTGGCCCAAAGGAAGTAAGTGGAGGCGTTTTCAGGCAAGTATTGGGATCGCATGGTGAGCGCGTGTATGGTCACGGCGGGGCGGCCGGTCTTGGAGGCGGTAAAGGCCAGTCCGCTCCAGCCATCGCCGTTGGTGGGATCGATCTGGGTGACTTGGTTGAAGACAGCGTAGGCTTGGCCGAATTTAAGTTCCTGCACAAGGTTCTGCCCGTGCGCAATCAGGAGATCGGGATCGTCAGGGGCGGCCGCGAGGAGTTGGACGTACAGTTGATCGGAGGCGGCGTATTCTCCGGCATCGGCCATCACGTCAGCCAACATGCGCGTGATAACGATGTCCGTGGGATGCGCCGCGTGAAGCTGCTGGAGGAGCGGAACCGCTTCGGGCTTGTTCTCAGCCGCAAGGGCAGTGGCAAGCTGCGCCGTGAGCGTGGGATCGCCGGGATTTTTCTGAAGCGCGGGACGCAGGAGGGCTTCGGCCTGGGAATACTGCTTTTTCTGGATGAGGATATGAGCCAGGCCAATGATAGCCCGTTTGGAGTTGGGATCTTGGGCGAGCACTGAGCGGTAAGCGGTTGCGGCGCCGTCGATCTGGCCGGTGCGCTCGGCGAGGCTGGCGGCGAGGAGGGTGTCGTCGACCGTTGTCGGGGCGAACTGGAGGGCCTTCAACAGCTCGCTCGAAGCCAGCGTAGGGTCAGAGGTGCTGTCAATGCGAGCCAGGGCGCTCCAGGCGCGGGCCATGAGCGCAGGACCAGCGTCACCGGGGTTGAGCTTGGTGGCCGCAGCGAGAATCGGTCGCGCTTCTTTAAACTTTCCTTCGCGAGCCAGCAAAAGGCCGAGTGAGATGTGGGCCAGAAACGAGTTGGGATCGGCCGCAATGGCGCGGCGATAGAAACCGGCCGCATCGTCAAGATGGTTTTGCGCGTCGGCGACGTAACCGGCGTCGAAGAGCGCGCGGGGATCGGCGGGATGGCTGGCCAGCCAGTCATTCAGTTTTGTCTCTGCGCTCTTCCAATCGGAGGCGGCGATGGCCGATTCAGCGGCCGCCATCTGCGCGGAGATGGGCTGCTGGGCTTCGGCCGGCTGAGCAGCTTTGGCCGCCTGCTGCGGCGCGGCCGGCGACGCGGCCGGCGCGGGCGGAGAGGTTTGGGCGATGGCGGCGGCCAGCACGGCGAAACTGCGCCGCAAGCTTTGCGCCCTTGCCAGCGGAGCGCCGAAAAGCGCGGCGAGTAACAGAAGCAAAAAGACCCTGCGAAACACGATCGACTCCCCCCTTAGTTTAACGGGCGTGGCTATGGCTCCGGTGTGAGGCTCCATGATGAAATCACGAAGTCCGCGTCACCGATCAGGCCGAACCTTGAGGTGATAGCCGGTGTAATCGATGATCAGAACCGTGCGGCCGAAGAGGAAGCTGTCCGACTCGGCATGGGCATAAGTAGCCATGGGGTAGCCGTCGATATTCACGTACTGGCGCATCATGTGCGTAGTTCCCGCAAAGACGAATGGTTTTTTCGACGCGATGCCTTGAACTTTGACAATCGAATAGTCCTTGGCATCTACCCACAACGTTCCTTCGATCATCTTCGTCGCCTTGTACTTGGGAGTGATGGCCAGCGCATAGCAGTTGCGTCCGTTCACGCGCTCCATTCCGCCAGGCTTCAATCTCATCTTGTAGTTGGCTGAAGTGAACCAGGAATCTTCCACCCGGCCAGGCTTGTTGATGTTGGTCTCGTGCTCCACGAGCGGGCGCAGACCAAACCGTAGCACGATCCCCGAGCCGCTCTGCGAGAGGATCGTATAGGTCTTGCCCGCGCCCTTTTTGTAGGCGTCCCGGACGGTCATCTGCGCTACGGGATGAGTCTCGTCGTTGCCGCGATAGACAGCGTAGTGCTCGATGTCTGTGAAAGCCAAGACATTTTTTACCCTGGAGGCGACCTCGGCATCGACGCCCTGGATAATGGCTGCGGCGCTTGGCTGCTGGGCGTGAGCCGCAGAGGAGGCCGAACAAGCCAGCCCCAGCACCGCCGTCACGCACGCCCTGCTCCAATGTCTCGAACCATTCATGCCGCCGCTCCGCGCCTCAAGCCCTCTTTCAGATTATGCTTTTTGCCCCTGCCCCGCACGGCGGGGCAACGGCTGGCGGACTGGGCCGCCTGCAGTGCCCATGCAGCCTCAATTGCGCGCCAACAGCCCGAAGAGCGCGTGAGCAGATGCAAAAACGCTTGCACATTGGCGCGGCGGAAGGTATCGTTAACTTTATCGTTTGTTCCGGCTCGGCGTTCTGAGCATAGCGGCAGCCAGGCAGCAGCAAGCGTGCGTCTGGCCGGTCCCGATACAGCGCCGTACAGGAGTCGCGTGGTCCAATCAACCCAAGGAGCTATGAAAAATGCAGCGTAGGGAGTTTTGCAAACTGATTGCGGCCGCAACAGCCGCCGGCGCGATTCGCGCCTCGGGGCAAAGCCAGGCGGCAGCGGGCGCCAGTGTGCCGGCGGGCTTTAACACGCTTCATCAATCTTATGCGGAGTTTTGTGCCACGCCTGCTGACAAAAGGGTATTTTACGCGCTGGTCGATGGCCGGATCGTGGAGGAAAAGCTCGACGAGGCGAACTGGGAGCCAACCGGCTGGGGCAAGCCGCCCGAACTGCCGGTCCCCGGCGGCTCCTGGGACGGCGTGCCCATGATTGCGCCCGTCGCAGGCTTGAGCGGCGATGGGCCCTACAAGCCTGTCTGGGACTCGCTCCTCCAATACGAGGCTCCGGAGTGGTACCGCGACGCCAAGTTCGGAATCTGGGCGCACTGGAGCCCGCAGTGCGTCCCGGAAGACGGCGATTGGTACGCGCGCAACATGTACATTCAGAGTCAAAACGGGTGGGGCGCGCACCACCAGAGCCAGTATGCGTACCAACTTGAGCACTACGGTCCGCCTTCGCGCTTCGGTTACAAGGACCTTTGCGCGCAATGGACGCTGCTCAACTGGGACCCCGAAGCGTTAATCCAACGATACAAAAATGCGGGAGCACGGTTCTTCATCGCGCTCGCCAACCATCACGACGGCTTCGACACTTGGGACTCGAAGCATCACCAGTGGAACGCGGCGCGCATCGGGCCGCACCGCGACGTGGTGGGCGGCTGGGCGGCAGCGGCGCGCAAACATGGGCTGCGGCTGGGCGTCACCATCCACCAGGCGCGCAACTGGTGGTGGTTCCAGACCTCGCACGGCGCCGATAAGACGGGGCCGCTGGCGGGCGTGCCTTACGACGGCGTGATGACGGAGGCCGAGGGCAGGGAACAGTGGTGGCAGGGCTTCGATCCTCAGCAGCTCTACTCGGCCAAGCATCCGCACAATGCGCTGCCTGACCCCTCCTATGTGAAGAACTTTTACGACCGCACCCGCGATCTGATCGATCAGCACGATCCCGACCTGCTTTACTTTGACAATGCTCTGTTCCCGCTTGGCTGGGGCGGAATGAACATCGGCGCCTACTTCTACAATCACAACCTCCAGACTCACGGCGGCAAGATGGAGGGTGTTATCAACATCAAAAATGTCCCCCTCCGGCTGGCCAAGGCCGTGGTGGCCGACTACGAGCGCGGGCTGACCAGCGGCATCATGCCCTACGCATGGCAGTCAGAGACCTGCATTGGGCAGTGGCACTATCAGCGTGCGCTCTATGAGATGGAGGGCGAGTACGGAGGTTACTTGCCGCCGCGCGACGTCATCCACTGGCTCATCGACACCGTGAGCAAGAACGGCACCTTCATCCTGAACATTCCCGGCAAACCCGATGGGACCATCGACAGCAAGGAGATCGCGGTGCTCGACCAGATCACCGCCTGGATGAAGATCAACGGCGAGGCCATCTACGCCACGCGCCCCTGGAAGGTGTACGGCGAAGGCCCAACCAAGGTGGTGAGCGGCTCATTCCAGGGAAACAGCGTCAGCCTGCTAGGCCCTCAAGACATCCGCTTCACGCGCAACAAGGCGAACACGGTGCTCTACGCGATCTTCATGGGCTGGCCGGAGGGCGAGACAAAGATCGCTTCACTGGGCACGGCAAGCCCGGCGCAGCCCGGCAAGATCGTGGACGTAGCCCTGCTGGGCGTGGATCGAAAGCTGGTATGGCAGCAGACGGCGCAGGCGCTCGAGGTGCGCATGCCCACGCAGCCCGGCCCGGCCTATGGCTACGGCGCGGCGCTCAAAATCTCACTCGGGTGAGACAAAGCGGGTTTCGGATGAGTACTTAACCCAGGACACGGATCACGTGTCCGCTGACTTTGCAATTCTTGGGCGCCCAGGGATGAGTCGGCCGAGCGCCAAGTTGATAAGAAAAGCTGAAATTAACAGGGCCGAAATCCAAGGGACAATGCGATCGAAGTCACGTACCCACCCCCGCAGCGCTATCATTACAAAGAGCCAGAACAGGGTTGCTAGTACAGGAGTTCCAACGCCGATGAACATAGATGCGGATAATCCAAAATACCAGGGAAAAACCTGGTAGATCGGCCGTGCAAACCAGCTTTTGGCAGTCACGATTTGCGTTGATTTATCGATCTCGACCTTCCCTGACATAAGAAAACTGGCCGCGCCGGAATTGATCCGTGGAATACCTGGGAGCGATTCCAGATAAATCAGATAGGTCTTGATGCACTGGAGCCCCCGAACGTAAGCGAGGCCAAGAGGGATGTAGAACATCGCTAGTGTCAGGCCGAAAAGATCGACCAGGAACTGAATCTCCCGCCCTCCGGAGCGTGCGCTTCCATTGCCCAATGCAAGCGCAGCAGCAAGGAAGGCTTGAACGGTCCAGAAATGGTACATCCGCTGGTTCATGAGGTCGTCCTCATGGTAGAGACGTCCCAGAAGATGCTGCCAAATGATGAGGGGACCGTCCAAGGGCACTGCCTCATTGATCGTGGATTGGTCCATTGACTGGGCCTCCTTGGACTACCGCACGGTATCTTTCGTGTTAGTTTCTCGTTTAGGCTCGCCGGGGGGATGATCCACACATAATTTGCGCATGAAGTTGAGAAACGGTTTGCCTGAATTCTACCGCTCCTGAGCAACACGGCAATAGAAAACCGTGGCGTAGGAGCTTGGCGGCTAGTGTCGCCCTATCGGGCACCTTCTGAGCACACCGCAGGACCTACCTGCTCTCGTGAGGCATCAGCCCGACAGCCGCACCAGCTCCTGCGCCTCGTGCTTCGGCCCAAGAATCGACATCCGCGGAATGCGCCCGCGCACCATGGCCACTTCGTCGCAGCGGTGCAGGCGCGGGCAGCTCTGGCAGTCCTTGAAGATCTTGTCGGGCAGCTCGGCTTTGTCTTCCACGATGCGGAAGCCGTACTTGAAGAAGAAATCGGGAATGCGCGTAAACAGGCAGACGGACTGAATGCCGTGCTCCTCCGCTTCCTCAATCAGCGCCTTCAGAATGCTTCCGCCGGCGCCCTGGCTCTTGGCCTCCGGTTTCACCACGATAGAGCGCACCTCGCTGAGATGCGGGCCGTAGAAATGCAGCGCGCCGCAGCCGAGGAAGACCCCGCCGTCGGACTCGGCGACCGTGAAGTCGCGGATGTTCTCGCAGACTTCAGCAAAAGGGCGCCGCAGCAGCGTGCCGTCAGAGGAGAGCGAATTCACCAGGTCGTAGACGTTCGAGGCATCCTGGAGCAGGGCTTTACGCACCCGCATGGGCAGCCTCCGCGACGTGGATTCCGGCGAGCGCGGCAACGCGCTTGGATGCGACCGCCAGCGCGCGCTCAACCTGCCGGCGCGCGGTCCCGCCGGCTACATCGTGGCAGTCCAGCGTCGCCGCAAGCGTAACGGCGCGATAAAAGTCCTCGTCGAACTCGTCACCGAACTGGCGCAGCTCATCCAGCGCCAGTCCGTTCAGCTCCACGCCCTTGTCCAGCGCATAGCGAACCGCATTGCCAATCTTCTCGTGCGCCGTGCGGAAGGGCACGCCCTTGCCCGCCAGATAGGTTGCTGCGGCCATGGCATTTAGATAGCCGGACTGCGCGGCGAGATTCATGCGCTCTTTGTTGAATTGAAGGGCCGCGGTAAAGCGGGCGACGAGTGCGAGCATCTGCGGGACGAAATCCGCGGCAAAGGCCGGCTCCTGGGTCTCCTGCATGTCCTTATTGTAGGCCAAGGGCAGACCCTTCAGTTGCATCGCAACGGCTTGCGCCGCGCCGTGAATGCGGCCCACCTTGGCGCGGAGCAGCTCGGCCAGATCGGGGTTCTTCTTTTGCGGCATGGCGCTGGAGCCAGTTGAAAAGGCTTCCGGCAGCACAATAAATCCGTACTCTGCGGTCGCAAAGAGCGCAATCTCCTCGGCAAAGCGGCTCAGGTGCAGACCAACAAAAGTGAGCGCCTGCAAGTACTCGAGAATGAAGTCGCGGTCGCTGGTCGCGTCGATGGAGTTGGCCGTGGGCGCGGTGAATCCCAGTTCGCGCGCTGCAACGGAGCGGTCGAGCGCCAGCGTGGCTCCGGCCAGCGCGCCTGCGCCCAGCGGGCACTCGTTCAGGCGCACAGCGCAATCGCGCAGACGGTCCGCGTCGCGCAGCGCCATCTCCACATAAGCCAGAAGCCAATGCGCAACCAGCACCGGCTCGGCGCGCTGCATGTGCGTATAGCCCGGCATCGCTGCCTCGCCGGCAGCGCGCGCTTGTTCGAGCAGGGCGCTGGCCCACTGGGCAAGCCCGGTGACGGCAAGCCCGATCTGAGCGCGCACATACAGGCGCAGGCCGGTAGCGATCTGCTCGTTGCGGCTGCGGCCGGTGTGGAGCTTGCGGCCCAGCGAGCCAAGGCGTTCCACGAGCTTGAGCTCGACGAAGTGATGAATGTCTTCGGCAGCCGGGTGATCGCGCACCATCGCTTTGCCAGCTTCGGAGGCGTGCTCTGCGGCGATGGCGTCGAGCGCCGCGCGCAGCTCCGCTCCTTCACTTTTAGTCAGGATTCCTGCGGCACAGAGAGCGGATGCATGAGCCTTGCTGGCGGCGATCTCCTGCGGCAGCAGCCGCCAGTCGAAACCAATCGACCGCTGCCACGCCTCGAACTCCGCGTCCTGCGGCTCGCCAAAGCGCCCCGACCACATCTTTCCGGATTGTTGTTCGTTCGTCATCTTCTTAAGCGCGCCTCATGCTATTCCTTGGTTTTGCCGCCGTTGAGCTGGGGCATCTCGCCGCCTTTGCTCAGCGTCAGCAGGCCGGCTTTGGCGTAGGTGAGCAGCTTCTCCCGCGTGTCGGCGATGTCCAGATTGCGCATGGTCAACTGCCCGATGCGGTCGCGCGGCGAAAAGGCGGATTCGGTCTTCTCCATGCTCAGCCGCTCGGGATGAAAGGTGAGGTTGGGCGACTCGGTGTTGAGGATCGAGTAATCGTTGCCGCGGCGCAACTCCAGCGCAACCTCGCCGGTCACGGCTTTCGCCACCCAGCGCTGCGCCGATTCGCGCAGCATGATGGCCTGCGAATCGAACCAGCGCCCCTGATAGAGCAGCCGTCCCAGCTTGCGGCCGTTCTCCCGGTACTGCTCGATAGTGTCCTCGTTGTGAATGCCTGTGATCAGCCGCTCGTAAGCGATAAACAGCAGCGCCAGTCCCGGCGCCTCGTAGATGCCGCGGCTCTTGGCCTCGATGATCCGATTTTCAATCTGATCGCTCATGCCCAGGCCGTGTCTTCCGCCGATGCGGTTGGCTTCGAGCAGCAGGTCCACGGGGTCCTCGAACCTCTGGCCGTTGAGCGCAGCCGGGAATCCCTCTTCAAAGCGGACGGTCACTTCTTCGCTCGTGATCTCCACATCGTCGCGCCAGAACGCAGCGCCCATGATGGGGACGACGATCCGGATCGAAGAAGAAAGATGCTCCAGGTCCTTGGCCTCGTGGGTTGCGCCCAGCATGTTGGAGTCAGTCGAGTAGGCCTTCTCGGCCGGCATCTTATACGCGAAGCCTGACCGCTGCATGAAGGCGGACATCTCCGCGCGGCCGCCCAGTTCGTCAATGAAAGCCGCATCGAGCCAGGGCTTGTAGACCTGAAGGTTGGGATTGACGAGCAGGCCGTAGCGGTAGAAGCGTTCAATGTCGTTGCCTTTGAACGTGGAGCCGTCGCCCCAGATGTGAACGTCGTCCTCCTTCATGGCGGCAACGAGCATGGTGCCGGTGACCGCACGGCCGAGGGGAGTGGTGTTGAAGTAGGTGAGGCCGGCGGTGGAGATGTGAAAGGCTCCGGCCTGTAGCGCGGCGATGCCTTCACGCACCAGCGGGCCGCGGCAGTCGATCAGGCGCGCCTTTTCCGCGCCATACTCGAGGGCCTTGCGCGGGATGGCCTCGTAGTCGGTTTCGTCGGGCTGGCCGAGGTTGGCCGTATAGGCGTAGGGGATCGCGCCCTTCTGCTTCATCCAGTAGAGGGCGGCGGAGGTGTCCAGCCCGCCGGAGAAGGCGATGCCGACTTTCTGGCCAACGGGCACGGATTCGAGGATGACGGACATTTTTTCAGCCTCTAGCTTCTAGCCTCTAGCTCATAGCTAGAGACAATGAACTACGGAACAATGATGGAGGTCTCGAGACCTCCGGAGAATGTTGAACAACTGTCTTCTCTGTTTGGAGTAAAGCCGCTCCAAACGAAGAAGTATGAGATATCTTTGGTGCATGAACTCAGATTCATAGCACTCGCGTTTGAAAGCCGCCAGGAGCACAGGCAGAAGGGCGATTGGCAGAGCTAAAAACTTCCACATTGGCCAACCCGCCCAGCAGCAGCAGCAACAGCGCCTTCTGCGCGTGCAGCCGGTTCTCGGCCTGGTCGAAGACGATCGACTGCGGCGAGTCGATCACCGCGTCGGTCACTTCCTCGTTGCGGCGCGCCGGCAGGCAGTGCATGAACACCGCCGTGGGCTTGGCCTTGGACATGAGCGCCTCATTCACCTGAAACGGCCGGAAGATCGGCGCGCGCTTGGTGGATTCGTGCTCCATGCCCATGCTCACGCAGACATCGGTATATACCGCGTCGGCGCCTTCGACGGCCACCTGCGGGTCCTGGAGCAGCCGGACCTCGACTCCGTTCTTAGCGGCGATCTCGCGCGCGATGGTCACAATTTCAATGTCCGGCGAGTAGCCGCGCGGCGTGGCCACCGTGACGTTCACGGCCAGTTGTGCTCCGGTGAGCATGAGCGAATGGCAGACGTTGTTGCCGTCGCCTACAAAGGTGAAGTTGAGGCCCGCCACGGCGCCGAAGTGCTCTTCGAGGGTCATAAAATCGGCCAGCGCCTGGCACGGGTGCTCGAAGTCCGAAAGCGCGTTGATGACCGGGACGCGCGCGTTGGCGGCCATCTCGGTAATCGTGTCGTGCGCGTAGGTGCGCAGCACGATCACGTCGCACCATCGCTCCAGGTTGCGCGCCACGTCGGCGATGGTCTCACGCTCGCCCAGGGGCGAGTTGGTCTGATCGACGAAGATGGCGTTGCCGCCCATGGTGTTGATGCCGGTCTCGAAGGCCAGGCGTGTGCGCAGGCTGGCCTTCTCGAACATCAGCACCATCTGCTTGGCGTCCAGCGCATGGCGGTATTCGGCGGGCGAGCGCTTCACCTCGCGGCCCAGCTTGAGAATGGCGCGCACTTCGGCGCTCGAGAGATCGGCGATGGAGCACAGGTCTTCGCCGGCCATGCGCGCGGCGGCGGCCAGCACGTCCGGGTCCTTCTCCACCGGAATGGCTGCGGCGGGACGTTCCATAGTGGCTCTGCTAGGCATGATGTTGTCCTCCTGCGGATGCGGCTCCGGCCTGCGCGGCGGCGTATTCAGTGAAAATCTCGTCCAGCGCCGAGATGGCTGCGTCCACGTGCGCGCGCTCAAGAATGTAAGGCGGCAAGAAACGCAGCACCGTTTCGCTGGTGCAGTTGATGAGGATGCGGCGCTTGAACATCTCCGCGGCAGCGCGCTTGGCCAGCTCTGCGGAGTCCAGCTCGGCGGCGACCATCAAACCTTTGCCCCGCACCTCAGTGATGCAGGCGTGGCGCCGGCCGAGCGCGCGCAACTGCTCCTGGAAGTAGCCGCCCACCGCTGTGGCGTTCGCCAGCAAGCCTTCCTTTTCTATAGCGCCGATGACGGCGATGGCCACGGCGCAGGCCAGCGGTCCTCCGCCAAAGGTGCTGCCATGCATCCCCGGATGAATGGCTCGCGCCACCTCCTCGGAGCACAGAACTGCTCCCAGGGGAAGGCCCCCCGCCAAAGGCTTGGCGAAGGTGGTCACGTCGGGCAGAATCCCGTAATGCTGATAGGCGCACCATTTGCCGGTGCGGCCCATGCCGGCCTGAATCTCGTCCGCGATGAGCAGCGCGCCGGTAGAGCTGGCAAGCGCGCGCGCCTCGGCCAAAAACTCCTGCGTCAGCGGGCGCACACCGCCCTCGCCCTGGATGGCCTCAACCAGAATCGCGCAAACCTCGCTCGAAAACCTGGCGCGCAGATCGGCTGTATCATTCAAGCGCACAAACTCCACGCCCGGAACCACGGGCGCGAAGGGCGCGCGGTATTTCTCCTTGTGCGTGGTGGAGACGGCGCCGAAGGTGCGGCCGTGAAAGCCCTGCTCCAGGGCCAGAAACTTGGTTCCAACCGTCTTGCCTTCGCTACGACGCAATCCCGCATACGCGCGCGCCAGCTTGAGCGCGCCCTCCCATGCCTCGGCGCCGGAGTTGGCGAAGAAGACGCGATCCAGGCCGGTGCGCTCGGTCAGCCGCAGCGCCAGCTCCGCCTGCCCCTCGTGATAGTAGAGGTTCGAGGTATGAATCAGGGCGCGGCTCTGGCGGTTGATGGCGTCCACAATGGCAGGGTGGTTGTAACCCAGCGCGTTGACGCCGATGCCGCTAAGCAGATCGAGATAGCGGTTGCCCTGTTCGTCGATCAGGTGCACGCCCTCGCCGCCCACAAAAAGAACCGGACTGCGGTCGTAAGTGGAAAGCAAAAGCCGCGCTTCGGCGGCGCGAATCTCTTCGAGTTTTGTCACTTCGTCTTAGCCTCCTCAGGCCACCATCACCTCAGTGCCGTGGGTTACGCGCGCGCTGCACAGGTCGGGCAGCGCGCCGGCCGCCTCGGCGGGCAAAATGCGCACGCGCTTGACGCCGTTCAATAGGGCTTCGCGGCAGGCGGCCAGCTTGGGCAGCATTCCTCCGGAGATCACCGCCCCCTGGGCCATCTCGGCGATCTGGTCGATGGAGAGCCAGCGCAGCACCTCTCCATCTGCCCCTTTCACGCCCGGAACGTCGGTGAGAAAGACCAGAGCGTCAGCGCGGCAGGCGATGGCGCAGGCCGCCGCCATCTCGTCGGCGTTGATGTTGTAATACTCGCCGTCAAACCCCAAAGCCATCGAGCAGAGCACGGGCACGCCGTTCAACTGCCAGATGGCCTCAATCCAGCGTGGATCGCTGGCCGCGATTTCGCCCACGTAGCCGAGATCGGGCGCGCTGCGTTTTTTGCGGGCGCGGAAGAGCAGGCCGTCGCCGCCCGAAAGACCGACCGCCGCCTGCCCCTGCGCGCCCAGAGCCGCCACCAAGCCTTTGTTCACGCGCCCCGCAAAGACCATCAGCGCCACATCGCGGGTTTCAGCGTCGGTGATGCGCAGACCGTCGATGAACTGGCTTTGCTTGCCCATCGCCTTCAGGGTGCGGGTGAGCTGCGCGCCGCCGCCGTGCACCACGGCCACCTGATGGCCGTCGCGCACCAGCTCCGCGATGGCGCGCGTGCAGCCTTCCAGAAGCGCCGGCGCTTCCAAACCCGCTCCGCCCAATTTGACGACGTACTTCATTCCAGTCCCTCCGCTTCGGGCCAGCCCAGCATCACATTCAGATTCTGCACCGCCTGGCCCGCCGCGCCCTTCAAGAGATTGTCGAGGCAACTGACAATCACCGCTCGCCGGCCGCCTCCATCGAGCTGGAATCCGATGTCCGCGTAGTTGGTGCGCACCGAGTACTGAATCTGCGGCAGCGCATGATCGTAGAGCCGGACCATGGGGCACGAAGAAAAGAAATCGCGATAGACCTGCGCCACGCCAGCCCGCGTTTGCGGCTCCTTGAAGTGAACGTAAACGGTGGACAAAATTCCGCGCGGAATCGGCAGCAGGTGCGGCGTAAACACCATCTCGTCTGCCGTGAGGCCAAGCTGCTCCAGCAGCTCGCCGGTGTGGCGATGGGTGAAGACCGCGTAGGCCGAGAGGTTGTCGGCGGCGTACATGAAGTGCGTCTTGGCCGTGGGCGCCTTGCCGGCTCCGCTCACGCCGCTCTTGGAGTCGGCGATAATGCCTCGGTCGAGATCCACCAGACCAGCCGTAAGAAGCGGCTTGAGCGGCAGAATCACCGAGGTTGCATAGCAGCCGGGGTTAGCCACCAGACGCGCGCCGTCAATCCGCTCGCGGTGCAGCTCAGGCAGGCCATAAACGGACTGCTCCTGGATGGCAGCGGCTCTTTCCGAGCCTTCATCCTCGAAGGCGTAGACGGCGCGGTTTCTGGCCTCAGTCAGACGCCACGCGGCGCTCAGGTCGATGACCCTCAGACCGCGTTCGAGGGCTTCAGGAACCCAGGCGCGCGACTGCTCGTGAGGCGTGGCGAGGAAGAGCACATCGACGCCGCGATCGGCTAAAAGCTGCCACGAAAAGGGCTCGAGCTTCAGCTTGCCATTACCGCCGGAATCAGCCAACTGGGGATGAATCTCGACTAGGGGTACTCCGCCGCGCGCCAGGTCCTTCTCTTCCACGCGGCCGGCAAACACGGGAGCCGTGGAACGCAGCCGCGGATGACGCAGCAGCAGCCGCGCCAGCTCCGCGCCGGCATAGCCCGTCACGCCGATCACGGCGGTCTGAATGGTTTCCTTCATGCGGTCAACATCGCTTTCATCCGGGCCTCCACGCCGGCAGCGCGGCGCTGGTCAGAGCAGATAATCAAAATGGTATCGTCTCCCGCCACCGTGCCCACCACCTCCGGCCATCCCTCGCGGTCCAGGGCCGCGGCTACCGGCTGCGCCCCGCCCATCACCGTGCCCACCACCACCTGATTCATCGCCCGGCGTACCCGCAGCGCGAAACTCGCAAACATCTCCCTCAACGAGGGCGGGCTGGAGTCTTCTCCTGGCGCGGCCGCGTCAGCGTGCCTG
Source organism: Acidobacteriota bacterium (assembly GCA_021800255.1). GTDB lineage: Bacteria > Acidobacteriota > Terriglobia > Terriglobales > Acidobacteriaceae > Telmatobacter. Next base: position 55,929 of record JAJYZC010000007.1, read on the forward strand.
TTGAGCAGCGAATAGCCGCCGGGCCCCTTGAAAAGCCGCAGTTCGTGAATATCGCGCGAAAGCGTGGCCTGCGTCACCCGGAAGCCGCGGCGGCGCAGTTTGCGGCGCAGCTCATCCTGGCTGGCCACCAGGGAACTGGATACGAGATCCCGTATTGCGTTCAAACGCTGGTCTTTCATAACCGGCTTTCTCTTCTCACGGGCCAGCAAAGGACAAGCCCCGCGCGCAGTCGCATCACGAATAAATATACAGTAAAACGCATAAGTATGCAATGGCCGGGTATGGCGCGCGTTCCGGGGCGGCGATGAGATTCGCTCCGGAACGCAGCCCCATTTGACTTCCTCAAGCTTGAATTTTGATTGCCCTTACCGGCATCCATGTGCAATAAACGAATCTATGTGTCGAGGGAGGGTGAAGATGAAAAGCTTTCATGTGGGACTAAGATTCCTGATGGCGGCGGCATTCTTATTGCCGGCCGGGGCGCTCCGGGCAGCGCAGCCGCTGTTGCTTCTGCAAGCGCCCACCGTGAGCAAAACGCAAATCGCCTTCGAATATGGCGGCGACATCTGGATCGTGAACCGGAAGGGCGGCGTGGCGCACCGTCTGGTGACGGGCAGCGATCAGTTGAGCGGGCCTATCTTCTCCCCAGACGGCTCGATGATCGCCTATTCCGGGGTCTTCAACGGCAACCAGGATGTTTACGTTGTCCCCGCTGACGGCGGCCAGCCTACGCGCCTTACCTATTTTCCCGGCCCCGATGTCGCCGTGGGCTGGACGCCCGACGGCAAAAGCGTGCTCTTTCGTTCCAACCGCTACAGTTACTCGGATCCCGATCAGCTCTTCACCGTGCCCGTCACCGGCGGTTTCCCCTCCGAACTGCCCCTGCCGATGGCGGAGCGCGGCTCCTATTCGTCCGGCGGCACGCACCTGGCTTACGTTCCCAACTTCCAATGGGAGCCTTTTTGGAGAGGCTATCGCGGCGGACAGACGACGCCCATCTGGATCGCCAACCTGGCCGATTCAAGCGTGGTTAAAATTCCGCGTCCCAACTCCAACGACAGCGACCCCATGTGGGTCGGCAAGACAGTTTACTTTTTGTCCGACCGCGCCGGCCCAATCACGCTTTTCGCGTACAACACTGAAACCCGGAAAGTCACCCAGGTCCTCAACAATTCCGGCTTTGATATCACCTCCGCCTCGGCCGGACCTGGAGCTATCGTGTATTCGCAGTTCGGCCAGATTTATCTTTACAGCCTCAAGTCGCACCGCTCGCGCCTGGTCCCGATCAGGGTTGCGGGCGATATGCCCCAACTCCAACCCCACTTTGAAAAAGTGGCCGCGCAGATTCGGAGTTTTGACATCTCGCCCACTGGCGTGAGGGCGCTCTTTGAGGCTCACGGCGAGATCCTTACCGTCCCAACCAAACACGGCGACATTCGTAATCTGACCAACAGCCCAGGCGTCGAAGACCGCGACCCCGCGTGGTCGCCGGACGGCAAGTCTATCGCCTACTTTTCCGACCGCTTTGGCGAGTACGATCTGCGCATTCGCAATCAAACCGGTCTGGGACCCGTTCAAACCATCCATCTGGGAAACCCTGCGGCCTTTTATTACCAGCTCTCGTGGTCGCCGGATAGCAAAAAACTCGCCTTCAGTGATTCGGCGCTGCACTTGTGGGTAGTGGACCTCGCCCATCCCAAGCCAGTCTTGGTCGATACCGATCTCTACGACACGCCCCTGCATGAATTCGACCAGACCTGGTCTCCTGACAGTGATTGGCTCGCCTACACCAAGCAGCTCACAAACCATTTGCGCGCCGTGTTTGTCTATTCCTTCGTCTCCCGCAGTGCCACCCAGATTACAGACGGCATGAGCGATTGTCTGTATCCCAACTTCGATAAAAGCGGCAAATACATTTACTTCACCTCCAGCACCAACATGGGCCTGACCACGGGCTGGCTCGACATGACCAGCGAGGCTCATCCCGTCACCCGCAGCGTATACGTCGTGGTCCTCCGCAAGACCCAGCCTTCACCGCTGGCGCCCGAGCCAGGCAACGAAAAAGTGAAACCGCCTTCTGCGAGCGGTCCGGGCGCGGCCACGGCCAACAAAGGTGCGACTGCGGGTAAGAAAGAAGCGCCTGCGGCCAAGAAAGAAGCGAAGAACAAGCCGGTCAAGGTGCAGATCGACTTTGCCGGCATCCTCCAGCGCACGCTCGCCTTGCCCATTCCTCCCGGCCGTTATCAATCCCTCTCTGCGGGCAAGGCGGGGGAGTTATTTCTGGTGCGCGCGCCCACGGTCAACCCCATGTACGGCGGCCTGATGAGCCCTCCCACAACCGATGTGGTGAAATTTGACCTCAAATCCCGCAAGACCACAACCCTTCTCACCGGCGTCTCGGCCTTCGCTCTATCCTTCGACGGCAGCAAGATGCTCTACGGCCAGGGCCCTCCAGGGCATGAAACTTGGTTCATCAACCCCACCGCAGCTCCTCCCAAGCCGGGAGCAGGCATGTTGAAGACCGCCGCTATGCAGGTGTACGTCGTTCCGCGAGAAGAGTGGAAGGAGATGTATTACGACGCCTGGCGGGTTGAGCGCGCCTTCTTTCCCGACCCGAACTACCACGGCCTCAATATCGACGCCGCTGAGAAGGAGTTTGCCGCCTACTTGCCCGGCATCGCCAGCCGCGACGGACTGACCTTCCTGTTCCGGGAAATGTTCAGTTATCTGACCGTCGGGCACATGTTTGTAGGCGGCGGGTACGAGCCCAAGCAGACTCCGGTTTCAGTGGGCCTGCTCGGCGCCGACTATCAGATCAAGAACAACCGCTATCAGTTCACCAAAATTTACAACGGCGAGAATTGGAACCCGCAGATCCACGCGCCGCTTACCCAGCCGGGCGTGAATGTAAAGACCGGCGAGTACCTGCTGGCGGTCAACGGCCGCGAGCTTTACGGAACCGACAACATCTACAGCTTTTTCCTGAATCTTGCCGGCCAGCAAACGGTGTTGAGAGTCGGCCCCAACCCCAGCGATAAAGGCTCGCGTCTGGTGACCGTAATCCCGGTGGCCAGCGAACACGCCCTGCGCAACCTGGCGTGGATTGCCCACAACCAGCGCAAGGTGGATCAACTGAGCGGCGGCAAGCTGGCTTATGTTTATTTGCCCGACACGGCCTTTGGCGGCTTCACCAACTTCAATCGCTATTTCTTTTCCCAAGTGAATAAGGAGGGGGTGATTCTCGACGAGCGGTTCAACCATGGCGGCCAGCTTGCCGACTACATCATCATGTTTCTGAATCGCAGGCCCATGTCCATTCAGGAAACCCGGCACGGCCAGCCCTACGTGGAGCCGCCGGAGGCGATCTTCGGTCCCAAAGTCATGATTATCAACCAATTCTCCGGCTCAGGCGGCGACGCCATGCCCTGGTATTTCAGGCAGGCCCATCTTGGGCCGCTCGTGGGCGTGCGCACCTGGGGCGGGTTATACGGCTGGGGCGGTATGCCCATCCTTATGGATGGCGGTTTCGTCTCTGATCCCCGCTGGGCTCTGGGCGGGCTCGATGGCCATTGGGTCGTGGAGGGTCACGGCATCGCACCGGACATTCGAGTGTGGCAGGATCCCAAGCTCGTGCGCGAGGGGCAGGACCCCCAGCTAGACAAGGCGGTTGCGGTAGCTATGGAGCAGATCAAAGAACACCCGCTGCCCCACTACATTCCGCCGCCGTTCCCCAATAACCATCCCTACCTTCCGCCCCTGCCCCAAGGGCAGCAATGAATCGCGCGTGACAGGGCCTTGGCAAAAAAGCCCAGCCATGCGGCTGGGCTTTTTCTTGGCGCCGGAATGCGGCTGTGTTTATGGGGTGATCGACTCTATGGCGTGGTTGCCGTGGGGAACGGCGACAATCGCAGTGGGATTTACGCCGGTCGGATAAGGCGTATTCTCAGTCGTGTACTCAAAGCTGCCGTTATTGGGGTTGAGGCGAAAGCCGGAGATGGAATCGGAGACATAGTTCGCTGTATAGACGTACCGGCCTAACGACGGTTCGACGATGATGTCCACCGGATCGGTATCCGTGGTATTGGTGGCAGTGACGGTACCGAATATGGCCGAAGGAGTGCCGTTGGCAAGATTAATGGCATAGCCTGAAACGCTGGACTGGAGAGAGTTGGCGACGTAGATAAACAGCCCGCGCGGATCCACCGTGACTGAAGAGGGCTCGTCGCCGGTTTGGAAGGGTCCGTCAACCAAGAACTCCAGCCGGGTGCCGTCGATGATTCCGTAGCCTATCAACTGGTTGGACGCATAGTCGGTGGCGTACACTTCGAGGTTGTTGGGATCGGCGGCGATGGAAGTGGGTTTGACGCCCGCCTCCCAGGGGCTGTACAAAGACGGGGTCAGCACGCCATTCGAGCCGATTGCATAGCCGAAGATCCAACCGGGATTGGCGCTGCTGGTCACCGTTCCGCCCGGATTGTATGCCGACTGGTCGTAAGCCGTAACGTAAACCGCCTGGTTATTGGCCAGTACAGTAACCGCGGTGGGAACGATGGTGTCGCTGGTGTAGCCGGGCAGAACCAGAGTTTCGGTGGCGACTGCCGAGCCGATGGCTCCTCCCGTTCCCAGAGCATATTCCGTCAGCGTGGCCGGAGTGGTCCCCGTCCCGGAGATGACATAAAGATAGGTGTTAACGTAGGCGTTACCTTGAACTTTGACGGTGCTTATGGCAAGGGCCACAGGAGGGGCGCTGGTCGTAATCTCGTCCTCCTTCGTGAGCGCGCCGCTGTAAGCGATGCTGAAGTGGACGATAGAATTGTTGCCCTGATTGGCGGCGTAGAGGTTCGCGTAGTCAGAGGTAGCAGCCAGAGCCACGGGATGGCTCCCGCCCGACGGCACCGCCTGATCGACGGGACGCAACGCCCCGGTTTCGGCGTCCACCGCGTAGATTTCAATCTGGCCGGTGCTGCCCGGCGAGGTTCCCGTAGAGTCCGCCACGAACACGTAGTCGAGGGTGACGATCAAGCAGCCCGATAAGAGAGTGGCCACCAGCAGGCCGAGTGCTGAGACCAGTAAGAGCTGGCTCAATTTGGTGAACTTCATGCGCGTCCTTCGTCATGGGCAAGTCGATTCAAGCCCTATGAAATGCCTGATTCAGTTGCCCCCGTGGTTATTGTAAAAGCCCGCCGCGGGGTGTTGCCGCCGGCTCCGCTTCCAAATGAGAGTTAAATGGGGACCTCATGCTACTGCGTTCCGGTGGGCGAGATCCCGGCGCCCGTGCCGTTGTGTGGAATGGCCGCCACCGCGGTCGGCCAAGCGTTGGCTCCAGAGGGAGAGAATTGCGCGTCGAGAAGCGTTCCGTCGCTGGTGTTCAACTCAAAGCCGGAGACGTCGCTGCCTAGATAGTTGGCCGTATAGAGAAAATGGTTGGTGGAGGGATCGATGCCGATGGCTACCGGCTCCCGGTCGGTCGTGTACGCGCCAATGTTAGTGAGGGTTCCGTTGCTCATGGAGTAAGCCGTCACGGTGGCGTCAAGAGAGTTAGCCACATAGACAAACGGGTAGGTTGGGTTCACCACGATCGAGCTCGGCTCGTTGCCGGCCGGAAACTCATTGGTACCGCCGGCGCCGGTCGTCATGGGAACCAGATTCCCGGATTTGACTGTATAGCCCAGGACATCGGCATTCGCGTAGTCGGTCGCGTACACGTAGGAACTCGAAGCATCGCTGGCGATAGCCGATGGCTGGATCCCGGCAGGATACGGCGAACCGCTCAGGGGTGTCAGCAATCCGCCTGAGCCAACTGCGAAGCCGAAGATATAACCGGCGCTGGGCGTTACCGAGGAATCGTAAGCGGTGACGTAGACGTAGGCCCCGGAAGCAAGCACATTGACCGCTGTGGGCACGATGATGTCGGAGGATTTACTGCCCCCAAGCGTAAGCGCCCAATAGTTGGCGCTGATGGCCGGATTGGTGGCTGGCGTCCCGATCTTGGTGATCGCTGAACTGGTGCCGCCGGTCAGAGGAAAAACGGAAATCGAGCCTGGACAGGGGTCCGCATCGGAACAAATGGCAAGCGGCTCGTAAAGGTCGGCGACGAAAAGGTTCGATTTATCTACGGCCAGCGCCACAGGGAAGATCCCCGGCGTGTTCACGGTGTTATACGCATAGAGCTTGCCGTCGATGCCAATGACAAATTGGACGATGTTGTTGTCGTCCTGATTGACCACGAACAGACTGTCATAATTTGCCGAGACGGCCTCCGCCACTGGATCGCGCCCCTCCGACGGGAACGGAGAAGTGGGAATCTGCCGCATGTGGCCCGACTCCGAGTTGACCTCAAAAACGTCGATCAGACCATACTGATTGGGTCCAAACGCCTGCGAGCAGGCAACGTAAACAAAGTCCACGGTGAGGGTTTGCGTGATCTGAGAGCACGCGGTTACCAGCGACGCAATCAGCAGGCTGGCCGCGGAGACCAACACCAGTTGGCTCGATTTTTTTAACTTCATCTGCATCTTTCTTCAGTCGGCCGAATCCCGGCCGCGGAAATCGTTTTTTAATCCAATCTCCCGGGCGCGCTGAAAGGCGCGCCTGGTAATCGTCTCCATCGCCATGCCGTCACCGCAGATTTTGAAACCTGACGGTGGCCGCCGGCAAGCCTTTTCCGCCGCGCGCAGATCCTCCGCCCCTTTAGCCCGTGCGTCCGTCAGTCAAACACCAAGTGGCCGGCCCCTGAAGTGGATATTGGGCCGCGACTCCTTGCAGGGGCTTCAGAGCGCCGGAATTTTGGTCGACAAAGTAGCCGTTGACATTCGAGCTGTTGTAATTGGCGGTGTAAATAAACTGGTTGGATGGATCCTCTACGATGCACTGGGGACCGGCGCCGGAGCCGAATGGTTCCCCGAGCAGGAACGCAAGCTGGTAAGGATTGGCGTAAAGGTCGTAGCCGGCTAAGCCGCTCTGCGCGTTTTGCCCCAGAGCATTGTTCCCTTGGTTCGCTACATAAAGCCATTTGCCGGTATGCTCCAACAGAAGCTGGATGGGGTTAGCGAGAGTGGGATCGTCAGGCACAGTTCCGCCCGGTTCCGCGTTGAGAGCGCCGTCGGCGCCCATGGTATAGGGTTCAAGCTGGCTGGCCGATTGCACCGGTTCGACCTCGCCGGCGTTGTTGAATGTGGTTGAAATGGGTTGATTATCAAGCACATAAATCACGCTGTTGGCATTCAAAATCGCCGTGCCGCCGGTGATTCCAAGGGGCTGGGCGCTGTTTTGGGTCAGCGTCAACTGCCCGGTGTTGGAGGCGTAAGCGTAAGGCCACACTGCGGTCGCCCCCGCATAGGGGAAAGAACCACCAGCCGTGCCTTCCGTGAGCGTGAGAGCAAAGTTGCCGTTCATAACGATGTCAACTGGATTGGCGGGAACCGGAAAATAGGTCAACTGCACCCCGTTGACCGCGGTGACTTGGGAATTAATCACCACCGATAGGTAGCCCGTGGTCGGATCGATCTTAAAGACAGTAATATCTCCGCAGGTTTTCACGCCGGTTCCCAGCGCCAGAGTACAGCCATTGGTGCCGGCATTGTAGGTGGTGTCGTAGTTGTCGGCGGCATCGTGCGAGAGCACCAGCAGGTAGCTGCCGGAGGAATCGAGAATGATGCGGAAGGGATTGACGCCTTGTATATTCGTATAAGTTTTCTGCGGCGCGAGAATCCCGTTTCCGCCCACTGAGAACTCGGTGATATTGGAGTTCTCGCACGGGTCCGCAGAGGTGCAATTGGCGCTACCCGCGGCGGTCACACCACGGTTGAGGACATATAAGAATCGGCTGCCGGAGGTCAGCACGGCGCGCACCGGGTTGGCCCCGCCGGAGGAAATAGGCAGGCCATTGATCGGTGTCAACATGCCTGTGTCGTGATCGATCTTGTAGCCGGTGATGAGACCGTTGCCAGCGGGTTGTACCGTCACCGTGCCGGTGACGTACAAATAGCCGACCGTATAGCTCACGACGCAAGACGCAACGCCGAAAATCGCGCCAACCGAGAGAGCGCCTATCAGAAGTATCTTGCCGAATTTCCTAAACTTCATGCTATTCCTTCATCCTGGTCCGGCCTGCGCCGCCAGGTTTGATCGTTCCCGTGCAATGCTGGGTTGGGACGTGTCCCTGATGCATTGTAAAAGGCGACGGTGGGTTGTGCCTAGTTCCGGTTCCCAGCCGCCTAACCGCGCCTTCGCTAGGGCTGGGTCGCCTCCGGCAGGCATTCGCTCCGGTTCTGTGCTTTTTGCAGTCTCTGGTCCTTCCAGGTTGAGCGCGATTGCAGATTGGACGGCTGCGGAGGGTAAAACATCACCACGCTGATCGAGATTACCACACGCGGCAGGAGTTCACCGGGTACATTGGCTGACCTTTGGTGCAGCCGAAGGCCCTGCCAAACGCACCGAAGTTCTGAACCGTTCCGTTCACACGCCACTTGCCGGGCGAGTGCGGGTCAACCAGCGCCGCCTGCCGCGCGTACTGCCCGGTTTGGTTCTGGCACCAAACCTGTGCGAAGGCAATAAAGTAGCGCTGCGCCTCAGTGTAGCCGCCGATCTTTTCGTCCATGGATTTCCCTTCCGCCGCCAGAGTGTCCTCCAGGGCCATGTAGGCGATGCGCAAGCCGCCGTTGTCGGCCGTGTTCTCCCCCAGCGTCAGCCGCCCGTTCAAGTGCTGCGCGGGCGTCTTGCCCTGCGCCGGAGCAGCCACAAAGCCGCTGTATTCGTTAGCGATGCACGCGGTGCGCGCATCGAAGGCCTTGCGGTCCGCAGGCGTCCACCACGAGCGCAAATTGCCGTGGCCGTCGTATTGCGATCCTTGGTCGTCAAACCCGTGCGTCATCTCGTGGCCGATAACCACGCCGATGCCGCCGAAGTTCACCGCCGGATCGGCCCGGAAGTCGAAGAACGGCGGCTGCAGAATCCCGGCCGGGAAGTTGATGTCGTTGAACGACGGATCATAATAGGCGTTCACCGTGGGCGGCGTCATCTCCCATTCCTGCTCGTCGGGCGGCTTGCCGAGTTTGGCGTAGTTGTAGTTGCGCTCGAAGACCGCGCTCCGGTGCAGGTTTCCAATCAGCTCCGTGCGCGAGACCTTCAGACTGGAATAATCGCGCCATTTCGACGGGTAGCCGATCTTGTTGCGGATCATGGCCAGCTTTTGCTCGGCGGCCTTCTTGGTGGCCGGGCTCATCCACGGCAGAGTCTCGATGTCCTGAGCCAGGGATTTTTCCAGCGCCGCCACCATCTCGTCTGTGCTCTTCTTGGCCGCGGGCGGAAAGTTCTGCTTCACCCAATCCTGGCCGACCGCTTCTCCCAGGGCGCGATCCGTCATCCCAGTGCACATCTTCCAGCGCGGCATCGGTTCCTTTTGGCCGGCCAGCGTCTTCGCGAAAAAGTCGAAATTCGCATCGAAGAATGCCTTGGGCAAATCCTGGGCCTGGCCGTGCAGCACGTGCCAGCGCAGATAGCTCTTCCAGGCGTTGAGCGGCTCGCTCTCAATCAGCCCGTTCAATGCCTTGAAGTAGCCTGGCGACACCACGTCCAGGGTGTTGAAGCGGCCGATGCCAACTGCCCGAAAATACGTGTTCCAGTCGAAGTTCGGCGTCAGCTTATCGAAGTTCGCCAGCGTGTAGATGTGGTAAACCGCCCGGGGATTGCGCCTTTCAGTGCGGCTCATCGAGGCCTTGGCCATGGCGGTTTCAATGGTCATCACCGAGGCGGCTTCCTGTGCGGCCCGTTCCGGCGTGTCGCCGGCCAACGTGAACATCTTCTTCATGTGCGCGATGTATTCGGCGCGAATCTGGGCGAAATGCGGTGACTCTACAAGGTAGTAATCGCGGTCGGGCAGCGAGATCCCGCCTTGGTCTATCTGTGCAATCTCCCGTGAGGAGTTCTTTTCGTCCTGGCCAACGCCAAACTCGAAGAAGCCGTCGGGCGTGCCATGGTTTTCAAGCTCAGCGAGCAGCGCGGGGAGCTGCTTCCTGCTCTTCAGCCCCGCAATCAGCGCCCAAGATGGCTTGATCGGCGCCAGACCCTGCTCTTCGATCGCCTTCGTATCCATGCAGGCGGCATAAAAATCACCGTACTTTTTCTGCAAGGGCGTCTTGGGATCCTTGGCGGCGGTGTTCAAATCCTGCCAGAGCAGGTATTCGTTGCGTTCCTGAACCAGCGAGAAGGACCGCATCCAGCGCACCTGGTCTGCCGGGATGGGATTGTTCTTCATCCAGTTGCCGCACGCATACTCGTAGAAATCCGTGCAGGGATTGACGCTGGTGTCTATCGCCGCGGGGTCGAAGCTCTTGACCACCGGAGGCTCGGTGGGCGTGGAGTCGTTCGAATGGGAAGCTGCAGGCGCCTGCGCCAAGGCGGTTCCTACAGCCAGAAATGGAATGATCGCAATACCAAAATTTTTCATTTTATTGGACCCCTCCATCATATAGCAGCGCCGGGCAGATGGAACGCCGGCGGTAAAAAAACGGCGTTTGTCGCCCTACGATTGAGGTTGCTGCGCTGAACCTGGAAAATGGTGAAAGACTGAAGTGCGGGGTGTGAAGCAGGAGCCGCAAGCTGCCAGGGGCTTAACGGCGGCTTCCGATGGTACGGGGGTTGGAGTAATAGCCGTTCCGGGTGCGGACGATGAGACCGGGCCGGTCGAGCTTCACCGTGATCTGGTGAAACTGATTGGGCTTGTCGGCCGGCGGCGGGTCGAAGCGGATGGCGTACCAGCTCTGCGCGTCGAGAAGGCATCTCCGGATCATTCCGGGAATATCGTTCTCCGATTCGAAGACCAGGCCCCCGCTTTGAGCGGAGAGCACCTGAAGGCTGAGCGCGGCCAGTTGTACATTACCGGGACTGGTTGCGCCGCTGAGAAAGTCTTGGTAATAATCAGCGAACAGCAGGGATTCGTTAGCGCCAATGGGATTGACGTCGTAAAGGGTCACGCTATCTTTTCGGAGGGACGTAGACAAGGCTACGGCTTGGTTGAAGGTCTCCCTCTCCTCCATTGCGTCGAGGTAAACTTGAGGGCCGGAGATCAGAGGCCAGCCAGGCGATATCCACAGAAGGAGCTTGCGGCCCGGAAGCCGGGCAGCGTAGGCGTCTAATTCCTGGAGAGAATTCACGCAGATTTGCAGGCGTTGCAGTCCGCCCCACTGGGCGGTGCGGTTGATCTCGCGCAGGCCGATGGAGTAGTGGGCGAGCGAGTTGCTCAAGGCGTTGCCGTCGGTGGAGAAGCCTTTGGCGATCATTACGCCGTTGTCGGTCAGGACGGCGAGAGATGTGGGATAAGCAAGTTTGGCGTCTCCAGCGCGCAGAAACTTAATCAACCCCTGGCGCGCGTACGCAACCATTTGGTAGGGGATGTTCACCGCGTCAAGAAGAAAGACAACTTCGACGGGTTCCTGAGCCGGTGTCATCACTTTGAATGAGGTGATGGGGCGCGGGGATTTGTTGTCGAGAATGACAAAATCCTTCCGGGTGAGATTGGTGACCGGCTGCCCCGACTTGGTGTCCACGACGACATCAAGATGAATGCTTTTGGCGCCGGAGCGGACGGTGGGCAGCGGCTTTTGAGACCGGGCGGCACAGGGGCTGAAAAGCGGCAATGCGAGAAGGAGGCAGGCGAAGCGGCGCAGGATCATCGGAAACCTCGTGCGGCTGTCGCGCCAAAGTGAGGGGGCGAATCGCGGCACTGCCATGATACAGGAGGCGAGAGCCCATTTCACCTGGTTTGGCGGCAGGCAGGCACAGCGCGCCCGGTACAATCGTATCTATATGAACTTAGCGAACCCTGGGAGTGCGCCGGCCGGGGATATTTTCGACGGCAATCGATTGGTGCGCGCTTGTCTGCGGCGGCCCGTGGACCGGACCCCGGTGTGGTTTCTGCGCCAGGCGGGGCGGTACATGCCCGAGTACCGCGAGGTGCGCAAACACCATACGCTCATCGAAATCTGCCGGCAGCCCGAGCTGGCCGCGGAGGTGACCATCACGGCTGCGGAAAAGCTGGGCGTGGACGCGGCCATCATCTTTGCCGATCTGCTGTTGCCGCTCACGCCCATGGGGCTGGACTTCGAGTTCCAGGCCGGGGAGGGCCCGGTGGTGCACCGGCCGGTGCGCACAGCCGAGGACGTGCGTGCGCTGCGCACCGACCGCGCCGGGGATCTGGCGTATGTGGCGCGGGCGATTGAGAAGGTGGCGGCTCACTTCCGGGGCCGGCTGGCGATGATCGGATTTTGCGGCGCGCCGTACACCCTGGCCAGTTACATGATCGAAGGCGGCGGCTCAGGCAATTACGTCCAAACCAAGCAACTGATGTACCGCGATCCCCTTGCATGGAACAGCCTTTTGGAGAAACTGGTCACCGTGCTGACGGAGTATTGCCGCTTGCAGGTCGAGGCCGGTGCGGATGTCATCCAGATCTTCGACAGTTGGGTGGGGTCGCTCTCGCTCACCGACTACCGCGAATATGTTTTCGCGGCCACGCGGCAGTTGGTGCGTGCGGTGCAGAAGATGGGCGTGCCGGTCATTTACTTTGGTGTGGAGACGGCTGGATTGCTGGAGCAGATGGCGGCGACCGGAGCCGAGGTAATCGGCCTGGACTGGCGGCAGCCGCTCGACGCGGGCTGGCGCATCGTGGGCTCCGGGCACGCCGTGCAGGGCAATCTGGACCCCATCACGCTGTTTGCGCCGCCCGAGGTGCTGGAAGCGCGGGTCAAGGAGATTCTGCGCGCCGCGGCCGGGCGGCCAGGACACATCTTCAACGTGGGCCACGGCATTGTTCCCGGCACGCCGGTAGAAAATGTGCAGGCTGTGGTGCGCACGGTGCGGGAATTCCGGCTGAAGCAGGGACTAGGGGCTAGGGACTAGGGGCTAGGGAAGAAGCGGCAATTCACCGCATCGAGAGACTACGGATGGCGAAGCAGGCAGTTTTGTTACTGGCGCATGGAACGCCGGAGAGCGTGGAGCAGATTCCCCAGTACCTGCGCAACGTGGTCAGCGGAAGGCCCGTGCCGCCGGCGGTGGTCGAGGAGATCACGCGCCGTTACGCCGTCATCGGGCGCAGTCCGCTCACTGAGATTACCCTGGAGCAGGCGCGGCTGGCCGAGGCAGAGCTTGAGGCGAGCGGGCGGCCGGTTCCGGTGTACGTGGGCATGAGGAACTGGCGGCCGTATATTCCCGATGTCGTGCAGAGGATGCGCGCCGATGGCGTCGAAGAGGCGGCCGTGATCTGCATGGCCCCGCAGAACTCCCGCACCAGCGTGGGACTCTACGAACGCGCGGTCAGGGCCGAAGCCGGCGGGCTGCGCATCGACTTTACAAAGGGGTGGGCGCGCCATCCGCTGCTGGCTGAAGCCTTCGCCGAGCGGCTGCGGCCGGCCTGGACCAAGCTAAGCGCCGAAGCCGGCTATTACGTCCCGGTGCTGTTCACGGCCCACAGCGTACCCGTCCGCACCGTTCAGCCGCCGGCGGGGGAAGAGAACGAGTCGCAAACGCAGCATTGGCCGGGCAGCGGCGCCGACCCCTACGCCCATGAGGCCCGCCACACCGCCGAACTGGTGGCAGCCTTGGTTCCGCAAATCTCCCGCTGGTGGTTTGCCTTCCAGAGCCAGGGCGCCAGCGGCGGACCGTGGTTGGGGCCAACGGTTGAGGAAACCCTTGACCAGATCGCCGCATTAGGGAACAAGTTCCTCATTCTTCAGCCCATCGGCTTTTTGTGCGACCATGTTGAAATCCTTTTCGACGTGGATCATCTGTTCCGCGAATATGCCCTCCGGCTGGGCATCCGGCTGGAACGGCCTGAGTCGTTGAATGCATCCCTGACTTTGGCCAAGGCGGTTGCGGACATCGCCCGGCAGGGGCTCGAGCGGCTGCAAGGCGGGATGAGGTAACCCACGATAACGTCTAGCTCTCTGACCGTTTGATTTTGCACCATCCTGGGGTGCCCCAGGTCTCCTTTGGGACCTGGGAAACCACGAACTCAAAGGAACGAATTCATGCAGTCAACGACCTGGTGCTCAACTAGGTACACAGTAGATAGGTACTAAAGTTCGACTATTTTTCTTCCGGCAGTCTGCGCAAAGTGTGTACAATGTAGCGGGGTCGTAACGATTTTTTAACATCTGCCATTCTGTGCCCTGCGTTGCTCCGGGGTCAACAGAAGGGGCCTATATAACGATCTTGGGTTTTTCACGGAAGACATACCAAGAGCGCAACATACAACAGATAGCGCGCGATTAATTGGAGAGCAAATTATGTCTGATGGGATAGCGCCGCAAGGCGCCGGAGAGGCTATTGGCGCCAATGCCATAGTCAGCGAGGAGTTGCAGTGTCCAACCTGTGGGAGCAGGCGCCTGCGCCGGTTAGAGCGCAAGGGCTTCCTGCAAAACAAGGTGTATAGCTTTTTCGGCTACTATCCCTGGCGATGCGGCGCTTGCAAGGCAAGCTTTTACATGAAACGGCGAAGCTTCATCAAGGGTACGAAAGAGAAAAAGTACGTCAAGTGAGCTGCGCTCGCCGGTCTTGAACTTATGCCGTCAGGCATGGAAAAGGTTTCTGCCCAGGAAGAGCAGGTTGGCAGGACGTTCAGCCAGGCGGCGCATAAAGTAGGGATACCACTCCGGGCCGAAGGGAACGTAGACGCGCACTTTGTAGCCCTCCTTTATCAGTCTCCGCTGCAGATCGCGGCGTACTCCGTAAAGCATTTGGAATTCAAAGCGGCTGGGATCGATTCCGTGGCCGGCGGCGAATCTTTTGGCCGCATCAATCATGGCCTCATCGTGGGTGGCCAGGGCGTGATAGACCGAGCTCTCCAAAAGCATCTCCGCAAGGCGGATAAAGTTGGCGTCCACTTGAGCCTTGTGTGGGAAGGCCACCTCTGGCGGCTCGTTGTACGCACCTTTGCACAGGCGCACGCGGATACCGTCAGCCAGCAGTTGTTCGACATCGGCCTCAGACCGGTACAGATAGGCTTGGATTACCACGCCGATGGCGGCGCGCAGTTCCGCATGGGCGTGAAGGCGGCGCACGATGTCCAGGGTCACTTGCGTGAGATGTGAATCTTCCATATCGATGCGCACAAAGTTGTGAGTGGCGCGGGCATGGCGGGCCAGGTCGGCGGCGATGCTCTCGGCCAGAGCGGGGGATTGCTCAAGCCCCATCTGCGTGAGCTTGACGCTGATGTTGGCGTCGAGCTTGCGCGCCGCTATGGCGTCCAGCAACTCGTGGTAGGAGTCGGCGGCCCGGTGGGCATCGGTCTCAGAGGCGACGCTCTCGCCCAGAGAATCGAGGGTTACGGCCATGCCCTGCCGGTTGACCGCTTCGGCTACGCGCAAAGCATCTTCCATGGTCATGCCGGCAATGAAACGGGAGCTCAGCCCGGCGCCCAGGCGCGAGTGCTCAAGGAAACGGCGCAAAGGCCGGTTGTGAGAGAGCGCGATCAACACAGAGCGAAGAATGGGCATGGAACGGTCCTGTCTGGGAGATCCCGATAAAGGCGCAGTCCACAGACAATCCAGTTTCGCATAACGGGAGACTTATCTTTATTCGCCGCCAATGGCAACGCATTCTCTCGCGCGGCTCGGAGGTGAGGACGGGGCGCGATTGCAGCCGCTAACCGCACTCTTGTTACGAAAGCTAATCAGCCTTTCGTAATCTTGACGCATCCCCCCGCCAGAGGCGGGTCTGACCGTAGCACAAGCCCTGAATTCGATTATCGTGCGGAATCTTTATGAGGTACAGCTACGGTTTACCCGTGACCGCCGGGTTGATATTTGCCTTGGTGGCCCTTCCCATCACAAGTGGGGTACCGTTGCCTGCTCAAACGCCGGCACCGGCTCCAACGCCTGCGGTTATTCAACTCAGTCCTGCAGTTCTATCGGCGGCCATCACCAGCATGAGATTGCTCGTCAACAAAGTACAGGCTGGAACCTTGCAGGCCGGAGATGTGCAAGAGGCGACTGTGGCTGTAGGCACACTGTTTGCATACCTCCAGGAAACAGGTATGAACGATCAGCTTCAGGCCAGCCTTCTCGCCGAGCAGGACGACATTGTGAACAATGGCCCCACGGAGGAACGGATTGAAACCCTTTACGCCCAGATCAGATCCAAGGGCGTAAATGTGCAACTGGGGCAATTCAGAAATTCGATGTTTACGACTTCTGCTGCGCGGCAACAAATGATTACCCAACTCCAAAAATTCGGGCTGTGGGGCATCGAACAAGAAACGCTGGCAAGCCTGCAACAACTCCAGCAAGAACTAAGCTCCAATGAGTACCCATCCGCGCAGTTTGCGTTCGCCAGGCTCTACCCGCACGGCTCCGGCTGGCTCTACTCAATGCGGGCACCTCACTTGGAACCGGTTCACTACTGCTACGCGTCTGCTGATGCGGTCGCCTGGGGAGCCCTGGCTTTGATTGCTCCGCCGCCTGTGGATATTGTGTCTGGAATTATGTCACTTTACTATGGGGTTGCGGGGATGATATTGGGGTGTTAGTCTACCTTGCCGTTCTAGCACGAGCGCTGACGCGGGAATCGGAAGATTTCTGCAGAAGGAGGTTGTATGAACCGCTGGATATATCCTCGGCCGGGTTGGGAACGCATGGTTAGGGGTAACCCGGCTGCTACGGGGTATTTTTGGATGGTGGTGATTTTTACGGGCTACGCTTTGATCGGAGTGGCCAATATCGCCACCAAAATCTATGGGCACCGTCACCTGATTGCAGTTTGGGCGCCGAGCCTTTTCGGGGTGCTCCTGATAATGGCTCTTGCAGGAGGCGGGGCAGTCAGGGCGTTGCGTGCTGCTCGAATTGAAGCACGAGCGAGCGCGGGCAAAGCAAATGAATCCAGGGATAAGATCGCCTTTCAGAAATTTAAGACCTATTTTTACTGCGCGGCCTCCATTGGCATCGCGATGCAGGTGCTGATCCTTTTCTGGCGAGCAGTTTCCCCTTTCTGAAAGAGCTTGCGCCGCCTTACCGGACCAGAAAGACCTCGCAGCCATGCGCAGGCAAGGTTACGGCGATCCGCTTGGATGCTTTGCCGGTCGAACCGTCCCAGGCGTTCAAGGTCGAGTGGCGGCCGCCGTTCATGCCGAGCTGTTTCCAGGTGGCGCGCAGTGCCGCCGGCTTGGAGTCGAGGTTGAAAAAGCCGAAGTACTCCGCGTAGCCTCGTTCGCCAGGCTGCTTGATGGTGGCGCGCCAGATGCGCGCATGGGCGAAGGCCGGCCCCAGTCCAGCGGTCGAGACCGGCCGGCTGTAGGTGGCGTTCTGGTTCACGAAGATCACATTCTGATTGGTGATGAGCGCGCGGGTAAAGCTGTCGAGCCGGGTCAGATTCGTGCCCAGAATCAGGGGCGAGCGGGCAATAGCCCATAGCGAAAACTCAGTGCGCTCTTCCTCGTGCGTTTCGCGCGATTCACGCGGCGGCCCGAAGCCGGGACTGGGACCGAGCCAGCCCTCGGGCAGCATGTCGGCGTCCGGCCAGTGGCCCGGTCCCGCATAGGGAAACCACTCGGCCAGCAGATCGAAGGCCTGGAGGATTCCGGAGGGAAAATCGCCGCCATGCGGATGTGGAAAGCTCCAGCCGTCCCAATGATCGTCTGAGATGCGCCACATCTGCGCGTATCGGGCCACCTGGGCAGCGTGGGCCAGCGCCGTGGGGCCCGGCGAAAGGCTGAGCAGGATCGGTCTGCCGGTCTTGCGGATGGCTTCGGCGATCTGGCGGATTTCGGTGAGCCGGTAGGGGCGGTCTGAGATGCAATCCACTTTGATGAAGTCCACTCCCCAAGCGGCGTACATCTTCATCATGGAGTCGTAATAAGCCTGACCGGCGGCATTGTCCTTGACGCCCCAGTTGCCCTGATCCCAAGGGCAGGGGCTGGTTTTGTCTGCGGCTTCAGCGGCGGTGTACTTCGTGCCTGCTATCGGCAAGTTTTCAGCGGTCACCTGACGCGGGATGCCGCGTACGATGTGAATTCCAAATTTGAGCCCATGTGCGTGCACCCAATCAGCCAGCGGTTTGAAACCGGCGCCGCTCGCAGCCGAGGGGAAACGGTCCGGGGCTGGAATCAACAGGCCATTCTTATTCCAGAGGTATTTCTTGGCTGCTACCGTACTTCCCGTGGGATCGGCCATGTACCATCCCTCGTCGATGACCGCATACTGCCAGCCATATTGCCGCAGCCCGGCCAAGACCCTGGCGTTCGCCTTAAATTGAGCCTCGTTGATGGTGAGGCCATAGGAGTCCCAACTGTTCCAGCCCATAGGCGGCGATGCGGCCAGAGTTTGTGCTTGGCTGTTGGTTGACGCGCAGGCGGCGAAGGCAAGTAAGGCAGCGAAAAAGAGCGTTAAGCGGAACATGAGCCAACGTATACGCTTGCGCGGGGCTGGTTGTCCAGCAGCACCGAATCGCGGCCGGGGCAGACGCTCCACAACTTCCATTCCTGGTTGGCCTTTTACCGTCGGGACGCGGGTTATTCTACTGTTATCGAAAGAACTCGATGACAGACCCAGCGAAGGAGCCGGGATGAAAAGAAACTTCGCGCGTCATAGAGTGCGCACGTTTGGCCAGCCGTGTTTGCTTGCCTGCTGGTTCATTCTCCTGTGCGCGCCGGCGCGTGCACGCGCCGTGGACGCAGGTGGGCAAACGGTCCGTGCGCTGATGGTCAGCGACATTCACTTCGAGCCGTTTTGGGATCCGGGCAAGGCGGCGCAATTGGCCGCGGCGCCGGTGGCGCGCTGGAATGCGATTCTATCGGCTCCGCCCACGCCGGACCGGGCAGCGCGCTTCGCGGCTTTGCAAAGCGGTTGCCATGCGCGCGGCGTGGACACCTCGTATACGCTCTTCGCGTCCAGTTTGCGGGCCATGCGCGCAAACGCCCGCGGCGTGCGCTTCCTCACCCTGAGCGGCGATCTGATCTCTCACGGTTTTTCCTGTAAATTTGCGGCTCTGTTTCCGCATGGCTCGCCGGCCGCCTACCGGGCCTTCGCCGCGAAGACCCTCGAATACGTGCTGGCTCAACTGCGCGGCGCGTTTCCCGGCGTGCCGCTCTACGTGGCCCTGGGCAACAACGACTCCGGCTGCGGCGACTATAAGCAGGACGCGGACGGGGAGTTCTTGCGGGCTACGGCTGCGGCGATGACTGCCGGCCTTCCTGCGCCGGCACGGCGCCAGGCGCTCAAGGACTATGAGGCCGGGGGCTACTACGCCGCCGGTCTGCCGGCGCCCGTCAACCACGCGCGGATGGTTGTATTGGACGATGTTTTTATGGCGTCCAACTACACAACCTGCGCGGGCAAGCGCGATCCCGCCCCAGCCGCGGCGCAGATCGCCTGGCTGCGCGCTCAGCTTCAGCGCGCCCAGCGCCGGCACGAGAAAATCTGGTTCATGGCCCACATCCCACCGGGAGTCAATCTGTATTCGACCGTCGAAAACATAGTGAACGTTTGCGGCGGCCAATCGCCGGTGATGTTTCTTTCGAGCGGAGCCTTGGCTCACACGCTGGCCGGGTTCGGCGGCGTCGTGCGGCTGGCCATCTTTGCGCACACGCACATGGATGAGCTGCGCCTTCTGGAGCCGGCCCAGGGCGGCGGGAACGATCAAGCCGTTGCGGTCAAGTTGGTGGCGTCCATCTCGCCGGTTGACGGGAACAATCCCTCCTTCACCGTGGCGCAGGTCAACGCGGCCACGGCGGACCTGATGGATTATAAGGTCTTCGCGGCGTCAAACCAGACCGGCGACGATACGGCGTGGAGCGAGGAGTACGATTACGCGCAGACCTACCGCGAGCCGTCGTTCTCAGCTTCTTCGCTTGCCAATCTGATCGCCCGCTTTCAAGCCGATCCCCAGGCGCGGACAAAGGCAAGCCAGGACTACTTGCGCGATTGGTTTGTGGGCGACCGCTCCGTGGCCATCAAGCCCTTCTGGCCGCAGTACGTTTGCGTGCTTGAGAATCGCACTGCGGCCTCCTATCGCGCCTGCGCTTGCCGCAAGGGGTTATAACCTAGCGCCGTGGATAGCGTCCACTGGCGGAGGCTGTATAGAACGTGTTTCATTCATGGCGGTTGTGGCGGGTTAAGCGCCTGGGCCCGGCTTGTTGCCGGGTCTCGCACGCGGCAAATCCATCCACATCGAGCTTATGAAACACGCTATGGACAAAGGAGCCTGCAAGTATGGTTGTAGTTTTGGGGATCGACGGAGGCGGCACGCGCACACGCGCCTCAATCGTCGCCGGCGAAAAGCTGCTGGCTTACGGCGAAAGCGGCTCCATCAAGCGATTGCGGGTAGGCGAGCGGATTGCGGAAGAGAACTTGCGCGCGCTGTTGAAAAATATCTTCGCGCAAGCAGGCGTGCAGAGCATACCCGCGGCCTGTTGCGGCGTAGCCAGCGCCAGCATGCCGGGGATTCCGGAGTGGATTACGGCGGTTCTTGAGGATTTTGGGGTTCTGCATTGCGAGATCGTCGGAGATGAAGTGATCGCTTTGGATGCGGCCTTCCAGGGCGGGCCCGGAATTTTGCAAATTGCCGGAACAGGCACAAACACAATCGGCCGCGCGCCGGACGGCGGCAGGGAATGCGCCGGAGGCTGGAGCTCGCGGCTGGGGGACAAAGGATCCGGGTATTGGATCGGGCTTCATGCCATCCGCCGCGCGCTCGACGCCTACGATCGTGAACAACCGTCCGCAGTTTTGAAGCGGGTGGGCGAGATCTGGGGTACGCCCAGCGTGGAGGAACTGGTGAACCTCGGCGACAGCACGCCCGGACCGGACTTTGCCGCGCTCGCGCCGGCCATCAACGAACTGGCCGAGGCAGGCGATCCGATTGCCGTGGGCGTGCTCAAACATGCTGCGGAAGACCTTATTGATTATGTGCTGCTGGTGCGCGCCAAGCTGCGCCGCAAACACGCCTTCCAGGGCGAGGTCCCTGCGGCTTGGACTGGCAGCGTGATCGAGAAGATGACGATGGTGCGTGAGGCGTTCTTTGCCGGCCTGCGCGCCGCGGCGCCGGAAATGCCTATCCAGCAGGAGGCGGTAGTCCCCCTCGACGGCGCGGTGTGGCGGGCAAAAAAGCTGGCTGAGGCGAACGAGTAAAGGCCGCGCATTTGCCGCCGCAGCGGCCCGTACGCAAGCAAGAGCCAACCGGAACTATTTGTACTTGCGCAGCACGCCCAGCACGCGGCCCTGAATGGCCACCTGCGCGGCCGGAACGTAGATGGGATCCATCTCCAAATTCGCCGGCTGCAGGCGCACCTGCGCGCCCTCGCTAAAGAATCGCTTCAGCGTGGTTTCAGCGCCGCGCACCAAAGCCACCACGATCTCGCCCTGGTGCGCCGTCCGGGTGCGCTCCACCAGCACATAGTCGCCGTCGATGATGTGCTCGTCGCGCATGGAATCGCCGCGCACTTCCAGGGCGAAGACGTCGCGGTTGCCCACCACGTCGTGGAGCGAGATGGTCTCCTGCGACTCCACAGCCTCCACCGGCAAACCTGCGGCGATGCGCCCGGCCAGCGGCAACTTCAGGCTGGAGCGGGTCCGCGTGCCCGGCGGCAGCAGGTCGATGGAGCGGCTGTGGTTATGCACGCGGTCCAGCAGGCCCTTCTTTTCGAGGTTTGTGATGTGCTTGTGCACCGTGGCCAGGCTCTTCAGACCCATGCCGCGTGCGATCTCTTCATACGACGGAGAGTAGCCGTTGCGTGTCACGAACGACCCCAGGAAGTCGAGAATTTCTTTTTGCCTGCGAGTGACAGCCATGCGCGTATTATAGCGAATAAAAAGCGAATGACAATCTCTATTTTAAAAAAGTTTACTGTTTATATACGTAACCAGGCCTCCGCCGTCCCGTGGAAGATCCTGCCGTCGCCAACCCGCACTGACAACAATGTATCGTAACGCTCTACAATCACCCCATGATCCTGGAGACCTTTCCCGTCGGGCCGCTGGCTTGCAACTGCACGATCCTTGGAGATGAACAGGCGCACGAGGCCATCGTCATCGATCCTGGCGACGAGGTCGGCCGGATTCACCGGCGGCTAACGGAGCAGGGGCTGAAGCTCAAGCAAATCCTCGTGACGCACGGCCACATCGATCACGTGGGCGGGGCGCTCAAGCTCAAACGCCTGACCGGCGCCCCCATCTTCCTCAACGAAAACGACCTCCCGCAACTGAAGATGATGGCCATGCAAGCCGCCTGGCTGGGCATGGCCACGCCGGAGACCGCGGCGCCCGACGAAAGCCTGACCGAGGGGCTGCGCGTGGGCCTGGAACGCTACCCCGCCCAGGTCATGCACACGCCCGGACACACCCAGGGTTCGGTGTGCCTCCACTTTGTCCCCCTCAAGCTGCTCATCGCCGGGGATACGCTCTTTGCCGGAAGCATCGGGCGAACCGACCTGCCCGGCGGCAATTTTGCCCAGATCATGGATTCCCTGCACACTCGGCTGCTGGCGCTGCCCAACGACACAAAAGTACTCCCAGGTCACGGCTCCGCCACGACGATTGCAGAAGAGCGGGAAAACAACCCGTTCCTCAAGGGCCGGGCAAGTCAAGAATTATAAGATGTAATATATTTATTTCCGAAATGTTACATCAATAACTTAAAGTTTCACTTACGATTTTCGCGGACGAATGTTACTCTCCTGATGCGTTCTCAGATGATTAACCAGGATCGTTACTCCAGCGTTAAACTCCGCCTCGCGCGCGAGCAGGCTGAGGACCAGCCAGCCTGATTCCGGGAACCCGAAGAAGTAGCCGGGCTGGACCCAGACGCCGCGATCAAGGAGGGTCAGCGTGACCCGCTCGCTGGGTTCGATGGCGGGAATCCGGAGCACCGCGTACCAGCCGCCCTCGACATCCAGCCTGCGAACCGGGGGCAGGCTGGCGAGTTGCCGGTCCAGCTCGGCCAGGTTTGTTGCCACGCGGGCGCGAATCTGCTCCTGGATCGCCGTGCGGCTCGCAAGCCACGCCGGCAGGGCGCACTGCACGGGGGCGTTCATCGAGAGAAAAGTATCGGCAATCACCTCCAGGCGATCAAGGGCCTTGGCCTGCTCCGGCCCCGCGGCCACGATCCATGCAGCCTTCATCTGAGGCAGGCCGGCAATCTTGCTCAGGCCGCTCACCACAAAGACGGAAACCCCGTCCAGGCCAGCGGCGAAGCTGAATGGCTCTCTCGCCGCCGCGCCCGCCATTGGGTAGTCGAGAAAGACCTCATCCACGATGAGCGAGAGGTTGAACTCCCGGCACAGGCGGGCCAGCTCCGCAGCCTCCCAGGGCTTGGTGAAGTGCCCGGTGGGATTGTTGGGGTGAACGGCGACGATGGCGCGGGCCGCAGGCGTGATCGCCCGGCGCAGCTCCGCAAAGTCGATCTGCCAGCCGTGGTCGTAGACCAGCGGAGCCGGCTGGAGGCGCACGTCGTCGAGCGCGGCCAGAAAGTCGAAGAGCGGGTAGCTGGGCTGGGGGATGAGAATCTCGCTGCCGGGATCGCAGAGCAAGCGGAAGAGAAAGCTGTAAGCCTCGCTGGTGCTGGTGGTGAGCACGATCTGGCCGGGGTCGAGGGCCGCGCCGTGGCCGGCATAGTAGGCGCATACGGCCTCGCGGGCGCGCCAACCTCCCTTGGGTTGGGGATCGTAGTCGAGAACGAGGGGATCGGCGAGTGATTCGAGCAGGCCGGGCGGGTAGGCGAATCCGCAGCGGGTGGGATTGGAGGCCGTAAGGTCGGCGATGGGCAGCCCGGCTTCCTTGCGCAGGCGGTAGGCGCGCGCCAGCTCGTTCTCGTTCGTGTCCCAGGCCGTCCTTTGCGAAAGCCGCATGGGTCTAATCTTAGCTGCCGGCGCGATGGGAGACGGATTGTGCTCCAGGTGCTGCGGCTTCAGACCAGCACACAAAATATGTAGCCGTCCCGGTGTTGCCGTAAGCGCAGTTTTTCCGGCAAGGCTGCCCTTGATGCCTGCGGGGGCGAAGTTGCAAGGCCCCGCGCAGACGGAGGCTCTCCTCAAACTTACGGCGCGTTCTTATTGGCCGTTCTTTTTGGGAGTGGATAGTGAGCTCCAAATTTTAACCAAATCCAGGCCAACGCCTATGCTGTAGAACTCCTGCGGTGTTCGCTGGCTGTAGATTACATAGGTATTGCCAGAGGACGGGGTTTGCAGCTTGTTGTTTGCGATGACCGAGGAGACAGGGTTGAGGTTGATGAAGTTGCTTGAATTGGGGAAGTGGGAGTGATCGATGGCGAGACTGGCGTAACCGAAGAGGTATAGGACGGGAGTCTTGGATTGCGCGCCGCCTGTGGAGGGGACGGCGAAGGGCACCAAGCCATCGAAACGCAATGAGTTGAAGTCCATGTTGAGATTGACGGCGTGGTTCGCTCCGGCGCCGGCGCTGAGAATAGCCGGCGCAGCGCCGGCAAATACGCTCCCCGGAAGGAATGAAACTGCTCGTATGCCAACGTAAGCCTCCTGGTCGAAGTAGGGCTGCGGTTGCGAGAATTCTACGAACATACAATTGTTGGCTACGCCGGTGATTAGCGAACTGCTGGAAAAGCTGCATGTTGTAGCAATTGACTGAGCTGGATTGTACCCCGGCGCCATTTGTTCGGCATCCACAAGCAGGTTATAGGCTTGTGTGTCTTGGGCGGGGAACGCATAGGTGTTATTTAATTCTCCGGTCTGCAACGCTCCCAGAGCCCCATATTCACCGAAAATTGCAAGCCGCCGTGTTCGCGTGCGCAGTGCGTTGTACTCCAGCCCGGTCAGAAACTCGGCGGCGCTTGCCACCTGGTTGATCTTGATGCTGCTGGCGGTTCCAGAGATACCAGCCACGTAATCGCCCACCGTCGAGGTGAGGTTCTGTGCGCTGCTGCCGATGTCGACGTTGCCGAAAAGCTGCCATGCAGCGGGCTTGTTGTCAGGCGAACTCGCGCGCCTCAACTCATGAGCATAATAAACGTCGATGTAGAGCCTTCCGACAGAATTGGCGCTGTTGGCGCCGCTTTGCTCGTAGCCGGCGATGACTCTGGGGAGTTGCACAAATGCCGTTCCAGCCACTACGGTACTCGGCTCGATGAGATCAAAATTTGCAAACTTTTTTGAAGTTGAAAAATTCGCACCCTCCTCAGCGCTGAGAATCCGTATCGTATCTCCAGCAATCGGGGCTTGAGTCAGGTCTTTAAAACTCAACGTGCAATCAGGTTCTGCCTTGGTGCTGGCTAGCCAGACAGGCGGAGTGGAACCCTTCGTGGTAGCGGGCGCTCGCTCCCATGCCTCGTAGTCCTGGCCGGGAATAGCTCCTTTCACCGTAATTTCCTGATCGCCTGCCGTGACCTTTGCAAGGGCGAGGGTGGTACCATTCGCCGTTGAGCAAGCGGGGGCGCTCTGCGGAGCGGACGTTTGAGCGGCCGCGGCCGCTGGTTGCGCCCGCAAGAGGGCGGGCGGCAAGGTTAAGGCGAACAGCAGCCCGCAGCTAAGAAGCAATGCGGCGCGTTTCATGGCAAACCTCCGCTGATATTGCCCGAGACGCGAGTCGCGCGGTGAGGGAGGGCGGCTTCCGGCTATAGATGCAGCTCAACACTGGAGCGGCCGAAGGCGATGTGTGGGGAAGAGCCCGTGGCCCGGTGTGATTGCGCGATGCGACGTGCCCGGTGAACTGGGGATTGCGTAGAGCATATCCCGCAGTTCGCGGTTTGGAAAGGAGAAAGTAGTGGCGTTTTGAGGGAAGTGTGGTTACTAAAGGATGATGACCTTTAGTAATGTTCGCAGGGGCGGAAAAACTAGCCGACCTACGGTTCCAGGAGGATTACGCGGCGCGACACGCGCCGGCTCCTGCGCGGGCAGGGAACTGGGTGCATAAGTTGCCGGCCATCCCTGCTGCAACAGGGATGGCCGGAGGCGCTCTCATCAACCCTCATACGCCGCAAGCGGCTTATGAGGACTCGTCACTCTTGATGCGCATGCCGTAGAACGAGCGGTGGACGAAGAAGAACGACACGAGGAAGAAGACGGCCGCGAGCACGTGCGTCCAGAACGCGCCGCTGGCGGCTGACATTTGCACCGCCAGCTCGACGGCGAGCAGGCCGAAGAGCGTGGTGAACTTGATGACCGGGTTGAGGGCTACGGCGGCCGTGTCCTTGAAGGGATCGCCCACCAGGTCGCCGACCACCGTGGCCTCGTGCAGAGGCGTGCCTTTCTCTTGCAGATCGACTTCAACGATCTTTTTCGCGTTGTCCCAGGCGCCGCCGGCGTTGGCCAGGAAGATGGCCGCGTAGAGGCCGAAGGCGGCGATGGAGATGAGGTAGCCGACAAAGAAGAATGGATCGAGGAAGGCAAACGCCAGGGCCGCAAAGAAGAGCGAGATGAAGATGGTGAGCATCCCGCTTTGCGCGTAGCGGGTGCAAATAGCTACCACCCGCTTGCTGTCCTCGGTAGAGGCTTTTTCGGCTCCCTCGATGTGGATATTGCGCTTGATGAATTCCACGGCGCGATAGGCGCCGGTGGTCACGGCCTGGGTGGAGGCGCCGGTGAACCAGTAGATGACCGCTCCTCCGGTGATGAGGCCAAGCAGGAAGGGCGCGTGAAGCAGCGACAGCTTGGAGACGTTCTGGGTGAGGGAATTGGTGAGGGCCATGATGGTGGCGAAGATGAGGGTGGTGGCGCCCACCACGGCGGTTCCGATGAGCACCGGCTTGGCGCTGGCTTTGAAGGTGTTGCCGGCGCCGTCGGCGGCTTCCAGGGTGCGCTTGGCGCGCTCGAAGTCCACGTCCACGCCGTACTGCTTTTTCACTTCCTCGCGCACGCCGGGCTGGTTCTCAATGAGCGAAAGCTCGTAGATGGATTGGGCGTTGTCAGTGACCGGTCCGAAGGAATCGACCGCGATGGTCACAGGCCCCATGCCCAGGAAACCGAAGGCGACGAGGCCGAAGGCGAACATGGGCGAGGCCAGAATCACCTGATCGAAGCCCTGGGTGCTGACGCCGTATCCGATGGCCATCAAGAGGATGACCGCCAGACCCAGATAGTAGGCGGAGTAATTTCCGGAGACAAAGCCGGAGAGGAGACCGAGCGCCGCTCCGCCCTCCCTTGCCGAGGCGACCACCTCTTGCACGTGGCGAGCCTTGGTGGAGGTAAAGACCTTGACCAGCTCAGGGATGAGCGCGCCGGCGATGGTGCCGCAGGAGGTGATGGTGGCCAGCTTCCACCACAGCGTGGGATCGCCGCCCAGATTTGAGAGCAGGAGATAGGTGACCGGATAGGTGGCGGCGATGGTCACAATGGAGGTGATCCAGACGAGCGAGGTGAGGGGCGATTCGAAGTTGAACTCCTCAGCTTTGCCGTAGCGCGCCTTGGCGACGATCTCGTTGATGTAATAACCGGCGACGGCAGCCACCAGCATGGCCACGCGGACCGCGAAGAGCCAGACCAGCAGTTGCACGCCGGAAACGGCGCTCTTGGCGCCCAGCATGATGAAGGCGATCAGAGCCACCTGGACCACGCCGTAGGTTTCAAAGCCGTCGGCGGTGGGGCCGACCGAGTCGCCGGCATTGTCGCCCGTGCAGTCGGCGATGACGCCGGGGTTGCGGGCGTCGTCCTCTTTCACGTGAAAGACGATCTTCATCAGATCGGCGCCGATGTCGGCGATCTTGGTGAAGATGCCTCCGGCCAGCCGCAGCGTGGCGGCGCCCAGCGACTCGCCGATGGCGAAGCCGATGAAGCACGGCCCGGCGTAGTCGCCCGGAACGAAGAGGATGATGCTGAACATCATCAGCAGCTCGATGGAGATGAGCATCATGCCGATGCTCATGCCCGATTTGAGGGGAACGCTGAAGGCGCGATAGGCGTTGCCGCCCAGCGCCGCCCAGGCGCCGCGCGAGTTGGCCAGCGTGTTGACCCGGATGCCGAACCAGGCCACAAAGTAGCTGCCGGCCATCCCCAGCACGCTGAAGGCCAGGATGATGATGACGCGCGCCGCGCTGAAGTGAAGCAGTACGGCGAAGTAAACCAGAATGACGACGGCGATAAAGCTCCAGAGGAGGAGCAGAAACTTGCCCTGGTTGATGAGATAGGTTTTGCAGGTCTCCCAGATCAACTGCGAGACCTCCTTCATCGCCCGATGCACGGGCAGGCCCTTCAGGTGGATGTACATGAAGAGGCCGAAGAGCATTCCCAGGAGGCAAAAGAGGGGACCGAACAGGAGCAGGGTGTGGCCGTCAATGCTCTGACCCAAAAAGCGGACCTGCGTCAGGTCCGGGAGCTTGAGATTAGCTTCGCCTCCGGCTGCTTCCACAGGCGCGGCAAAGGCTATGCCCTTGCCGAGCAGGGCGAGTGCGGCCACCAGGCCGGCGAATCGCGTCCCGCGCCGCGGCAACAAACGGCCCCAGAATCGTCCGCCGGCGCCTGTTAGCCGGCTTCGGGTCGAGATCACCTGAATGGCCGGAGCGCCGGTGCCGGAAACGAGCGCCTGGCGTCCGAAGAACCACGCTGCAGCGAGCGCGAGCACACTCACGCCCATCAATACAGAGACCCAATCGTGAACGATCACAAATCCTCCGAACAATTAGGATTGAAGCCGGGGAGATTCCGAACGCAGGACCGCCCTGAAAACACTGCGCATTGGGAACCCCTGGGCATACGACCGGAAGCCTATCATCCACATGAGCCTCTGTCGAGTGATTGGAGTCACTCCATTTTCGGAAGATGGGACAGGAGAGAAAAGGCGGCGCAAGCCTGCCCGCGGTCTTGCCGGGGATGCGCCGGGGGAAGGGAAGCCGCATCGGGAGCAGCAGCCGCTCGACGCACCGGCGCTGTCGTCCGGTTCCCGCGAAGGCGCAAAAAACGCCAGGGGTGTAAAGTACTGAGAAGAGGAGGAATCCTGCTTCGCCATGAACACCTCAGCACTGCTCACGCCGCGTCAGGCAGCGGCCAAATTGGGGATGAGCTATCCTGCGCTGAAGCATTGGATTCTGGCCGGGCGGCTGCATACCATAAAGACGCCGGGAGGTCATCACCGCATCCCGCTCGATGAGCTGGAGGAGTTTCTGCCGGCGTCACCGGCGCGTCTTGGGTCAACGCACATCAGCGGACGCAACCAGTTGCGGGGCGTGGTCTCAGAGATTACTCAGGAGGGCCTGCTGGCCAAGGTGGTGCTGGCTGTGGGCAATCAGCGCGTGACCGCCATCATCACCGCCGATGCGGTGCGCGAGCTGGCGCTCAAGCCGGGCGAGGCGGCCGTGGCTCTGATTAAGGCCACTGAAGTGATGATCGGGAGGCCGTAAGACCCGGTGAACGCCGCGCCCGGCAGGGCCAGGCTGCGCCGCTTTGCTTCTAGCGGTTTGCCGCAAATTTTATCGTCAGATTTCTGAATCAGGTTGCGGCGCACGCCTGCGCAGAGTAAGCCACGCGCCCACGGAGTATCCAACTAGCGCGGCGGCCGGCCAGGTGCCCAGAAAAGGCCCATCGTCGTCGATCAATCCGCTGGGTCGGGGCATGCTCAAGAATGTGCGCGTCAGTTTTTCCGTGGCGCCGCATTGGTAGCACTGATTGGGCCCGGTGGGCATATCGAGAATCCAGAGGCTGATAATAAGCACCCAGATCAGCCCCAGGAGCCAAACCGCCGGGGCCATATCGTCGCGGTGAATGCGGGCAATAACCAGTCCCACAATGAGGGGAACCGCAATCGAGAGAAGGAGAATGAACCACTGCGGAACGCCGGTGGGATTGATGGCATAGCCAACGAGCATGAGGGCCATCCACGAACCCAAAGCCAGAATCACATGGATGAAAAACCATACAGCCTGCCAGACGAACTTCGAGGCGCTATCTTCTTCATCGGTCTCGAATAGAGAGTTGGTCTTCACGGCTCCTCCACAGGCGGTTCGGTCTTCCCTTAAACATACGCCTCCCGCGGCCACGGGAACAATTTTGCCGCTGTTGGGGGCAGGGAAGCGGCTTTCGGCGCAGGTCAAAACATGCTTCAGGCCGGAGTGCGAATCGTACAATGATAGAGATGCTGCTCGAAGGCATTTTTGCTGCGGTAACCACGCCGTTCTATCCCGGCGAGCGCGTGTATTTCAAAAAGCTGGAAGCGAATATGGCCCGCTATTCGCGCACCTTGCTGGCGGGGATGGTAGTTTTGGGCTCGACGGGCGAGGCCGTCATGCTCGACGGCGGGGAGTCGCGCGAGGTGCTGCGCGCAGCGGCCGAGGCCGCGGCGCCGGACAAGGTGCTGATCGCCGGCGTGGGGCGGGAGAGCGTGAAGGCGACGGTGGAGCTGGCCGAGGCGGCGGCCGGTTTTCAGTATGACGCGGTTCTGGTGCGCACGCCTCATTATTATGCCGGCCAGATGACGGCGGCTGCGGTGCTGCACTACTTCCGCAGCGTAGCCGACCGTTCGCCGCTGCCGGTGATGCTCTACAACATTCCGGCCTTTGTTCCGTACCAGATTCCGGTAGAGGTGGTAGCCGAGCTGGCCCAGCATCCGAAGATCATCGGCATTAAGGATTCGAGCGGGGACGTGGAGAGGATTCGCGCCCAGGTGGAGTTGACGCGCAATGCGCCGCGGCGGACGGTGACCGTGACGCCGGTCTTTGAAGCCGTGACCGGACGCATGTTGACCCGGACAGCCGGGACGGCGGGCGCGTTTATCTCCGCCGGGGCGCTGGCGGGGGGAGCAGCCTTGGCGGCCGCGCCTCCGCAGACCGCGATCAAGACACGAACCAAGGAGGTGGGTTTCCAAGTTCACTGCGGGTCAGGGAGCGCGGTGCTTGCCTCGCTCGAAGCCGGCGCTTCGGGGGCCATCTTAGGCTTCGCCGCCTGCGCACCGCAGGCTTGCCAGGAGATCTATCAGGCATGGAAGGACCACGACCTGCAGCTCGCCGAGGAGAAGCAGAAGCGCATTGCAGCCGCCAACCGGCGGATCGTGGGCGAATTGGGAATCCCAGGGCTGAAATATGCCTGCGACTTCAACGGGTACTACGGCGGGCGCGCGCGGTCGCCGCTGCTGCCGCCGGCGGCCGAGGCCAGGGCTGAGATCGAGAGTCTGTTGGCGGAGATACGGAATTAGCCGGTGACGAAACGGGCGGCATAGATGGAACGTCCGATAACATATATTCTGTAAAATAAACCCAGCCGCCGCGAGTCCCCTGAACTCATGCCTCCCAAATCCCTGCACGCCACTGTCTTGTCGCAGGTTGCCGTCGAAGACCTCGGTTCCCTGCAACCGCAGCTCGAGCGCCGCGGCTTTGAAATCCAAACGATTCAGGTTGCCTCCGCCCGCTCTCCGCTTGCAGCGGCACTTCAAAGCTGCCACCTGCTTGTAGTGCTTGGCGGGCCGATCAGCGTCTATGACCGCGCGGATTATCCATTTCTGAACGATGAGATCGAATGCCTCCGGCAGCGCCTGGCGGCGGGTCGGCCAACGCTGGGCATCTGCCTGGGAGCCCAACTGATGGCGGCCGCGCTGGGCGCCCGCGTGTATCCGGGAGCGCACGGCGCCGAGATCGGGTGGTCTCCGTTGCTGGCGGTCAACGCCGAGGCTGTGCCGGAGTGGTTTGCGCCTTTGCTCACGGACGGCCTATCGGTCTTTCATTGGCATGGGGATACGTTCGATCTGCCGCAAAGCGCACATCGCCTTGCAGGTACAGAACTCTACGAAAATCAAGCATTTACCATAGGAGACTTCGCGCTCGGGCTACAGTTTCACCCCGAAGTTACAGAGATGGCGTTAGAAGACTGGTACGTGGCCCATGTGTGCGAATTGCGGCAGAAAAAAATCTCCGTGGCCGGGCTTCGAGCTGCGGCCCGGAAGCATGGCCCTCGCCTGGAAGCCGCTGCGGGTGTCTTCTGGCAGCGATGGCTCGATCACATCTTGTAGCGGCCTAGGTCCTCGTCGTTGAGGCCCTCAAGCCAACTGCGCAACTGCTCCGCCGTCGGTCCCTCGGGCGGGCCGGCAGTGTTCAGCTTCGCGGTTTGCATCACAGCCTCGGAGACATAGATTGGGCAATCGGTGCGCAGCGCCAGCGCGATGGCGTCAGAGGGACGCGAATCGACCGTGATGGCCTCATCGCCTTGGCGCAGGCAAAGAACCGCGTAAAATGTGTCCTCCTTAATCTCTGTGATGACAACGCGTTCCAGGCTCCCATTCAGGTAATGGATGAGGTTTTTTGTCAGGTCGTGGGTCATGGGGCGCGGAGCATTGAGCTTTTCGATCTCGATGGCGATAGCATTGGCCTCAAAGATTCCCACCCAGATCGGCATCACTGCGTCAGAGGCAACGTCCTTGAGCACCACAATGGGCATATTCGTGGAGGGGTCCATCATCAAGCCGCGAATTCTTACCTCGATCTCCATGGCTTCCCTCTTCCGTTTCCTTCCATCTTAGACGGCCACGCCGGTGAGACTGTTCGGGCCGGTTGCAGTAATCCGCACCTGCACGTAGCTACCCGGCGCCGGCGCGATCGGTTGTGAACAGGTGAAATTGACTGGCTTATTCTGGCTGCTGCGGCCGGAGATCTGGCCGCGCGCCGGATTCTGCCCCTCGATCATGACTTCAAGAATCTGCCCTAAGTGCTTGGAGTAGTTTACCCTTTGAATCTCGCGCTGGCGGTCAAGCAGCACTTG
The DNA here is from genome assembly GCA_021800255.1 of Acidobacteriota bacterium. Lineage (GTDB taxonomy): Bacteria > Acidobacteriota > Terriglobia > Terriglobales > Acidobacteriaceae > Telmatobacter. The sequence continues at coordinate 88,555 of JAJYZC010000007.1, forward strand.
AAGCCGGTTGGACTTTTCCACATCGGGGACGGAATCGATCATGACCAGCGCGGGGGTGTTCGGCCGCGCTGAATACTTGAAAGCGAAGACGCAATCGTACTCGACCTCGGCGAGCAGCTCCATGGTCTGCATAAAGTCGTCCTCGGTTTCTCCGGGAAAGCCCACGATGATGTCAGTGGAGATGGAGATGGTGCGGCGCGCTGCCTTGATCCAGCCGATCCGCTCCAGGTACCACTCCGGCGTGTACTCGCGCGCCATCATTTTGAGCACCCGCGCCGAGCCCGATTGCACCGGCAGGTGTACGTGGTCGCAGAGCGTGGGCACCGCGTCGATGGCCTCTACGATGTCGCGGGTGAAGTCGCGCGGATGGCTGGTGGTGAAGCGCACCCGGCGAATGCCGGGGACCTGGCCCACGGCGGCCAGCAGCTCCGCGAAGCTGCACTTCCCTTCCGGATCGCGGTAGCTGTTCACGTTCTGCCCCAGAAGCTGAATCTCTGTGTAGCCGAGGCCGGCGATGCGCCGCGCTTCCTCAAGCACCGACGAAGAGCTCCGGCTGCGCTCCTTGCCGCGCGTGTAAGGAACTACGCAGTAGGAACAGAACTTGTCGCAGCCCTCGATGATGGTGATGTAACCGCGGTAGGGATTCTGACGGGCCGTAAACTCGGTCTCGAAGGTTTCCTCCGTCTGCCGGTCGTCAAGGCCGGTGATGCGGGTCTCGCCAGCTTCCAGACGGGCCAGCATCTCCGGCAGCTTGCGGTAGGAGGCCGAGCCGGAGACCAGCGAAACGTGAGGTGCGCGCGCAAAGATATTTTCCCCCTCCTGCTGGGCCACGCATCCGAGGACGCCGAAGCGCTTGCCTTCTTTGTGCAGGCGCTTATAGTCGTTCAGGCGATGGAAGACCTTCTGCTCCGCCTTGTCGCGGATGGAGCAGGTGTTGTAGAGGATCAGACCGGCCTCTTCTTCCGACTCCACCTGCCGGTAGCCCCGCTCGCGCAGCGTGCCGATGACCTTTTCTGAGTCATGGGCATTCATCTGGCAGCCGAAGGTCTCCAAATAAAATGTTTTTTCCGGCGTCATGAACCTCCCAAGTATACCGTGATGGCCGTGCCAGCCAAGCGGGCACGCGGCCCGGCGTCATTTGTGCGGTCCAGCCTTGTACACGTGCAGGTAGGCGATCAGCGCGGTCATCTGCTGAGAGGTCATTTGATAGGCAAACGAGGGCATCTTTCCCTTCCCTGTCATGAGCACGCGCTCAACCTCGGCATCGGTTGCCGGTTCGCCGTCCGGCAGCGTTTTGCGGGTGAACAAGCCATGCAGATCGGGCGGAGCCGGCGTGATGCGCCAGTTGTTGTAGACGTGGCAGTGAGCGCAGCCTACAGCAAACACCTGTTTGCCCTGCGCCTCAAGCGGCGTGAGGGCGGGCTTGGAGGTCCGGCAACCGGCCGCAGCCATCGCCGCCATCATCCCCATAATGGCGATGGCTGAACGGCCCGCCCGGCCTGCCGCTCTTCTGCGATGAATAGCAAATGCTTCCGCGAAGCCGTAGCTGAAAGTCATTGTTAGAAAGAAATCCTGCGTCCGCGAGCACTCCTTTCAGTCTGAGCGGGCGCGGAATAAAGGTCAAGCAGCCCCGCTGCCTTCGGGGCCTTCCCTATGGGCGTTGAGCGATTGCTTTACAGCCCCAACCCGCCATCGACGGCCAAGATCTGTCCCGTGATAAAGCTCGGCCCGGTGGCGAAGAAGAGCACCGCTTGGGCTACATCGTCAACGCTCCCGTTGCGGTGCATGGGAGTTCTGGCGGCAAAACGCTGGGCCTCTTGATCGTCTCGCTCGGCGCTGTTTTCCGGTTCAATCCATCCCGGCGCCACGCAGTTCACACTCACGCTGGGCGCAAAGGCCTTGGCCATCGATTGTGTAAGCAGGTGCAAAGCCGCCTTGGAGGCGCAGTAGTGCGCATGGCCTGGCCAGCCGTGAATGCCTCCCAGCGAACCGATGTTGACGATCCTTCCCTGTGCCGCGCGCAGGTGCGGCAGCGCCTCCCGCGCCGCCAGGAACGGTCCTCGCGCGTTGGTCTCAAAGACCGCATCCCATTCCCGCAGGCTCAGGCTTTCAAGCCGGGCGAAGGTAAACAGGGCCGCATTGTTCACCAGCAGGTCGAGGCGCCCAAAACGGCCAGTGACAGCGGCGATGGCCTCGATGACCGAGGCCTCCGAGCGCACATCGCATTCCACCGCCAGCGCCCGGACACCCAGAGCCTCGATCTCCTGCGCGGTCTGCCGGGCCGCGTCCTGCGAGTTGCGGTAGCTGATGGCCACGTCCGCGCCGGCCCTGGCCAGCGCCAGAGCAATGCCGCGTCCAATGCGCCGCGCGCCTCCGGTTACCAGCGCCGATTTGCCGTGGAGAGGTGGGGATGGCATGAAAGCATTCTACGCATTCCCGCAGACCGGAAGATAAAACGCTCCCGGCGCCCGGATCCCGGCCCTACTTCTGCGCTGTCTGCGACTGCGCCTGGGACTGGCCGCCCCCGCTCTGCGCAGCCTGCTTGGCCGGGCCGGAGGGCTTGCTTTTATCCGAACTGGAGGGCTTGGCGCGGGATGGAGTTGGGCTCGCACCCTTTGCCGATGGTGTTGAATTCGGACTCTTGGCCGCCTTCCCGGTCTCCGCGCCTTCAGAGGAGGCCGCGGCGCTGTGATGGGCGTAAATCGAATACTCCGGCTGCGGCAGTTTCATCCGGATTTTCATGGCCATCTTCGCCTTGTCGATCTGGTATATCTTTCCGTAGGTCTGGTAGCCGTCGGCGATGATTTGCACCAGCACCGTATCGCCGATAGGGATCACGGTCATGGTCGCCTTGCCATCCTGATTCGCCTTCAGCTCCATACCGCCCTCGTCCTTACCATTCTTCTTGAGGGGGTGAAAGATAACCGCCGCTTTGGGTATAGGCGTTCCATTGTCGGCGCGCAGCACGGTAACCGTAATCTGCGATGTCGGCGGAGGGGGTTTGTACTTGCGGTAACGCCAATTGTTGTCCTGTGCGCCGGCCGAGAGGCAACTGATGGTCAAGCCGGCTAATACTCCGATGGCATAAAGACGACGAGGATGAATGCGACGCAACATCGTAATCATTCTAGCCCTTTCCGAGCCTTCCGGTGAAGCCCCAGAGAAGGACTTTAAGGAGCTTGGCGAGCCCGAGGCCAGCCTTGCGTTCAACGGCTGCCAAATCGATCCCTCTTAGAATCTACTTGTCTTACATAATAAAATCTTAGTCAATTTAACTAATATCTTTGATTTTGCCTCTTGACAAAATCAACCTCCCTTCCCTATCTTTAGCAATTGGAAGGCGAGATTGCTAGCGGCTGGCTCCTGAAACTGCTCGACAGGCTTCAGTGCTCCGCAGAGCAGCTCCCATTCGGCAGTTTCTCATCAGTTTTTATTTCACTCAAAACTACGCGATTGGAGCACACCTGATCGCGTGTGAAGGAGAAGCGAAGCAATGGCAGCAACAGCAGCAAAAACCACCACGTTCACTCCGCTCCACGACCGTATCCTTGTCCGCCGTTTGGAAGAGGGTGAGACGGTTCGCGGCGGAATCATCATTCCCGACACCGCCAAGGAGAAGCCCCAGGAGGGCGAAGTGATCTCCGTGGGCAAAGGCAAATCCAACGACGAAGGCAAGGTCTTTCCCCTGGACGTGAAAGCGGGCGACCGGATCCTCTTCGGCAAGTACTCGGGCACTGAGATCAAGATCGACGGCGAAGAGTACCTGATTATGCGCGAGGAAGAAGTCCTGGGCATTATCAAGAAGTAACAGCGCCACGGCGCGCGAGATGTCAGTTCTCAGTTGTCAGCAAAAGGCTTGGAAAGCAGGCGCCGGCAACTGAAGCTGGAGCAACTGATGATTGATAACTGACCACTGACAGCTTTTTCAAATACGAACTGCAAATTAGGAGATTGCAATGGCAAAGCAAATTCTGCACGGCGAAGATTCCCGTCAGGCGATTCTGCGCGGCGTGAACACGCTGGCGGACGCTGTCAAGGCGACGCTCGGCCCCAAGGGCCGCAACGTCGTAATCGAAAAGAAGTTCGGCTCGCCCACCATCACCAAGGACGGCGTGACGGTGGCTAAGGAGATCGATCTCAAGGACCCGCTGGAGAACGTCGGCGCGCAACTGGTGCGCGAAGTGGCCTCGAAGACCTCGGACGTGGCCGGCGACGGCACCACCACCGCAACCGTGTTGGCCCAGTCCATCTTCCGCGAGGGCGTCAAGACAGTGGCCGCCGGCGCCAATCCCACCGCTCTCAAGCGCGGCATCGAGAAGGCGGTCACGGCCGTCATCGGCACCCGCGACAAGGACTCCAAGTGGAACCAGGACGGCGCGCTCGGTAAGCTGTCGAAGCCGGTGAACGAAGGCTCGGTGGCCCAGGTGGGCGCCATCTCCGCCAACGGCGACCAGGAGATCGGCGACATCATCGCGGAAGCCGTCAAGGTGGTCGGCAAGGACGGAGTCATCACCATCGAGGAATCCAAGACCATGCACACCGGTCTGGAAACCGTAGACGGCATGCAATTCGACCGCGGTTACCTCAGCCCCTACTTCGTCACCGACGCGGAGCGGCTGGAAGCGGTTCTCGAAGATCCCTACATCCTGATCTACGAAAAGAAGATCAGCGCCATGAAGGACCTGCTCCCCCTGCTTGAGCAGATCGCCCGTGGCGGCAAGCCGTTGCTCATCATCGCCGAGGACGTGGAAGGCGAAGCCCTGGCCACGCTGGTGGTGAACAAGCTGCGCGGCACGCTCAACGTGGCTGCCGTCAAGGCTCCCGGATTTGGCGACCGGCGCAAGGCCATGCTGGGCGACATCGCCATCCTCACCGGCGGCAAGGCCATCACCGAGGATCTCGGCCTGAAGCTCGAAAACATCAAGCTTGAGGATCTGGGCAAGGCCAAGCGCATCACCATCGATAAGGACAACACCACCATCGTCGATGGCGCCGGCAAGTCCGCGGACATCGAAGGCCGCGTGAAGGAGATCCGCTCGCAGATCGAGAAGACCACCTCCGATTACGACAAGGAAAAGCTGCAAGAGCGGCTGGCCAAGCTGGTCGGCGGCGTGGCCATCATCAAGGTGGGCGCGGCCACCGAGACCGAGCTCAAGGAGAAGAAGGCTCGCGTCGAAGACGCTCTGCACGCCACCCGCGCGGCGGTCGAGGAGGGCATCGTTCCCGGCGGCGGCGTTGCCCTGGTGCGCGCCATGCCCGCAGTCGAGAAACTGGTGGGCACGCTCGAAGGCGACGAGAAAATCGGCGCCCAGATCGTGCTCCGCGCGCTCGAAGAGCCGCTCCGCCAGATCGTCGCTAACGCCGGCGAGGAGGGCGCCGTGGTGGTGGCCAAGGTACTCGACTCCAAGGAGGCGCACTACGGCTACAACGCTCTCACCGGCAAGTTCGAGGACCTGGTGAAGGCCGGCGTCATCGACCCCACCAAGGTTACCCGCACGGCGCTGCAGAATGCGGCCTCCATCGCCGCCCTGCTGCTCACCACCGAGGCTCTGGTTTGCGAGATTCCGGAGCCAAAGACTCCCGCCCCGGCCGGTGGCCACGGCGGCATGGACGGCATGTACTAAACCTCCTGGGGGAGCGGCGGCAGCTTCGTATTCCGCAACCAGCGCCTCCAGCAAGCACAGCAGGCCCCTGCGTCGAGCGGGGGCCTTTTCATTTCGGTTGACTTAGTTATGTAAAATAGGTATGATACCTAGATTGGAGGGTATGACCTAATGGCAAGCGTAGTTTCTGACGTTCGCCTGGCGGACCGCATCTGGATTGCTGTTGCTCTGCTTCATCAGGAATTCCCAACTCGCGAGGATTTCTCAAAAGACGAAGTTCGGAAAAAACTCGACGCGTTGGGGTTCTCAACTCCCGAAGACCGCAAATCCGTCAACCCGCATTTGAACCAGCACATGATCGTAAATAATCCCCCGTCTACGACCACGAAATACCGGATGCTCTTCGAAACCAGGTCGGGCAACATCCGGCTCTATCGCCCAGGCGACTACGTTGATCCCGGGCGGCAATCTCATCGTAGCCCCAAGTATCTTCCCGGCCGCCATCAGATTCCTGAGAAGTACTTGCCCCTCATCGATTGGTATGAGGACTGGTGCAGGGAATCTCGAAGACCAGTCAACGGGAACTACGAGGACGATCCGCTCATTCGCCTCATCGGATCGGGCCGTCACATCTGGGCCGATGAGCACGCCGATGAGTACGTCGAGAATCTGCGGAGGGAAGACATTTGAGCAAGGTGTTTTTCGACACAAATATCTTCATCTACATCTTCGAGGGGCTGGAGCCGAATCGCAGCCGCATGATCGAAATTCGCAAGCGGATGCTGGATCGTGGAGACCGCATCGTCACTTCGGCGATGGCGCTGGGTGAGGTGCTGGTAAGGCCTACAAAGCTCGGACAGACATCGCTCATCGAGCAGTATGATCGGGCAATCCGGTCTTGTGCGCAGGTTGTGAGCTTCGACGCGCAGGTGGCATGGCGTTATGCATCGCTTCGCGCAACCCACTCTCTGCGTAACGCAGATGCAATCCAACTAGCATGTGCTGCGCATTTTGGCGTAGACCTCTTTATCACCAACGACAAGAATTTGCACAAGCTCGACGTTCCCGGCATCGGCTTTATCGCGCCGCTGGAGAGGGTTCCGCTCTGAGAAAACGTGCTCGGCGCCGCATCACGCGTTGGCCGCGCTGGCGTTCTCCAGCGGCGGCGCGATTGCGGCCGGGAGTTCTTCGGCGATTTCGATTCCGGCCATACGGATGAGGTGCTTGACCGTAGCTGCATTCAGACGGGTAGCATCGTATTCCACGCGCACGGTGCGCGTCTCGCGGTCCAGAGTGATTTGGCGAATGCCGTAAACGTCGCGCGCGCGGGCCAGCGCCAGCGCCGCCTGCTCGCTGGGCGGAGCCTCGTAGCGATAGGAAACTTCCACAGTCGTCATGCTGGCATCATAGCAAGACTCGCGGCTGAGCGGAGCGCCCTGCATCACAGGCTTTTGATGAGGGCGCGGATGGTGGGATCAGACCAATCCTGCGCGCCGATGAATTTGCTGCGGATGATGCCTCTGCGGTCGATCAGGTACGTCTCCGGCCACATGTCGGTGTGGAAGAGCGCGGGCGCCGATTGGCTGGGATCGCGCACCGTGATCAGGTCGATGTGGTGGCGGATGAGGAAGTCTCTGTAGGCAACCGGGTCCTGGTCGATGCTCACGGCGATGATGACCAGATTGGGCATGTCGTGGTGGAGCTGCTCGAGCGAAGGCATCTCAGCCACGCACGGCGGGCACCACGTGGCCCAGAAGTTCAACAGCACCACGCGCCCGCGATAACTGGCCAGGTGAACTGTGGTGGTTCCGTCAGAAACCGTAAAGTCCGGCGCCATCGTCCCGGGCTGAGCGGGGTGAGACCCGCGGTTACAGGCGCACACCAGTATCAGCGGAACAAGTAGAAGCAGTAAAAAAGGCCGAAGAAACCGCACCTCCTTATAATACGGAGCGAAAGGCCGAAAGACCAAAGGGCGAGGCGCATGAGCAGAGACGAAGCCGCCGCGAGCGGCGCAGAAGACGCAGAGAGGCCGGGAGCTCCCGGCGGCCGGTCTTCATCGCCGGAGCACAAACCGGAGCACAAACCGTTACTTGGGCTCTCCGATCAGCCGCGTGGGCAATCTTCGCCGCCGGACTGGCGGACCTGGGCGGCGAACACGATTCCGGGAACGGTGTTCGATCAGCCCGAACCCGAAGAGCTGCTCGAGGTGACGGTGATCGTTCCGGCGCGGAACGAGCAGGATTGCCTGGCCGCGTGCCTTGAATCCCTGGTAAGCCAGTCGGAGGAGATCTTCGCGCTCGGCAAGGATTGGGAGCTCATCGTGGTGGACGACCACTCCAGCGACCAAACAAAGGAGATCGCGGAGTCGATTGCGCGCGGCATTGCCGGCGTCAGCGTTCTCGAAGCCGGCGAGCTGGAGCGGGGATGGACGGGCAAGGCCAACGCGGTATGGACGGCGGCCCGCCGCGCCCGCGGGCGCTGGCTGCTCTTCACCGATGCTGACACCATCCATGAACCGGGCAGCTTGCGCCGCGCCATTCACGAGGCCGAACGGTACAAAGTGGGTATGCTCAGCTATTCGCCCCGGCAGCTCGTCAGCGGTCTGGCGCAACGGTCGCTGATGCCGCTGATCTTTTCAGAACTGGCGATGGCCTATCCGCCCGCGAAGGTCTCCGATCCCGCGCAGCGCATCGCCGCGGCCAACGGCCAGTTTCTGCTGGTGGAGCGCGAGGCTTATCGCCGCCTGGGCGGCCACGCCAGCGTTGGCGGTAAATTGCTCGAAGACGTGGATCTGGCTTTCCTGGCCAAGCGCCGCAGGATCGGTCTCCGTTTCCGCTACGCCGATGACGCGCTCTCCGCACGCATGTACCGCACCACCGCGGCCATGTTCGAGGGCTGGAGCAAGAATCTTGCTCTTCTCTTCGGCAATACGCTCACCACGGCCATCTGGCGCGCCATCGACTTCGCGCTCCTCTTTGGCCTTCCCGTGCTCGCCCTCGAGCTTTGGAACGCTCGCCTGGCCGTGCGCTCGCTGGAGTGGCTGGGCGCGGGTTGGATTCTGGCCCTGCTCTGGGTGCGTACCCTCTTCCGCTTTTACCGCCGCGTAGCCAAATCCAACTTTCCCTTTGTCGATTGCGCGCTGTCCCCGTTGGGCCTGCCGCTCTACGTCTGGCTCCTCTATCGAAGCTGGTTTCAGCACCGCATCCTCAAGCGCGTAAGCTGGAAGGGACGGGAATACAAGGACTAGGGACTAGGCAATAGGCATTAGACAATAGGGGCTGACGGCCTCGGGCGGCGCGGTCAATTTATGAAGCGTGAGAGGCAACTCAAGCATCTTGAAAGGATGAGGCTGGCATGATTTTTCTCACCCGGCGAGCCGTTTTTTCTGCCTCGCATTTCTATTGGAACGAGGCTTGGCCCGCGGAAAAGAACGAGCAGGTCTTCGGGCGCTGCGCGAACCGGAACGGACACGGGCACAACTACACGCTGGAGGTGACGGTAGCAGGCGAGCCCGACCCGGTGACAGGTTTTGTCGTCGATCTCAAATGGCTGAAGGAAGTGATGGAGCGCGAGGTCCTGGCAGCCTATGACCATCGCCACCTGAACCTGGAAACGCTGGAGTTTGCCGCGGGAAAGCTGATTCCAACCACGGAAAACATCGCCATCTCCGCTTGGAACCGCCTGCAGCCGGCGGTGCAGGCCGCCGGAGGCGCGCAGTTGACTCGCGTGCGCGTCTACGAGACGCCGGAGGTCTTCGCTGAGTATCGAGGCGGACAATGAATGCCCTGACCAGGCCCGCCGCGGCGGGTAAGGCTTATTTCGGCCGCCGCTACCTTCTGAGCGCCAGCCACCGGCTGCACACCGATGCGCTGACGGCTGAGGAAAACCGCGCGGCTTACGGCAAGTGCAACAACCCACGCGGCCACGGCCATAATTACGTCGTGGAGGTTCTGGTAGGCGGCGCGGTGGACGCGGAGACGGGAATGGTGGTGAATCTCGCGGACCTGGACGCGGCAGTGAACGCCTGCGTGAGGGAACGCTTCGACCACGTGAACCTGAACTTGGACCCGCTGTTTGCACATCAGGTTCCGACCACCGAAAATTTTTGCAGAGCGATCTATTCGCTGCTGCGGGACGCGCTCCCCGCCGGCAGGCTGGAGCAGGTGCGCGTGGAAGAGACGGAGAACAACTTTTTTGAGTGCTGCGGCGGATGACGTGCGCAGCAAGGTTATGCGCGCCCAATTTTGAGCGCGCGAAGAAAGATGGAAGATTCTGCGGTTGAGGCTGCCGGATGGCCTTCATCGGAGAGCAGGAGGAAACCAGACCATGGCGCAACCAGTCGCCGTCACAAAGCCGATGCGCAGAACGGCCGAAGCGGAAACAGGATTGAGCGCGTTCAGCACTCAGGAACTCTACCGCGAGATTCTCAGCCGCCTGGGCGAGGACCCTGCCCGCGATGGCCTCACGTCCACACCAGAACGTATTGAGAAGTCGATGGCCTTTCTCACCAAGGGCTACGGGCAGGACCCCGCGCGCATCCTGCGCGGCGCGCTCTTTGACGTGGACTACGACGAGATGGTGATCGTGAAGGACATTGAGATGTTCTCGCTCTGCGAGCACCACATGCTGCCCTTCTTCGGCAAGGTGCACGTGGCCTACATTCCCAAGGGCAGAGTGATCGGCCTCAGCAAAATTGCCCGTCTCGTGGAGGTTTTTGCGCGCCGCTTGCAGGTGCAGGAACGTCTCACTCGCCAGATCGCCGACGCCATCCAGGAGGCCATCGCGCCCCAGGGCGTGGGCGTGGTCGTCGAGGCCCGCCACCTGTGCATGATGATGCGCGGCATTGAGAAGCAGCACTCCTCCACGGTCACCAGCGCCATGGTGGGCTGCTTCCGCCAGAAAGAAACCCGCACCGAGTTCCTCTCCCTGGTGCGCCGGCCTGAAGCGAGCGGAATCTGATTAGATTAGAAGGGTTCCCTGCGGACGCGCAGCCCGGCGCGATCGCCGCATCTTTCTCGGCGCGAGAAATGTTTGCAAAAATGGAATGGGATGAACGGACTTCTGGTCGTCGATAAGCCGGCGGGAATCACCAGCCACGACGTAGTAAACCGCCTGCGCCGGATCGCGGGCGAACGCTCTATCGGCCATCTGGGCACGCTCGATCCCCTGGCCACCGGCGTGCTTCCGCTGCTCACGGGCAAATACACGCGCCTGGCCCAGTATTTTTCCTCTGCGGAGAAGACCTACACCGGCGGCATTCGTTTTGGATTCTCAACCAGCACCTACGACGCCGAGGGCGAGGCGGACGGACCCGATCGATGGCTGGAATTTGCAGACTCGTTGACCCTGGAGCGCATCCGCGGCGCGGCTGCCCGTTTTCACGGCGAGATGGAGCAGATTCCGCCTCCCTACTCCGCCAAAAAGATCGAAGGCCAACCCGCCTACAAGCTCGCCCGGCAAGGCAAGCCAGTGGAATTGAAACCGCAGAGGGTTTGCATTCGCGCTTTTCAGATCGGCCCGATGGAAGGCTCCGAGGCCGCCTTCACCATCAGCGTCAGCTCCGGAGGTTACGTGCGCTCCGTGGCGCACGAGCTGGGCCGGGAGCTGGGCTGCGGCGCGCACCTCAGCCGCCTGCGGCGCACAGCGGCCGGCCCATTTACGCTCGCCCAGGCGCACACGCTCGCAGAATTAGAGGCGCTGGCGGGCAATGTCCCGGCCCTCGAAGACCTGTGCGTACACCCGCGCAATCTATTGCTGCAGATGCCTTCGGTCACCGCCGATGCGCACACTCTCGGCCGCCTCCGCAACGGCGCGCAGGCCAATCTCCCAGAGTTCTCGCAGGCCCCGCTGGTCAAGGTCTTCGCCAGCCAGCGCGAGCTGGCCGGAATCGCAAAGCGGGTCGCCGGAACGCTCTTCCAGCCGGTGCTCGTGATGGGATGAGAAAAACAGCTATTAGCTTCCGGCGCCTAGCCGCCTTTGTTCAGCAGCGGCTTAAGCGCCGGCAGCAGCGTCGCGGCGATGATCGCCGAGCCTTTTGCAGTGGGGTGAATGCCGTCAGGCTGGATGGTTCCAGGCACGTGGATCAGATTTTTGTAGATCATGGGCACAAAGGCGGCGGGATGGCGCGCCGCAACCTCGCGGAACATCTGCTGGAACTGCCGGATGTACTGGGGGCCGTAGTTAGGCGGCAGGGTGATGCCGCCGAGCAGCACTCGGATGTGCGCGGCCTGGAGCCTGCTCAGCAGCTCGTCCAGATTGCGCCGGGTGGCCGTCAGCGGCAGGCCGCGCAGCCCGTCGTTGCCGCCAAACTCCACGATCACCACCGCGGGGTGCAGGCGCAGAATGTACGGCAGGCCGGCCAGTGCGTCCTTGGTGGTGGCGCCGCTCGTGCCCCGGTTGAGCACTTTGTAGTGGTAGCCTTGAGAGTTCAGGTCGCGCTGGAGAAAGGCCGGGTAGGCTTGATCCTGCCGGAGCCCGTACCCCGCTGTGATGCTGTCGCCGTAACAGACCAGGATGTGAGAATCAGTGTGCGGAACGGCCCCAGCCGGCAAACCGGCCGCAAGCCAAAGGCAAATTGAAACGAAAAGCGCGCGGCCGGCGTCCACAGCAATAGTGTAGCTGGAGAAAAGCCAGACGAGGGAAGAGGGACTAGGGACTAGGGACGAGGGACTAGGGATTTGATGGACGCGCATAGGAGAGTGGCGGATTGATTGAGGTTTGCGATGCGGCCAAGTGGATTGAGAACGGCGCCAGGCGCGTGGAGATTCTCAAAGAAATCTCCTTTGCAATTCCCGCCGGCCAGTTTGTGGCCATCGTGGGCGCCAGCGGCAGCGGCAAGAGCACGTTGCTGGGGCTGCTGGCCGGACTCGATACGCCCAGCGCCGGCGAAATCTGGCTCGACGGCGTGCCCATCCACAACTTGGCTGAGGCTGAGCTGGCCGCCGTGCGCGGGCGCAAGATCGGCTTCGTCTTCCAGTCCTACCAACTGATTCAGACGCTCACTGCCCTCGAAAACGTCCTCCTGCCTTACGAACTGAATGTGGAAGGCAACGGACTGGCGCAGGCTCGCCGTCTGCTCGGCGAAGTGGGCCTTGGCGAGCGCATGGACCACTATCCTATCCAGCTTTCAGGCGGCGAGCAGCAGCGCGTGGCGCTGGCGCGGGCCTTCGTTGCCGATCCGCCCATCGTGATGGCCGACGAACCCACCGGCAACCTGGACTCAGTGAATGGGCGCATCGTGCTCGACTTGCTGCTGGAGCACAACCGGCGCGCCGGCACAACCCTGGTGCTGGTCACGCACGACGCGGAAGTCGCCAGCCGCGCCGGCCGCAAGATCACGCTGAAAGATGGCCGCATCGTGGAGGACACGCAGCCGTTTTCCCCTCCCCGCAAGACATCCACGCGCAGAGACGGAACTGCGGCCCACAAAGAGGGAAAAAATGGCTAACCGGGCCTTGAGCTGGCGGCGCGCTGCGGCCATTGCCGGGCGCGATCTGAAGTCAGCGCCGGGCAAATTTTTCTTTGTGGTGGTCTCCGTCGCCGTCGGCGTCGCCGCGCTGGTGGGCGTGCGCGGCCTCAGCGGCAGCTTCCGCCGCACCCTGGGCGTCCAAGCCCGCGCGCTGATGGCCGCCGATCTCAGCGCACGCATCTTCCACGCGCCCACGGCGCAGGAAACCGCCAAAATCTCCGCCATTCTCCGTGAAAACCCCGGAATCGAGACCACCTGGACCACAGAAACCGTCTCCATGGCTTCCCTGCCCCACAATCCTGTTCCCCTCCTGGTCTCCTTGAAGGCCGTCGATCCCGCGCAGTATCCGTACTATGGAACCGCAGTGCTCGATCCTGCGATGCCTTTGCGCCAGGCCCTCCTGGGCAACTCGGCGGTGGTGGCCGAGGAGTTTCTCATCCGCATGAACGCGCGTGTGGGCGAAACGCTGCGCCTCGGCGATCAGGTCTTCCGCATTACTGCGGTTCTTAAGCAGGAGCCGGACCGCATCCTGGCCGGCGTCAGCCTTGGCCCGCGGGTGATGATTTCCCAGGCGGCTCTCCAGCGCACGGGTTTGCTTGCGCCAGGCAGCCGCGCAGGCTGGCGGCTGCTGGTCAAGCTGCCGCAGACAGCGCCGCATGGCCTCTCCGCTGATGCTGAGCTCTCTGCTGTGCGCGCGCAGCTCGAATCCGCGCTGCCCGGCGCTCAGGTGATGGACTATCGTGAAGGCAATCCCGCCCTCACGCGCGGACTCGACCACGCCACCGCCATGCTGAGCCTCATCTGCCTGGTAGCCATGGTGCTGGGCGCAATCGGCGTGGCTATGGCCATGCATGCCCACCTCGGCCAGCGCATGGATATGCTCGCCATCCTCAAGGCCCTGGGCGCTGACTCCGCCGATCTGCTGCGCATCTTTCTTTTGCAGACCCTCGGTTTGGGTTTGGCCGGCGCGCTTCTCGGCGTGGGCGCCGGGGTGGCCGTCATGGCGGCTCTGCCTGCGGCCTTCGCCCATCTGGTTCATCTCCATACCACCCTCGTCTTTCCCTGGCGCTCGGTGCTCGCCGGTCTGGGCACGGGACTGCTCACTACCCTGCTCTTCTGTTTGCCGCCGCTCCTCGATGTTCGCGCCGTCCGTCCCGTCTCTGTTCTGCGCCGGCTCGTCGAGCATCCTGCTGCCGGTTTCACCGGCTGGCTCGCCCGCTGCTGGGCGCGGCGTCTGCAACTCGCCCTCGCCGCCTTTGCGGTCGTGGCCCTGGGCGCCATCGCCTGGGCTCTCTCTGACTCGGCCACCGTGGGCAAATGGTTTGCGCTGCTGCTCACCGCTGCTCTTCTAGTGCTGCTGGCCCTGGCCTGGGCGGCTCTGCGCGCGGTGCATTCTCTGCTCGACCGCACGCGCCTCCGCTTACCGCCATCGCTGCGCCACGGCCTGGCCAATCTTTACCGCCCTGGCAATCAATCCTCCGCGGTGCTGGCGGCGCTGGGCGCGGGGGTAATGCTGATTCTCGCGGTTTATCTCATGCAGGCCGATCTGCTGCGTGACCTGCGCGAAACCGCCTCGCCCAAGCTGCCCAATGTCTTCCTCGTGGATGTGCGCACCAGCCAGGTTCCGGGCGTGAAGGCTTTCTTCGCGCGCCAGCCAGGCGTCACGCGGCCGTTGGATCTGATCCCCATCGTGATCGGCCGTTTTCGCTCCCTCAACGGAACCCCTGTCCGGCAGCTCAAGGACCATCATTTTCCCCGGCGCATGTTGGAGAGCGCCGAGCTCAGTTGGGCGGACGCTCCGCTCGCCGGCGACAAAGTAATCCACGGCGCGTGGTGGACGAGCGCCAACGCCGCTGAAATCGCCGTCAGTGAGGACGCCGCCAAACGGCTGCACTTGGCCGCCGGCTCCTCCGTTGATCTGGAGACCGGCGGGACGGACCGCAGCCTGCGGGTAGCCGCTATCTACCGGGCCGACGGCTTCCACCTGGGCGCGCGCGTCTGGTTTGTGCTGCCCTCCGGCCAAGCTCAGAACCAGCCCTCCACCTGGTACGGCGGCGCGCATATGGTTCCCGGACAGGTGGCCGGGATGGAGCGCGCCTTCTTCGCGGCCTATCCCACCATCAGCGTTGTCAACGTGGCCGATGTGCTCACGCGCATCGAGAACGTAGTCGATCAAATCACTTTTGTGATTCGCCTGCTGGCCGCGTTCTCCATTTTGGCCGGCCTCGCCATTCTCGCCACCAGCATTGCCGGCACGCGCTTCCGCCGCATGCAGGAGGCAGTTGTGCTGAAAACACTGGGCGCCACGCGCATGAGGATTGTGCGCACCTACAGCGTCGAGTTCAGCTTTCTCGGCCTGCTGGGCGGCGCGACCGGCGTGGTCTTTGCCAACCTGCTCGCGCACGTGCTTTTGCACCGGCTCGATGTAGCCTTCCACTTCGAGTGGGGCGCCACGCTGATCGCCCTCGCCGGAACCGCGCTGCTGGCTACAGCCACCGGCTGGATCGCCAGCTACCGCATTCTTGGCCTCCGGCCGCTGGAAGTCTTGCGCGAAGAGTAGAAGCCGCGCCGGCGCAGTTACGCCGCCTGCGCGTTCTTGGCCGCCCACAGCGCGAACACAAATTGCGCCGGCTCGACGAAAGGCTGCGCCGTCAGTCGTGTTCGCCGCGGTATCCGCGTATTCCGTTGCGATAGAAGGTTACCGTAAACATCGGCACACGGGAGCGGGGATAGCCGGATGTTATGACCGGCAATGAGACGCCGCCGCCCCAGGTCATCCCAAAGCGGGGCTTGTTGGGCCATGTAAATTCGACCTCCGGAGATACATCCAGATAGGTCCAGTTGGGCGCATTCGCGTGGCCAAAAAACAGGTTCCCTTTGCTCTGGGTTTGCCCGTTATATTCGGCCAGGTACCCGATTCCATATTTGTCGTTCAGGACGTCTTCAAATGCTCCCGAAAATTCAAAGAGATTTCCATCCACGACGCGAAGCTGCTCGCCGGCCGGAACCGTGGTGAAACCATTGTTATAGGTGAATCCAGGGCCCACGTGGGTGGGATTCTCCACCAGATCGCTGAGTTGGAAATACCCCTCGAACGGCTTGAATCTCTTCCTGGCCAGGAAGGTCAACCCTTCATCAAAGGTGCCATTGCCTTTTTGGTCCGCCCCATAGAGTTT
>JAJYZC010000046.1 GCA_021800255.1 Acidobacteriota bacterium
TGCTCCCGCGTTCGCTCCACACGCGGGTCTTTCATCTCGGCAAAGTACTTCAGGGGACTCTCCATGTCCCCATCTCAACCTCTCTATCCCGCTCTGCATATAGCGTTTAAGATGCGTTTGCCCTGGCGTGTGACCGCCGCCACACCTATTGAGCTGGTCCGGTTTGCTAGAATTCAAGCGGTAGACAGAGATTTTTAACGTAGTGCCACAGCCTAATGTTTCAGTAACCGGGATTCTGACGCCTCGCCTTAGCTGTCCGTCGCAGCCGATTTTTGCAGCCACAGCGGGGATCGCTCGATTACAAGTTCACGTGACGACAGCGGGCGCCGGCTACAGCGAATCTTGGAAACACCATGAGGAGGAGATTCCAAAGGCGTGCGAGAGCTTCTGAGCACGATTCAAAGCGCCGCCGGAGAAGCTGTCGCCGTGGATCGCCGTCCCCAACTGAACGACCGGCTGCTGCACCATATTATGAGGAGCGATATGACTGAGATTGTTTCTATCCGTGCCCGCGAGGTTTTGGATTCGCGCGGCAATCCGACCGTGGAAGCGGACGTAATTTTAGAGAGCGGCGCCATGGGCCGCGCCATTGTGCCTTCGGGCGCCTCCACTGGCGAGCATGAGGCCGTGGAGCTGCGCGACGGCGACAAGAGCCACTACCAGGGCAAGGGCGTTTTGCAGGCCGTGGCCAATGTGGAGAGCGTGATCGCTCCCGAGCTCGAAGGCATGGACGCAGCCAACCAGCGCCTGATCGATCAGACCATGATCGCATTGGACGGCTCGCCGAACAAAGGCAAGCTGGGCGCCAACGCCATTCTTGCCGTCAGTATGGCCGCAGCGCGCGCGGTAGCGCAGACGCTGGAGGTTCCGCTCTATCGCTACCTGGGCGGCGTGAATGCCTCCGTTTTGCCGACGCCCATGCTCAATGTGCTCAACGGCGGCGCGCACGCCGACAATAACGTGGATTTTCAGGAGTTCATGATTATGCCCGTCGGCGCTTCAGCCTTCGGCGAGGCGCTGCGCTGGGCCGCGGAGACATTTCACACCCTCAAAAGCGTGCTCAAGAAGAAGGGCTACAACACGGCGGTCGGCGACGAAGGCGGATTCGCTCCTTCGCTCAAGTCGAACACCGAGGCCGTGGAGGTCATTCTCGAAGCCATCGAACAAGCCGGCTACAAGCCCGGCGAGCAGATCGCCATCGCTCTTGATCCGGCCTCCAGCGAGTTTTACGACAGGGAAAAGAACCGCTACGTCTTCAAAAAGAGCGACAAGCGCGAGCTGACCAGCGCGGAGATGGTCGCCTTTTACGATAACTGGACGCGCCAGTATCCCATTGTCTCGCTCGAAGACGGCCTGGCCGAGGACGACTGGGAGGGCTGGCGCGAGCTGACCGACAAGCTGGGCAGCCGCATTCAGTTGGTGGGCGACGATCTGTTCGTGACCAACGTGAAGCGCCTGCAGCGCGGTATCGAGGAGGGCGTGGCGAATTCGATCCTCATCAAGCTCAACCAGATCGGCACCGTCACTGAGACGCTGGAGGCCATCGAGCTTGGCGCTCGCTACGGATATACCTCAGTGATCTCGCACCGCTCCGGCGAAACCGAGGATGCGTTTATCGCCGATCTGGCCGTAGCCACGGGCGTAGGCCAGATCAAAACCGGCTCATGCTCGCGCACCGACCGCATTGCCAAGTACAACCAGTTGTTGCGCATCGAAGAGGAGCTTGGATCGGGCGCGGTCTACCTGGGCCTCGAAAGCCTGAACTACAACGGTTAGCAGTTGTTCGTTGTTCACAGAATGTAGTTGTCATCCTCCCAGTGCTGCGGGAACGCTCCTTGTGCCCGGTTCCGCTTTACCGCGCCGACCGGCTCGATCAGCGCCCGCAGCTCCCCTCCCGGGATTCCCTCGCCCTTAAAATTGATTCCTTCGCCACTTATTCGGCCATCCCCTTGTATACGAGGTGCGGGATCCCTCGATGGGTTGTGAATGTTGATCCAGGAAGTCCCTCTGGCAAAGCGGCGTGACTTGTGTTAATGTACTGCTTTGCCGGTCTTGCCGCTCCCTCCTTAAACGCAACACAATCAGGCATTTGGCAGAGGCATCATGCGGCGAAAGCAGGGAAACGAATGCCCGATTTCATTTATCTCCTGGAAAACCGCTTGTCGGCAGACCAGCGGAACGCGCTCCTGCAATTGCGTGAAGCCGCCCGTAATGCGGGAATGCTGCTGTTTCTTACCGGCGATGCGGTCCGTGATCTAACCAGCGGCCACGCCGTCCGTGACCTTGAAATTTCCGTACACGGAAACGCGCTCAAGCTAAAAAAGCCCATCGAGAAGCTGGGCGGGAAGGTCTGGGGCGAGGACGAGGCATCGCGCAGCCTTTACCTCTGTTTTCCGGGAACTGTGCGCGTTGACGTCGTCAGCACACACCGCGTCGAATACCCCAAGCCGGGCAAGCCCGTCTTTCATCCCGCTTCGATCCTGGAAGACTTGCATCACCGCGACTTTACCATGAACGCCATGGCGATCTCGCTCAACGAGGGTTCGTTCGGATTGCTCATGGACCCTCTGAACGGCGCGGCCGATGTTGAGTCGCGCACGTTGCGCCTGGTTTCCAACTATGGCTTTCTCGATGAGCCCTCGCTGCTGATCCGCGCCACGCGCTACCGTACCCGCCTGGGATGGGATTTTGATCCGAGAACCATCAGCCGGTACGAGAATGCCAAGAATGAGGGCGTGATCGAATCCATTTCTGCCCACGCGCGCAGCCGCGAACTGGAACAGATCGGCCATGAGGAAGACGGGTTGAAGGTGCTGCGTGCGCTGGAGGCTGAGGGCTGGATGAAAGTTCTCTTCCCGGCGTGGACCTCGGCTAAGGCAGATGAGGAGAAGCTGCGGTCTTTGCACGAGCTTGGCTACGAACTGCTTCTGCAGGGCGTCCATGCCGATCTGTCCGCCGGTCAGATGCAATTGCTCACCGCCAAGCTGGCGCCAAAAGATCTGAAAGCGCTGAAAAAATTGATGTTGCGGCCTGGGTTCGTGGCAGAGTGGGAAAAACTGGATGCACTGGCTGCGGGCTTCGCGAAGGTTCTGCTGGCCAAACAGAATGCCGCTCCCTCGGCCAGCTTTAAGCTCTTCACGAACTATGACCCAGAAGCTGTTCTCTGGCTTGGATTTACGAGTAAAGTTCCGGCCGTTCTCGAACGCTACAATCTCTTTTTCAAAGTCTGGCCTGAAGCGCGCCAGCGCATCCCATATGCCCTGATGCAGGAGATGCGCATTACGCCCGAACTGCCGTCGTACAACGAAATCGTCCAGGCGATCTTCCTGGAGCTAATCGATGGCCGTTTGACGACACCGGAAGAGATGCGTGCCTTTTTGGAGCCTTATTCCCCGCCCGCGCCTCCGCCGCAAGTGACGCTGCGCAGAACCCGCGCCAAGCGCAGCGCCGTGGCCAGGCTCAAGGAGGAATCCTTTGACGAGGAGGAAGAGCCGGAGGATAGCGTGGCGGCGGAGGACGATCTGGAACCGATGGTTGGGGATGAAGAGGAGGCCGATTTAGTTCTCAACGTCCCCAAGGCCGATCTGGACGCGGAGCTGGGCGAGGAAGCTGAATCCGGAGAGGATGAGCTGGAGATCGCAGAGGTCAAGCCGGCCGAGGTTGCTCACAAACCACCCGTCGGCAAGGCTCGGATCTCCGCTCCGAGTAAAACCGGAGCGCCGGCTGTCCCGCCGACCGATAAGAAGCCGGCAAAGACGGCGAAGGCTGAGCCAGTTTCCCCACCGAAGACAGCGCCTGCGGCAACACCGGGAGGGAAGGCTGCCGCGCTGCCAGTGGCATCTGCGGCTAAGGCTAGGCCGGCTCCAACTCTGGTTAAAGGCAAGGCGGCTGAGGCGGCAAAAAAGAAAGCTGCGCCTGTTTCGTCTTCGGACAAGCGGAAGAAGGCTGCCACACCCGCAATCAAGAGACCTGTGCCTAGTCGCGTGCAGGCCAAGCGTCCGCACAAAGCGCCTGCCAAGGTTGCTGGCAAGGCAGCTTCCAAGACGGCGGCAAAAGCCGCGCCGGCCAAATCCGCAAAATCAAAGAAAAAGCCGGTTCCCGTTCTGCGCGCCAAGCCTGGCAAGTCGCAGGCGCGGTCAAAGCCTTCCAGAACGGCAGCGAAAAAACCCGCTCATAAGCCGGCCAAGAGGCGATAGCCCACCGAAGCGGCGGATGCTATAGGATTTTTCCTTCGGGCGGATCCCGAAGCCCCGGACCTGAAGTTGCGATTTCCCCAAGGAATCTTAAATCCGGCACACCCCTTTTGAGGGTTGCGTTTGCAGGAGAATGGCCTTACTCCGCATTGTCGATCTGCGCCCGTTGCAGCTTGTCGGAGTAATCCACGTAGACGGCCTTCCAGGTGGTAAAGAAGTCGATTGCGCCCAGGCCCTCGCGGTGGCCGTTGCCGGTCTGCTTTACGCCACCGAAGGGCAGGTGTACCTCGGCGCCGATGGTGGGCGCGTTGATGTAGGTGATGCCCGCCTCCAGGTCGCGGATGGCCGCAAAGGCCCGGTTCACGTCCTTGGTGTAAAGCGCCGTCGAGAGGCCGTAGTCGATGGAGTTGGCGATCTCGACGGCCTCCTCGAAGGTCTCGAACTCGATGAGCGACACCACCGGCCCAAACACCTCCTCGCGCGCGATGCGCATCGCCGGCTTTACATTGGCAAAGACCGTCGGCTCAAAAAACGTGCCGTGCGCGTACTCGCCGCCGGCCAGCGCGCGTCCGCCGGTGAGTAACTTGGCTCCCTCCTCGCGCGCGATCTCCACGTACATGGCCGAGGTCTCAATCTGCGCCGCATTCACCTGCGGGCCTACTTCCACCGTCTCGTCCAGCCCGTTGCCCACCTTCAGCTTTTTGGCGCGCGCCACGAACTTCTCTGTAAACTCCGCGGCAATCCCTTTCTGCAGCAGGATGCGGCTGGTGGCCGTGCATCGCTGGCCCGTAGTGCCGAAGGCGCCCCACAGCGCGCCGTCCAGCGCTAGGTCGAGGTTGGCGTCGTTCATCACGATCTGCGCGTTTTTGCCGCCCATCTCCAGCGACACCTGCTTGAAGCCGCGCGCCGCGCTCTGGCCCACATGCGAGCCCACCGCGCTGGAGCCGGTAAAGCTGATGGCGCGGACATCCGGGTGCTCGACGAGCGCCGAGCCCGCGCCCGACCCGCTGCCGCACACAATGTTCACCACCCCCGGCGGCAGGCCCGCGTCCACCAGCGTCTGCACCAGGTTGTAGACCGACAGCGGCGTGTCCGTCGCCGGCTTGATGACGCACGTGTTGCCCGCCACCAGCGCCGGAAACAGCTTCCAACTGGGAATGGCCATAGGAAAGTTCCACGGCGTAATCAACCCCACCACCCCCACCGGCATGCGCACGCTCATGCAGAACTTGTTTTCGAGTTCGCTGGGCGTGGTCACGCCGAACAGCCGCCGCCCCTCGCCGGCCACGTAAAAGGCCTCGTCGATGGCCTCCTGCACGTCGCCGCGCGTCTCGGCCAGCACCTTGCCCATCTCCCGCGTCATCTCGCGGGCGAATTTTTCCTTGCGCTCCTGCAGCAGCGCGCCTGTCCGGCGCAGCACCTCAGCCCGCTTGGGCGCTGGCGTCAGCCGCCACGTGCGAAAGGCCTTCTTGGCCGCCTCCACCGCGCGCTCCACGTCTTCGCCATGCGACGACGGAAACTCGCCCACCAAGTCGTTGTGATTCGCCGGGTTCAGGTTCAGGATGGTCTTGCCGCTCGCCGCCGGCACCCACTCGCCGCCAATCAGATTGTGAAACGCAGGATAGGTCATCGAAACCTCGAAACCGACGCTAAAATGGTACTCCAAAAGACCTCTTTGGCGACGCATGGTAGTGACGCCTTTGTACGCTGTTGTACTGCAAAAAAAAGTTGATTTGCTGCATTGTATGCCTGGCGGATGCACCTCTGCGGACTTTCTTCAACCTGCCACGCGGCTAAGCCCCAATGGCCTTACAATAGGCGTTGAGGTAAATCCGGTTATCCATGTCTTTGAACGGGTATCATTCGCGCTCTTCGCGATCGTACAGTCTGCGCTCGCTCTTCAGTGTGTTTTCTAGTGACCTGGCTATCGATCTCGGCACCGCCAACACGCTGGTCTATGCGGCCGGCAAGGGCATCGTGGTCAACGAACCCTCCATTGTGGCCATCAACAAGAATACCGGCGAGGTGGAGGCCGTGGGCAAAGAGGCCAAGGAGATGCTGGGCCGGACGCCCGGCAACATCGTAGCCATCAAGCCCATGAAAGACGGCGTGATCGCCGATTTCAAGGTTACTGAGAAGATGCTGAACTACTTCATCCAGAAGGCGCACAACCGCAAGATGCTGGTGCACCCGCGCATCGTCATCGGCGTGCCTTCGGAGATTACGCAGGTGGAAAAGCGCGCCGTTGAGGACTCCGCCTACCGGGCCAAGGCCAGCGAAGTTTACCTGGTGGAGCAGGCCATGGTGGCGGCCATCGGCGCCGGGCTGCCCATCACCGAGCCTTCGGGCAACATGGTGGTGGACATCGGCGGGGGGACCACCGACATCGCCGTGATCTCGCTGAGCGGCATCGTCTACTCGCGCTCGGTGCGCATGGCCGGCAACCAGATGGACGAGGCCATTGCCAATTACCTCAAGCGCAAATACAACCTGCTCATCGGCGAGCGCACCGCGGAGCAGATCAAGATCGAGATCGGGTCGGCCTTTCCGCTGGACAAGCCGCTGACCATGGAGATCAAGGGGCGCAACCTGATCGAAGGCGTGCCCAAGACCATCACCATCGATGATAGTGAGATTCGTGAAGCACTCGGCGAGTGCATTGCGGTCGTCATGAACGCCATCCGCGTAGCCCTGGAACGTACCCCGCCGGAGATATCGGCCGACATCTCGGACCGCGGTATCGTGCTCACAGGAGGCGGCGCGCTCATCAAGAACCTCGACAAGCGCATCCGCGAAGAGACGGGCCTGCCGGTCTCGGTCGCCGACGATCCTTTGGCTTCAGTGGTGCTGGGCACGGGCAAAATGCTCTCCGACTTCCGCCTCTTGCGCAAGATCAAGATCGATTGAAGGCAGGGACATGGAGTCCTTCTTCACTCGCTATCGGAATCTCGTCGTGCTGCTGGCGATCCTGGTGGCGCAGATCGTGGGCTTGGCCGTGCAGGTGCGCCGCACAGCCAGCGGCGTCAACAGCCTTAACCCGCGCGACCAGTCCGGGGTGCGCCTGATCCGGTTGTGGGCCAATGCGGTCATATCCCCGCCGGAGGAGGCGATTCACGCCGCCAAGATGGGCGCGATCGCGCTTTGGCAAAACTACCTGGACCTGCGCGGCGTGCGGCAGCAAAACCAGAATTTGCAGAAAACCGTCGCCCGGCTGCGCCTGGAACAGGCAGAGTTGCTTGGAGACGCGCGGCAGGGCGAGCGGTTGCAGGCTCTACTGGGCTTTCAGGAGCGGTACATCTACAAAACCATCGCCGCCCAGGTTTATGGCTCCAGTGGCAGCGGGCAGTCGCATGTTTTTTACATCGACAAAGGCTCAGCCGAGGGCGTTGCGCAGGATATGGCGGTGGTTACCGCGGAGGGGATCGTGGGCAAGGTGCGCGAGGTCTATCCGCACAGCGCGCAGGTTTTGGAGATTGACGACCCGACCAGCGGTGCGGGAGCGATTCTGGAGACGACGCGGATTCGGGGCATTCTGCGCGGCAACCCCCAAGGCCAGTTGGAGGTGGTGAACATTCTGGCCGACGAGCGCATCAAACCCGGCGAGCAGGTGCTGACCGCGGGCGGCGACATGATCTTCCCGCGCGGCCTGCCCATCGGGGTGGTTCAGAAGGTGGTTCCAGACCCTGACCGCGACGGTTTCATCGATGTGATGGTCAAGCCGGCTGCCCATCTCGACAGCCTCGACGAGGTGCTGGTCATTACATCCATGCAGCCGCGCTTCCCCGCGCAGGCGCAGCAAGATATGGCCACCAGCGAGGCTCTTGACGGCGCGCAGGCGGCGGCCATCGAGGCGCAGCAGAAGGCTGCGCAGATTACGGCCGAGCACCTGCCTAATCTGATGGAGCCCAATGTGCCGGCCAGCCAGCAGCCCATCAACGACAGCACGCCGCCGGTCCCCATGGCGCAACCGCCGCAGCCCTTGCACCCTGACCAATTCTCTCCGCCCGCCACCGGGGAGGATCAGAGCGGTCAAGCGGCCGGACCGGCTGAAGGCAGTTCTGCAGCCCCCGCGACCGGCCGGAAAAATCCCCGCGCGTCCGGCAATGGCGCTGCCGGCCCACATTCCGCGGCGGCTGCTGAGCGCGCCCGGCAAACCACGCCCCAGAGGAAACCATAATTATGTCCTTACTCGGCGCGGATCTTCGCCGCGACTTGGAGATTCGCCGTTATCCGTTATGGGTCTACGTACTGGTGCCGCTGGCTGCGCTCGTGTTCCAGGCCTGGTTGCCGCGCGCGGTTGGCCCTTATGTGTGGTTCGATCTGCCCCTGGTGGTCACCGTTTACTTTGCCCTCGGCCGCCGCAGCCCCATCCAGGGCACGCTGATCGGCGCCGCGCTGGGTCTCTTTCAAGACGCCCTTTCCTATCACGCCATTGGCGTTAACGGCATTGCCAAAACGGTGGTCGGGTTTCTCTCCGCATCATTGGGGGTTCGCATCAATGTTGAGAACCACGCCATCCGCCTGATCCTCACCTTTTTGCTGTCCCTGCTTTCGAGCGCCATCTGCATCTTCATCTATCGCGTCCTCCTCGGACTGGATTACGCTTGGCAGTGGTTTACTGAGATGTTCGTTGCCATCGGCAGCTCGCTCGCCGCTCTGGTGCTATTTCCCCTGCTGGATCGTCTGCAAGTTACAGATTGAGCATTTGGGTTTCATTTCCGGCGCGAGCGATGCCGCGCGCTCGAACGCGGAAGGCGGGAAAAACGTCCTGTAGAAGGAGAAGCTGGCAGCACAGTTTCGTTCCGTTCCGTCCGTGGCCGTACTGTTCATATTCCCCGTTTTCTTTGCTGAGGCGGCTGTATCCTAGAAGCACGCGAGCAGATGTATTCGAGCACCGGCAACCGCGAAGAGAAGCTCCCCGCCTTCAAGCTGGCGGTGATGCAGTGGGCCATCCTGGCCATGATGCTGGCCCTGGCCGCGGGCCTGTGGCGCCTGCAAGTGCTGAACGTGGAAAACTTCCGCCAGTTGGCGAGGGAAAACCGCATTCGCGAGGTCCCGATCCTGGCTCCCAGGGGCAAGATATTTGACCGCTATGGGCGGCTGCTGGTGGACAATTACCCTTCCGTTTCCTGCTTCCTGGTGCGTGAGCAGAATAGCAGCGTGGAAGCCGATCTGCCTTTGATCGCGCAGGGTTTGCACATGGATGTGGCGCAATTGCGGGACGCTTTGTACCGCTACCGCTCCGCGCCGGCCTACCAGCCCATCCCCATCAAACAGGACATCACGCCCGGCGAGCAGGCGTTTATCGCGGCCCACCGCAACGAGCTGCCGGAGCTGGAGACGATTGACGTGGAGCGGCGGCTCTATCCGCCAGACGGCTTTGCTGCGCAGTTAATCGGCTATGTAGGTGAGGTGAGCGAGAGCGAACTGAACACGCCGCGCTACGCCTTTTACAGCCCCGGCGACGTGGTGGGCAAAGCAGGAGTGGAAGAGTCGTACGACGAAATTCTGCGCGGCCAGGATGGTTCGCGCGACGTGGTCGTGGACAGCCGCGGCCGGGAGATGGGCTCCCTGGGGATCGAGCACGCGATCCCCGGCCACGGCCTCAAGCTCACCATCGACATCGACCTGCAACGCGCCGCTGAACTGGCGCTGGGGGACCGCGAGGGCGCCGTTGTGGCCATGGACCCGCGCAACGGCCAGATTCTGGCCATGGTTTCCCATCCCAGTTATGATCTCAATGATTTTTCGGTGCGCATCGACCGCGCCGAGTGGGATAAACTCCTCAACGATCCCCAGCATCCGCTGATGAACAAGACCATCCAGGCGCAACTGGCGCCCGGCTCTACCTTCAAGCTGCTGATCTCGGTGGCCGGTCTCCAGGAGGGAGTCGCGCAGAATATGCGCGTCTACTGCAACGGCGGGGCGACGTTTTACGGTCATTTTTACCATTGCGACCGGCATCACGGGTGGGAGGTGATTCAAACCGCGCTTCCGGATTCGTGCGATACCTTTTTCTACACTTTGGCTAACAAGCTGGGCATCAACACCATCGATAAATACGCACACGAGTTTGGCTTCGGCCAGAAGACGGGCATCGATCTGCCCGGCGAGGAACCCGGTCTGATGCCATCTCCGGAGTGGGTGTTGAGAAACTTCCACCACATTTGGTACGCAGGCGAAACCATCTCCGTGGGCATCGGCCAGGGAGCCATCGAAGCTACTCCCATTCAATTGGCGCGCTATATCGGCGGGATCGCCTCCGACGGCCACCTGGTAAGGCCCCACGTTGTGTTTTCTGATGAATTGCCGCCTAAGTTCTATCAAGCGATTCTCAACGCTTACCCCGGCTCCGGGAAGGTCTATGTTCCCATCGATCAGCAGACCTGGATGACCATCACCAATGCCATCGCCCAAACCACTCAGCCGGGCGAGTTTCACACCGCCTCCTCCGCGCACCTCGACGGGATCGATTTTGCCGGTAAGACTGGCACGGCCCAGGTCATCAGCGACGCCCTCCTGAGCCACATGAAGAAGACCAGGGCTACGTATCCCAATGTCTGGTTCGTCGGGGTTGTGCCCCGCCGCAATCCGCACATCGTAGTTGCCGTCCTTTGGCAGCACGGCGATTACAGCTACTACGCGGCCCGCATCGCTGAAAGAGTGGTGGCGGCTTATGTGGACAAGCAGCGCCGCCTTGAGCATGACCTTCCCCCGGCGAAAGCCGAGGCTCCGGTTGAAATGGGCGCCGTCTGGTCTGTTTCTGGCGCGCCCGGCGGGGGCGCCAACCCGCATGCGGCGCGGATACAGGCCGGGCGTTTTCGGGTTTATCCCGATCAGGCGGAGACGCAGCAGTTGGCGGTAAACCGGCCTGGCGGCAGGGATGCTCAGCAGCCGGCTGGCGCTTTTGGTTCGCCTTTCAAGCCGGCCCCGCCCTCTCGTGTGGCTACGCAGTTGGGCGCGGTGTTGCCCGTGCTCACAGAGAAAAAGCCATGAGCGCGATGCGCCGCTTCCTCAGCTTTCGCGATTTTGACTGGGCTCTGCTGAGCGCGGTGCTGGTTCTATGCATTCTTTCCGTCCTTGAGATTTACTCGGTTACCCTGCACACACGATATGCCGGCTTCCAAGACAAGCAGATGTTGTGGATGGGCGCAGGGCTGGCCGCCATGTTCTTCATCGCCAAACTTGATTACCACCGCCTCCTAGACTGGACGCCGTGGGCTTATGGTGTTTGCCTTCTGGCCCTGGTCGCGGTTTTGGCGATGGGGCATAGGATGCTTGGGTCGCGCCGCTGGATCAATGTCGGACCCATCCACTTCCAGCCTTCGGAATGGGTCAAGCTGGTCCTCATCCTGGCCGTAGCCCGTTATTTTGCCAATCTGGGCGGACGCAATCTCACCTGGAAGGAGATTTTTAAGGCGTTTGCGCTCGTCGGCGTCCCGATGCTCTTAGTTGTTCGCCAACCCGATCTCGGAACTACCCTCACCTATCTGCCTATTCTGGTTGTGGGACTGTTTCTGGGAGGGATCAATCTCCGCCAGTCGCTCATCATTCTCGCTGCCGGAATCGCCCTCGTTGCCGGCGCTTGGAACAGCAGCAGACTCCTCAAACCCTATCAGAAAGCCCGGCTTACCAGCTTTCTCAATCCTCAAAATGACCCCAGAGGAAGCGGCTACCAGATTCGCCAGTCGCTCATCGCGGTCGGCTCTGGGGGCATCTGGGGTCAAGGAGAGGCTCAGGGAACCCAAACGCAGGGTAATTTCCTGCCTATTCCTTACGCCGACTTCATCTTTGCTGCCTTCAGCGAGGAACACGGCTTTGTGGGCGCGATCCTGGTGCTGCTGCTATACTTTTTTGTATTGATGCGTTTGATTCAGAACGCTCAAACAGCTTCCGACTTGCCTGGCTCCCTGATTATCATGGGAATTGTGGCTGTGCTGACCTTTCAGATCATGGTCAACATAGGCATGGTGATAGGATTTATGCCGGTTACCGGAATCCCTTTACCGTTAATGAGTTACGGCGGTTCGGCGGTGATGTTTACCTTCCTGGCGCTAGGCGTGGCGATGAATGTGCGCATGCGCCGGTTCGTAAACTAAAGCGTTTAAAATCAGCCTGATGAGCGCGATTTTAGGAGTTCAATTTTAGTGCGGCTGGTAACCATGATAGCCGCAAGATGAGGATTGAGCGATTCTCGGGATGTTGTATGCCGGAGTCAAGGCCCCAAGCCAAAGCACAGTTAGCGAAGGCAGCCTGGGCACGATACCAGCAGGAAGTGGCATCTCTGGAATTTGCGGAAAACATTAACTGCATTCCCAAACAGCCCCGGAGCTCCTAGATGGCTCGCGACGGCAGCCGTTTTCTGTGAGCGGCAGTTCGGGTTAGGAAACGATGGGTTTGCTGAATTTCTAAGGATGCAAGAGCCGGCTAGGTCCTCAAAAGGCCACGCACGGCAGGATTGGGTTTATGAGTACGCAGAGACGGGAGAACCGTCGATGGGTTGCAAGATGCATGGATAGGACGAGGGCGCCGGAGTGCAATAGCCTCGACGGCTTGTCACCGGACTTCCATGTGCAATCTCGCGGTCAAACGGTCCCCCCGGCCTTACCGGCAGGATGGGCCACAATCTCTCTGCCATCGGATTACCGCAACACGCAGCTCGCACGGCTTGTTTGTGAGAGCGTCCGCTGCGGTTGGCCGCTGTTGGGGCCAAGCCGCAGGACGGAAGCCGTTAGGCTGCCGTCTATCGAGGTCATCCTTTTTGCTCATCCCCTTTCTTTCCGTTGGGTGCGATTCTACCGGGCCTGGCCGCAGTTGCCGGCAGCCAAAAGCTGCTGGACGGAAAGATGCAATGGCAAAAGAGATTTGTGTTTCCAGCACGCCGCATGAAACGCGGCTTGCAATTCTTGAAGACGATCAGCTCTCGGAGATCTATTACGAGCGCGAGAACGAGTATACCCTGGCAGGGTCCATATACAACGGGCGTGTGACCCGCGTTCTTCCTGGCATGCAGTCCGCCTTCGTGGACATAGGTTTGGAGCGCGACGCCTTCCTCTATGTAACCGATTTTATCGATCTTGAGGACCAGGAAGAGACCGAGGAACTGGAAAGGGCCGCCATAAGCGGCGCTGCCCAGCCGCCTCACGAGGTCCGGCACGACGGCGGTCAGGGCCGTAATGGCATCCGGCGCGACGAGCGCGCAGCGCGCAGTGCGCATGGGCAGCCGGCGCGCCACGACACACCGGAAAAGGATCGCGGGCTTGCGTCCGATGACGCCCCAGAGAGGGCTGAAGCCGCTCTCGAGCCCCCGGAACGCCTGGCCGTCTCAGGGCAGTCAGGCAGTGAGAAACAGGGTGACGGAGCGCAAAGCGGACGGCGCTGGCGAGGACGCCGGCATAGCCGCAGCGACCGCGGTTCTCTGCTTTCAACTGCGACTCAGGTTGAATCTGAAGAACCCGGTCATGCGCCTGCGGGAACGGCTGCAGCGCGTGAGGTAGCCGCAGAGATCTATGCGGCCGAAGCGCCTGTTCCCAGCCCAACACCGCACCCAGCCCAGGCACAGGTTCCCTTTGTCCTGCCCGGCGAATCGCTCTCTAAATATGGAGGCGCGGCCCATTCACCACAGGAGCCTCCGGAGCGGCCTCGGTCCGCCAGCTTTTCCAGGCCTTCGACGCTTATTGAGACGCCCATCACCTGGGACGGCAGCGGACTGCTGCCCGGAGAGTCGCTTTCCCGGCATCGTGGCCGCCAGAACGAACCCTCCAGCGCGGTGAATTCTGAGCCGCAGCAAATCCTTTCCGAGGGCGTCGGGACCGGGCTTGACCCGCAAGAATCCACAACGCAAGCCGGAGAACCCACGCCGGCGTCCCTCTATGAAGCTGCGCCGGCGGCGGGCGAAGCTCCAGCAGCGGAGCCGGACTCATCCGCCTCTCACCGCGTTGACCCCATCCCCCCAGCCAGCTTTCGCTTCTTTGGGCTGAGCGGTAAGAAAAAGAAGAAGGAAGAGGAACCGGGCTCATCGGCGCCAAAGTCATCTTCCAAAGCCGCCGCCTCGACTTACGCCCCCGGAGCCGGCCTGATTGAGGAGGAGGTCATTGAAGGAGACGAGGTTGAAGCGCCTCCACGCCATCGTCATCACAAGGCTGAGGAGCACGAACTGGACGATTATGAAGAGGAGACGCTTCCCACCCAGATTCGCGCCGGCGATCTGGGCGACCTGCTCCAGGAAGCCCAGCTCGACCACCGCATGCAGTTGAACCTCGCGGACAGGAATGGCGAGGAGGAAGAAACATTTGCGGACGAGGTGGATGAGGAAGAAGAGCCCGCCGCTGAGTCACAGCGTACTGACGGCCAGGCCTCCGCGCCGGCCCGCGACCGCGTCAGCCGTGGACGCCGTGGGCGTGCGGGGCAGACCATCAGCAACCGCCGCAGGCCCTCGCGCCACTCTATGCAGACCACGAATCTGCCCGTCATCAGCGATCTGCTCAAGCCCGGCCAGGAGATTCTGGTCCAGATCGCCAAAGAGCCAATCGCTAAGAAGGGCGCGCGCATCACCAGTCACATCGCCCTGCCTGGCCGCTTCCTGGTCTTCATGCCTACGGTCAACCATATTGGCGTCAGCCGCAAAATCCCCTCCGACGAGGAGCGCCAGCGCCTCAAGCGTATTTTGATGAGCGAGCGCGGCGAGGCCACGGGCGGCTTCATTGTCCGCACCGCCGCCGAAGGCGCTTCTGAAGAAGAATTGCGTGCTGACCTGCGCTTCCTCATGAACCTTTGGAACGACATCAAGCAGCGCTCTGATTCCTCCAAGTCGCCGGCCCTCATCTACCACGACCTCTCGCTGATTGAACGCATCCTGCGCGATCAGGTGAGCGCAAACTTTTCCAACATTTGGGTGGATTCCGAAGCCGATTATGAGCGCGTCGTCCGCTTCCTCAACCGCTTCTCGCCCTCTCTGGTCCGGCGGGTAAAGCTCTACACCAAGGAGACGCCGCTCTTTGAACATTTCGGCATTCAGGACGAAATTTCCAAGGCGCTGCGCTCCAAGGTCTGGCTCAAGTCAGGCGGGTCCATCGTCATCAATCAAACCGAGGCGCTGGTCGCCATCGACATCAACACCGGCAAATACGTGGGCAAGTCGGCGCGGCTTGAGGATACGATTCTCAAAACCAACCTCGACGCCGTACCAGAGATCGTCCGCCAGATTCGGCTCCGCGACCTGGGCGGCATCATCGTCATCGACTTCATCGATATGGATGAGCGCAAGAACCGCTACAAGGTGATGGCCGCCCTCGAAGAAGCCCTAAAGAGCGACCGCGCGCCAACTAAAGTCCTTCAATTCAATGACTTTGGGCTGGTGGCCATCACGCGCAAACGGGTCAAGCAGTCGCTGGAGCGGACGCTCAGTGTACCCTGCCCCGTCTGTCAAGCCACGGGCATGGTCAAGAGCCCCACCACCGTCTGCAATGAAATATGGGTCGAGCTGCGCAAGATGCGTAAGCACATCGAGGGTGCCGAAGTGA
Source organism: Acidobacteriota bacterium (assembly GCA_021800255.1). Lineage (GTDB taxonomy): Bacteria > Acidobacteriota > Terriglobia > Terriglobales > Acidobacteriaceae > Telmatobacter. Next base: position 15,716 of record JAJYZC010000046.1, read on the forward strand.
CGCTGCGGGTCAATCCAGAAACGGTTAAGGTGCTCAAGTCCAACAACGCCGCATGGCTCAGCGAATTCGAAGAACTGATTGGCAAGAATATCCTGGTCAAGAGCGACCCCACGCTGCATCCTGAGCAGTTCGATATTCAGGGCTGAGCGGACCGCCGCATCAAGGTATTGCCTGAAAGGCGTAGAGTGGGATCCGGCCCTTGTGATTTCAATTTACACAAGCAACCTCTAGGCACAATTCGTGTCTAAACTAACAAGTGCAGTCTCAGGGGTATTAAAACAATCCGATTCTTGAGGTTCCGGCATGTCATTTCACCGTTGCATGACAGTATTGCAGCACGCCTGCTTGGTTGGCTCTGCGGTAGCTTTCGCATCCGGTTTGGCGAGCGCCCAGTCCATAACCTCACAAAACCAGCCCGCCTCCGGGCAATCCAGTGCGGCGGTGTCCCCGTCGAGTGGCTATTCCAGCTCTCTTCAGCTTGCTAAGCTTTCTGCTCCGGCGGGCATGGGCGCATTGCCTTCTGCGCCGGCATCGGCTGCGGGTCAGATGGGCCAGAGCGAGAGCGGCGGCGGTTGGAAGCACGCTCTGTTCGGCAACTATGCGCTCGAGTTCGGCGGCGGTTTCAACGCGCCTACCGGCGACACCGTCAACAAGCCTGCCCCCGGAACGAAGTACATCACCTGGGGAGGGCAATTTGTCATCGGTTACGGCAAGCACTTCACCAAGAATCTGGCCGCGCTCATCGAGTACCAGTTCATCGACGACAAGCTGCCAGGCGCCATTATTGCCGAAACCGGCGCACAGGGCGGCCATGCCCACATCTGGTCTTTTACCCTTGATCCGGTTTACTATTTCTTCCCCAGCGACAGCAACGATCTCTATGCTACGGGAGGCGGCGGCTTCTACCGCAAGGTCACCGACTTCACCAGCCCCCAGCCCACGGAGTTCTGCTCGTTCTATTATTATTGCGGCGTGGGATACGCAAACCAGGTGATTGGTCATTTCTCGTCGAACCAGGGCGGATTTAATATCGGCGGCGGTTATCTGCACCGTTTCGGCGGCATGTACGGGCCGGGCAAGATGGGAGTTTTTGTCGAAGCCCGTTATCTGGATGTGTTGTCGCCGGCGGTGACCACCGAACCGAACGGGCTGGGAACGACGAGCGTAGGCGCGGGCACCAGGTTGATTCCCATCACGATTGGCCTGCGCTGGTAGACGAAAATCGCAAGATACGGCGGCCCACGGCCACATGAGCCGCCGCCAGCTTCGGCGGACAGAGCCTGAAAATGGTTGGCGTTCGAAGTTTCCCTATCGCATTCCCATCACGAATTGGTGAGCCGGCCCTTCTGCCGCGCTCCCTCGCGGCGTAAGCGCGGCCTGCGCCGAAAATGCGTGCCGGATCACCACAGCTTTCTCTCCTCTTCGGATCTTCCCACTTCACCCCGTTCAATCCGCTCCAGAAAGGTCCGCGCCAGCCTTCGCTCTCCGGGATGGCTTTCTCCATGGATTGTGCACAGGTCGAGAAACTCGTCACACAGCGCGTTTCTTTCTCCCTGCTGCGCGAGAAGTCCTTGCAGCGCCACGGCCAGTTCCCGCAGGCGCGCAGCCTCGGGCCAACTGCTGTCTTCTTCATCTGCGTTCACGATAGACGAGAAAAGCCCGCGCCGTCCCCGCGCGCACTCGTCCAGGCAGGCCAGCAGTTGCTCGCTGAAGGCCCGGCTCAGAGTCTCGATCTCTTCCGGGCTCATGGCGTCACGCGGGTCCATAGATCCTCATCAAGGCGCATGTAGCACGAACATCGCTAAGAGGATGTTACCTGAGGCGTTGGGTGCGTACTCCGGAACCGGACATTCTGCCGCCGGGCATCCCGTACAGGCTCCATAGCTTCATAGTATGGGAGAGGTTTGGGCCTGCTTCCCGCTCTTTGGAGCGGGAAAGGGGGACTGTGCTCACTCGCTCCTACTTTCACTGGAGGTTGCAGATCATGCATATCCACCCCTGGCGAATCGCCCGCGCTTCGGCGGCTGCCGCTCTGGTTACAGCATTTGCTGTTCCCCGCGGTCTGCTGGCTGAAACTTCTCCTCATGTAGTGAGCCCATCGGAACTGCAAAAGGCCACGATTGACACCTCGCAGGCCAGGCAGAAAAACCTGGATACTTTGAACGGATTTCTGTCCTCCGCACAAGCCAAGAAAGCGATGAAGACGGCGCACGTAAATCCCCAAGAAGTGAAGAGGGCAGTTGCCAGCCTCAGCGATCAGGAGCTGGCGCAACTGGCGTCTAAGGCCAGCAAGACGCAGGCCGGCTTTGCAGCAGGCAATATCGACAACCATGATCTGTTGGTGATTATGGTTGCCATGCTGGCTCTCATCCTGATCATCGTTGCGGTGCACTGAGAGAGGTTCCGATGCAACGCCGCGTCTTGCTCATCGGCGCGCTGATGCTGGAGCTGTGCGGCGCCGCCTACGCGGCCGGCGCCGTCAACCTCTGGGTCGACGTTCCGTTCGTGAAGCAGCAGAAGAATGGCTGCGGCGCGGCCAGCCTGGCCATGGTGATGGAGTACTGGCAGCGGAAGGAGGGCCAGCCTGCGGGCTCGAACGCTAAGCCGGCGCATATTCTGCGCGCCTTGTACTCGAAGACGGCGCATGGAATCTATGCACCGTCCATGGTGAGATACTTGCGGCAGAATGGCTATCGGACGTTTGCGTTTGCGGGCCGCTGGGCCGATTTGGAGCGTGAACTCGAAGAGGGCCGGCCGTTGATCGTGGCGCTGAAACCGGACGGCAGCCGGTCCTTTCATTACGTGATAGTGGCCGGAGTGGATGACCCAGAGCGACTCGTGCTGCTGAATGATCCCGCCCAGCGCAAGCTCCTCAAAGTGGAGCGGTCTAGATTCGAACGCGAGTGGCAAGCCACTCAGCACTGGACCCTGCTGGCCGTGCCCCGGACAACAGCACACTGATGCCAATCCCGTCATCCCGCGCTCGATTGGGGATGGTGTGAAAGAGTGCAACGGCTCCATCTTATGTGTGACCGATACGGGACATCGATCAGTGCATCCACCGCTCTTCAAATGCCGGAAACCACCGGATGCAAACGCCGTATCCGCTGGCTCGCAACTCTGCTGCGCTGGGGCATTACGTGCGTTCTTGTCAGCGCCTGCCTGAGCCTGAGCGCACAGAAGGCTGCGCAGCAGGCTCCCTCCCGGCAACAGCTCCAAAAGCTGGCTAACCAGGGGCAATGGCCGCAGATTGTGCAGTTGCTTGCGGCCGTCAAGGCGCGCTCGGCCACGATGGATTTTTATGATGGGCTGGCGCTGGCGCGGTTGGGACGCTGGACGGAAGCGGAGAACGCGCTGAAGCAGGGACGGAAGCTGGCTCCCGCTGATCCGCGGTTTCCAGAGGAGCTGGCGGGGATCGCCTTCGAGCGGAAAAAGTATTCTCAGGCTGCGCACCTCATGCGCCAGGCTATCCGGCACGAGCCCAACGCCGCTTACGCCAGCGATTTTTTGGGCACAGTGTATTTTCTTGAGGACAATCTTCCCGCTGCGCTCAAGTATTGGAACCGCATAGGAAAACCTATGATCGCGGAGGTGCGCGACGAGCCCACGCCGCGCGTCTCCCCCGCGCTGCTCGATCATGCCTTCGCATTCTCGCCCGCCGCCACGCTGCGGCTGCCGCAGCTCTACGCTACACAGGCGCGCCTTCGCGCATTGGGAATCTTCCCGCAGTATCAGTTGGACCTTCAGGCAAAGAAAGACGGCAAGTTCGATGCCGTCTTCCGCAACGACGAATGGAACGGTTTTGGCGGCGGCAGGTTGGAGTCGCTGTTTTTGTCTCTACGCGGCCTGGGGTTTCAGGAAGTCAACCCCGGCTTCTATGATTTTCGCCGCCAAGCGATCAATTTCGTCTCTCTCTTGCGCTGGGACGCGCAAAAGCGGCGCATCTTTGTCCAGTTCTCGGGTCCCTTCGAGCATGGCGCCCAGTACCGCTGGGAGTTGACGAGCGATCTGCGCGACGAGAACTGGGCGATTCGGAACGGCTCAGCCGGGCCGGCCCCGGTGCTGGCCAGCTTCAATATGCGCCACGAGATGGCGGCCTCTGATCTTGCCTTTCACGGGAGCGGGCGCGTTTGGTGGCTGGCCGGCGTTGAGGCTTCGCATCGCGATTTCCGCAACGCTGTCCCCGGCGCCGTGCTCACGCCCCAGATGCTGGCTAAGGGGTACCAGCTCAAGGAGCAGGCGCATTTCGGGGCGGTGCTGTGGCGCGTTCCCGAACGGCGTTTCACGATGGATGGGGAAACCGCGTCTGCGGCGGCGCGCCTGTGGTCGCGGCCATCTCAGTCCTTCGAGAAAGTGACGGGCGTCATGAGCTGGCTCTGGTTTCCCCAGGCCGAGGGGGATAATTACGAAATGACGCAGAAGCTGTGGGCGGGGAGAGCCTTCGGTCAGCCGCCCTTTGACGAGCTTTTCATCCTGGGGCTGGAGCGGGATAACGATCTGCCCATGGTCGCCCACATCGGCACACGCGACGGGCGAAAGGGAAGCGCGCCGCTGGGCCGCGAATACTTCCTGGAAAACTGGGAGATGGACAAGAATGTGTACAGCCTGGGGTTGGTGAAGGTGCAGATCGGCCCCGTTTTTGACACCGGCAGAATCGCTGACCCTGGAACAGATCTCGGCTCGCACAAGTGGCTCTTCGACACCGGGGCGCTCCTTAAGCTCCGCGTCTTCGGGAGCGGGCTGGTGTTCTCCTATGGCCGCGACCTGCGCACCGGCAACAACGCCATCTATGCCGAGTTGCTGGAGTAATTTTTGGGAATCGCAGCTTCGCCGGCCGCAGCAGCGGGCGCGCCCGGATTGGATCGGCCTGCGCTATGAGGAAAATAGTTGTTGCAACGAATATCTTGCCCGCGCATCTATAAATGTGAAAGGAGCTGCTCCCTATGACCCTAACCAACGCCCCCCTGACCGCCTGGAAGCTCGATCCGGCCCACTCCGCCGCCGAGTTCAAGGTTAAGCACATGATGATCTCCAACGTGAAAGGCAGCTTTAGCGGCCTCAGCGGCGCGCTGCAACTGGATGCAAGCAACATCGCCCGCTCCAGCGTCGAGGCCACAATTCCCGTGGCCGGCCTGAGTACCGGCGACGCGCAGCGCGACGGCCATCTGAAAAGCGCCGACTTCTTCGACGCCGAGCGGTTCCCGGCCATGAGCTTCAAATCCACAGCCGTCAAGCGAACCGGCGAGGGCGAGCTTGCCGTGACCGGCGATCTCACCCTCCATGGCGTGACCAAGGCAGTGACCTTTGCCGTCGAGGGCCCGACCGAGCCCGCCAAAGACCCCTGGGGCAACCTGCGCGTGGGGCTCTCAGCCGCCGCCAAGATCAACCGCAAGGACTTCGGACTCACGTGGAACTCTGCGCTTGAGACCGGCGGCGTGATGGTCGGCGAGGAGGTCGCCATCTCGCTCGACGTAGAGTTTATCCAGGCGCAGTAAGAACAGGATCAGGGGCCAGGCTTCAGAGCTCCGCACACGGACCGGCGATCCGCCGTTGCTGGCGACCAGCATCCAGTTCTCGGTCCCTTGGCGCCTGCTTCACCATTGCCACGGACTGAATCCCATGCATCCCTCCGGCATCCGATAGTTATCGGTTAGTGAACACTCTTCCCCCAAACCAAGGAGGTCGCCGCCATGTCACTGCGCGCGGTCAAAGAAGTTCTTTCCACCAAAGCTACCCTCGAAGGCGCCGGCGTCAAGCTCCAGCGCGCCTTCGGCTTCGGCAAAACCAAGGAGTTCGATCCCTTTCTGCTGCTCGACGATTTCCGCAACGAGAATCCGGCTGATTACATCGCCGGCTTCCCGTGGCATCCGCACCGCGGCATCGAGACCATCACTTACGTGCTGGCGGGCGAGGTCGAGCACGGCGACAGCCTGGGCAACAAGGGGCGCATGAGGGCCGGCGACGTGCAGTGGATGACCGCGGGCAGCGGCATCCTGCACCAGGAGATGCCCAAGGGCGACCCCAGCGGCCGCATGCACGGCTTTCAGCTCTGGGCCAACCTGCCCGCCGCGCTCAAGATGACCGCGCCGCGCTACCAGGACATTCCATCTTCCGCCATCCCCGAGGTGATCGAGGACGACGGCACGCGGGCGCGCATCATCTGCGGCACGTTCTGGGGCAAGACGGGGCCGGTCGAGGGCGTGGCCGCCGACCCGCGCTATGTGGACATCTCCGTCCCGCCCCTCAAGCGCCGTCGCATCCAAGTGGAGACTACGCGCAACGCCTTCGCTTACGTCTTCGCCGGCGCGGGAACCTTCCGCGACGCTTCGGCGCCGCAGGCCGTGCTCACGGAATCGGCCGTCGATCCGAACGTCGAGCCAGTCTACGACGCCAAAAACCACTCGCTGGTGCTCTTCGACCGCGGCGACGAGATTGTGGTGCAGGCGGGGCCGGAGGGGATTCGCTTCCTGCTCGTCAGCGGCAAGCCGCTTGAAGAGCCGGTGGCGTGGTACGGCCCGATTGTGATGAACACCCAGGAAGAGCTGCGCCAAGCCATGGCCGAGCTGCACAACGGGTCGTTCATCCGCCACAGGTGAGGGAAGGCGGGCCTTAAGCCTCCACCGGCAGCTCAGCGGCCAGAATGTTCATGGGCGTCAGTCCGCGCTCGCGCAGGGCGCGCAGGCTGAGCGCGTCGTGGCGCTTGGCCAGGCGGCGGCCGTTGTGGTCCACCACCAGCCGGCAATGGTACCAGGCGGGGTCTCTGTAGCCTAAGGCGCGGTTCAGCAAAATCTGCCGCGCGGTGGACTTCAGCAAGTCAGCGCCGCGCACCACTTCGGTAATGCCCATGGCCGCATCGTCCACCACGCAGGCAAGCTGGTAACTGGGCACACCACCGCCCCACGGACGAAAACCCGTCCGTGGGGACCCCGGGTTGCCGTCGCGCCGCCAGACCACAAAGTCGCCGAAGTCCACGCCGGCGACAAATCGCTGCGGACCCAGGTTTTGGTCCACGAACTCCACCGCCTCGCCGTCGGGCACGCGGAACCGCCAGTTGCTGCCGGCCGGCGACTCAAGTTCAGCGGAGGTGGGACCGGGCAGTTGCGGAACGTGGCCTTGCAGGTGGCGGCAGGTGCCGGGATAGATCGGCTCGTCGTCCATGGCGTCGAACTTGCCGCCGCCCTGCGCCGTCTGTATGCGCTCATGAGGCGCGCCTACGGCGGATTCCAGGTCTTTGCGCGAGCAGCGGCAGGGGAAGAGATAGCCGCGGCGCAGCAGCCTGCGCCAGGCCGCCAGGTAAAGGTCGCGGCGCTTGCTTTGCACATAGGGCGCAAACGGCCCTCCCCGGTCCGGGCCCTCCTGCCAGCGGATTCCGAGCCAGCGCAAGTCTTCGAGTGCGGCCGCGGCGTAGATGGGCTTGCTGCGCTCCTGGTCCAGATCCTCCATGCGCATCACCAGCGCGCCGCCCGCCTCACGCGCCCGCTGCCAGGCCGTCCAGAAGGTGCGCGCGTGCCCCACGTGCAGATAGCCGGTGGGCGAGGGCGCAAGCCGTCCGCGGTAACTCGAGGTCGGCGTTGGGGCTATACTGGCCATTCTGACTTGAGTGTAGGCAGAGGCTTGCCCGCGTCATATACTCAGCTTGATTCCGTGAACATCTTGGTTCCTGCCCGCACCGCCGCAGAGGGCGAAATCGGGGCAAAGCCACGAATGAAGAGTTCCCGCTCCGCCGGGGCCGAGCGAACTTTCAAGGATCAGCTCATGCCTTTGCCCTAACGCAACGTATCGCCGCGCTGCAACAGGCCGCCTTACCTGCTACACTCTCTCTCGTTATGCCGCTCACTAGCCTCCTTATTGCGGCCGCCGCATACCTACTGGGGTCCATCCCTGCCGGATACCTCTTGGTCCGCCTCTTCCGCCATCAGGACATCCGTTCGGTGGGCAGCGGCAACATCGGCGCTACCAACGTCTTGCGCACCGGCGGCAAGGGCCTGGGCGCGGTCACGTTTCTGCTCGACATGCTCAAGGGCTGTGCTGCCGTCTGGCTGGGCGCTCTGGCCTGGACCTTCCTGGTGCATGGCGCTCTCATCGCTTCCACCTTTCCCCGGCGTAATTGCGAAGCCCTGGCTGCCCTTTGCGCGGTCCTGGGCCACATGTTTCCTGTTTGGCTCCGTTTTCGGGGCGGCAAAGGCGTAGCCACCGGATTTGGCGTCTTTCTGGTCGCCGCTCCCTGGGCCGCGCTGGCCGCGATCACAATCTTCTTTTTCGTACTCGCTGTCAGCCGCTACGTCTCCGTGGCGTCCATACTCGGCGCGGCCAGTTTTCCCGTCTTTGCGTGGTTTTTAGTGCGGGGAGCCCGCCCGGCGTTCTTTACCGCTGTCGAGATCACCGTCGCCCTGCTCATCATCCTTAAGCATCACCAGAACATCCGCCGCCTCTTCGCGGGCACGGAATCCCGCTTCGGAGTCAAGCAACCCGCATGAGCCGCATCTTTGTCTTAGGTTCAGGCGCGTGGGGCACCGCGCTCGCTCTCACCCTCCACCGCCGCGGTGGTCACCAGGTTTCACTGTGGGCGCACAGCCCAGAGTTTGCTCAGGAGATCCTCAGCGCCGGTGAAAACACGCAGTTTCTTCCCGGTTTTCCCATCCCCGCCCAGGTCGCCGTCACCGGGGACTCCGCGGCGGTAGCCCAGGCCGAGATCGTGGTGTCCGTCATCCCCTCAGAGTTCCTGCGCTCCGCTTTTGCGCGCCTCGGTCCGCATCTCCACGCTGGCCAGATTGTCCTCAGCGCCACCAAGGGCGTTGAAGACCGCACCTTCCTGCGCATGACCGAAGTCATCGCGGATTCCCTCCCATCCTCAGCCGCTTTGGTCCCTCAATCCCTAGTCCCTGGTTCCTCAGTTCCTGCCATTGGCGCCCTCTCCGGTCCCAGCTTCGCCCTCGAAGTCGCCCAGGGCCAGCCCACCGCGCTCACGGTCGCCTATCGCGAGCGGTCCGTGGCCGCGCGCATCCAGCGTGAGTTTTCCTCTGAGAACCTCCGCCTCTACACCTCGACAGACGTAACCGGAGTCGAGTTGGGAGGCGCGCTCAAGAACATCATCGCCATCGCCTCCGGCATCGCCGCCGGAATCGGTCTCGGCCACAACTCCTCCGCTGCGCTCATCACTCGCGGCATCGCCGAGATCACCCGGCTGGCGGTGGCCTGCGGCGCGCGCCGCGAAACCCTCGCCGGACTCTCTGGCGTGGGTGACGTTGTGCTCACCTGCACCGGCAGCTTGAGCCGCAACCGCACCGTCGGCCAAGCCCTCGGTCAGGGCCGCAAACTGCCTGAGATTTTGGAGTCGCTCGGGGGCAAAGTAGCGGAAGGCGTCCTCACCACCCGCGCCGCCCTGGGACTGGCCCGCAAGCACGGCGTCGAAATGCCCATCACCGAGCAGATGGAATTTATCCTCAACGAAGGCAAAGACCCCCGCGAAGCCATCCGCGCCCTCATGCTGCGGCCCGGCAAGGATGAGCATTAGCCAGGGTCATTCGGGCCCCTTATACATCGTCCAGCTTGCACGATTCCTAAACCGTACTTAAGGCTTCTACCATGGAAGCAAAGATCTTCGCACCGTCGGCCGATCCCAGCACAGCCTCGCTCGAGCGGTCAGGATGCGGCATCATCCCCAGAACATTCCGACCTTCATTCAAAATCCCCGCGATGTTGCTCAGCGAGCCGTTAGGATTGGCCTCCGTGGTGATTTCTCCTGCGGGCGTCGCGTAGCGGAAGGCAATGCGGTCCTCGGCCTCCAGGCGGCGCAGCACATCGGGCGTGCAGAAGTAGTTCCCCTCCATGTGCCCGATTGGCATCTGCAATACCTCACCCTTGGCCAGGCCGTGGGTAAAGGGGCTGTGCGCAGTTTCCACGCGCAAATCGACCTGCTTGCAGATGTACTTGAGCCCCGCGTTGCGCATCAGCGCGCCGGGCAGCAATCCCGCTTCGGTGAGAATCTGAAAGCCGTTGCAGATGCCCAACACCAGCCCGCCGATGGCGGCAAACTTCTTTACCGACTGCATCACCGGTGAAAACCGCGCAATAGCCCCGGTGCGCAGGTAATCGCCGTAGGCAAAGCCGCCCGGGACCAGGATCGCATCCACGCCTTGCAAATCCTCGGAGTCGTGCCAGAGAAAAGTGACCGGCTGGCGCGCAACCTCGGCGATCACGTTGTAGGTGTCGTGGTCGCAGTTGGAGCCGGGAAAGACCAAAACTCCAAACTTCATGCTTCCAGGGTAGCAGCTTAGTCGCCCGCAGGAAGGTATTTACGTCTATCTATGAGAAAAAATATGAGAGAATCATATTTTATCATTAGCTTATTGACACAAAATTTTGACTTTGATGTATAATTTATCAATGAGGAGGGTAGTATGATCGCTCTTGCGGAATCGATTGAAGTAGGTTGCGCGGCGGAAGTGTTTCTAGCTACTGCGCTTCTCCATCAAGAGCAGCCGGAACGGGCGGATTTCACGATCCCGGAGATAGTAGCCACGGTTGCGCGCGAAAACATGACCGGCACATTGCGCTCTGGGATAAATGTTCATGCTTCTCAGCATTGCGTGGCCAACCGGCAGCCAAACCCCGCCAAGCACCGCATGTTGTTCGCTACGGGCAAGCATACACGGCGGCTCTTGCTGCCCGGCGACGAGGTGCATCCGGAACGGACAGGGAAGATCTTCCCGGAGGCTGGAGAAATCCCGGAGAAATACCTGCCGCTTTTGGAATGGGCGAAGAAGCGATATGAAAACAGCCGGGGCGAGGCCACAACTCATGGTTCGAGCTCCGAGGCAGGTTCTGCTCCCTCACAAAATCAAGACACGCAGAACCCGCAGCGGTGGCTGGAGTCGCTCTTCGCGTTGGAAGGACTTGGAAAGGAGTATTGGAAAGACGTGGATCCTGACGAATTTGTGCGCAAGTTGCGCGAAGGTTGGGAATGAGCCGCATATTTCTGGACACGAATTTCTTCATTTACTTGATTGAAGGCGCAAGCCCTCGGTCTCCCCGAGCGCGGTATCTGCTTCGCGCATTCTCGGCACGCGGGGATGAAGTCTTCACCTCAGTGATGAGCCTGGGAGAGGTTCTTGTGACCCCGTTAGCGAAAGGCGACTTCGCGTTGGCGCACCAGTATCGGCGGCTGTTTCGAAGCCCCGGAATCACGGTGCTGCCATTTATCGAGCAAGCCGCAGAAGCCTTTGCGCGGCTTCGCATCGGAGGTGCCGTCAAGCCGCCGGATGCGATTCAACTGGCTACTGCGGCAACTGCCGGGTGCGATCTGTTTCTCACCAACGATGAACGGCTCCAGGGAACGGTGGTCCCAGGAATCCATTTCATTACTTCCTTTGAAAAGGCGCCGATTTGAAGGGGTTGGGTGACAAGCTGGGGCTGCTCCGAGCGAGCGGCCCTTGTTTCGCGCTAGATGATTCGATTTCGATTTAGTTGTGCTTCCCCTTCCACTCTGCGTACGGACCCTGGAAATCTTCAATCTCGCCCTTGTGGAAGACCCACAACCGCGTGGCCACTTCGTCGATCACGTCATGGTCATGGGTAACCAGCAGCACCGTGCCCTGGTAGCGTTGCAAGGCGATGTTCAGCGCATTGATGGCCTCGAGGTCGAGGTGGTTGGTAGGCTCGTCGAGGATGAGAACGTTGGGTTTGGTAAGGATCAGCTTGCAGAAAGCCAGCCGCGCCTGCTCACCGCCCGAGAGGGCCGCAGTGGGCTTCGCGCCTTCTTCGCCGCTGAAGAGCATCTGCCCCAGAATGCCGCGAATGTCCTCCATGTGAGCTTCGGGCTTCCAGCGGTGCAGCCACTCGGCCACAGTGAGGCCGCGCTCAATACCGGAATCGATGATTGCCCCTACGTCCTGAGGAAAATAGCCGGCTTGGGCTTCATGACCCCAGACGGCGGAGCCTGCCTCGGGCGAAAAATCGGGATCCGCTAAACCGGCGTAGTTGGCCAGCAGGCATTTGAGCAGCGTGGTTTTGCCGGCCCCATTGCGCCCCATCAGGCAGATTTTTTCTCCGCGCAGCACATGAGCTGCGAACCCTTTGATGACCGTCAAATCCCCGTAGGATTTCGTCAAATCCTTGCACTCCAGCACGTGCTTGCCGCTGGGGCGCGTCTGATCGAAGCGGATGTAAGGCCGCTGGATGTTGGAGCGAGCCAGCTCGTTGCTCTGCAAACGCTCGACCTCCTTGCGCCGGCTGGTTACCTGGCTCGACCGCGTGCCCGCCGCAAACCGCGCGATGAAGTCGTTGAGCTGCGCGATCTTCTTTTCGCGCTGCGCATTTTCAGCCTCCAGCCGCGCGCGAATCTGGGTCTTGGCCAGCACCATCTGGTCGTAACCGCCGGTGTAGGTAATGATGGTCTGGTAGTCGATGTCGGCGGTGTGCGTGGTGACGCTATTCAGAAAGTGCCGGTCGTGCGAAATGGCGATCAGCGTGCCGTCGTAGTTCACCAGGAAGTCCTGCAGCCAGTGGATGGATTCGAGATCCAGGTAATTCGTGGGCTCATCCAGCAGCAGCGCCTCGGGCTTGCCAAAGAGGGCCTGCGCCAGCAGCACGCGCACCTTCTGACCACCCTGCAGCTCGGCCATCTTGCGCTCGTGCAGCGGTTCGGGAATGTCAAGTCCGTCCAGCAGCACCGCCGCGCCTGATTCGGCCGTATAGCCGTCCTCATCGCCAATCACGCCCTCCAGCTCGCCCAGCCTCATGCCGTCCTCGTCGGTCATCTCCGCCTTGGCGTAAATGCGGTCGCGTTCTTCCAGAGCCGCCCACAGCGGCTTGTTGCCCATGATCACGGTATCGATCACGCGATAGGCGTCAAAGGCAAACTGATCCTGGCGCAGCACGCCGCACTTGCGCGGCCGCACCACCGAGCCTTGCTGCGGCTCCAGATCCCCGGCCAGAATCTTCATAAACGTGGTCTTGCCCGCGCCGTTCGGCCCCGTCAGTCCGTAGCGGCGGCCGGGCGTAAAGCTCGTGGTCACGTCTTCGAAGAGCACCTTGGCGCCGTAGCGCATGGTTAGGTTGTTTACGCTGATCATTTGCTTCTTTGATTTTTTCGGCTTCGATTTCCTGAACCCGGTTGCAGCCGCATGTCCGTCCCTCCACGCCCGGCTGCGAGCGGCTGCCTCAGCCTAAGTTGCATCGGGGTCGAGCGCGCCGGATCGCGGCCGCGCCGAAGAACGGTTGCTTATCCAGTTTCTCATGGACAGGCTCCGCGGCTCAAAATGCGGTAGTGTCCTATCACTGCGTTGCTATGGTGGCGGCCTTGAGAGGTAAGGCCGCCAGCCGCTCACGACTTCATACCTTCGGTTTTGTCGGGAAAATGCATCTCGATCTGTTGACCGAAAAGCTCTTTCACATATCCTTCGTAATCATGTTTCGTTTTGGAGATGCGGGCGACGCCGAGAAGCTGTCCTAGCTGATTCCGCAGGGCCTTCACCCCTATATCAGAGAGAAATTGATGAAGTTTCTTGTATCGCTTTTGTGCAATTTCGCGTTGCGCTTGCACTAACTGGAGAACTCTTCCGCTGCTTCTTGCCAACGGCCAATAAACCTGTTCTACGGTTAGGTGCTTGAACTTCCACGGGCGATTTTTGTCGGGTTCGGGAATCTCATATAGTCGATACCACTCTTTGTATAGCTGCTCTGGAAATTCCCTTTCGTACTCGCGCGCTTCTTCCCGCACGTAGAACTTGAACGAAGCGATAATTTGCTCTTTGGTGGCATCGTATCCCGCGAGTGCGTAGACGAGTCCCTTGATTCCAGCTTTTGCAGATGCGCTCTGGATAATGTGCGCCTGCGTGGCCAAGTTCCATTGATTGGGGAGCAGCTTCTTGTCGGCTTCTGCGGCTGTGATTGACTTGCACAAATCAATCAAGATCGTCACGTCGTAGCCATGCACCCTGGTCAGAGTCTCCGGCCCGCCGACTTGGGCTTGAAAAATAACGGGTTTATTCAATTTTTCGCGGAGTTCCGGCCCGACGTAATTAGAGATTGTCTTGCCCTCTACGAAACGAGGCAATTTGCTCCCGCCCTCTCCTAATCCAAGCGCGGCTCCCATTCCACGCTGACTAATGACGGCTGTGTGCGCTTCGTCATTTAGGACGTAGCAATCAACGTCAATTCCGAAGTCCTCTTTGAAATTTCCTTTGTGAGTGGCAAGGGGAAGCGGTGCTTTGCCAGCTTTCTCCCACCTTGCCTGAATGGCCGCTCGGGCGATCTCGCGCCGCCGTTCAGCAGACAGCTTCTTTGCTCTTGCCTCGCCGCCTTTAGTCGCCCCAAGAAGCGACAACTGGCGCGCCGCATCCGATACTGGCTTCTTCATAGGATCAAAGATACTTGCTCGGGCGAGTAAAGTCAATACTTGCCCGAGCAGATATTTGTCTTGACTTCATGCCCGAGTAAGTATAATCTTGTGCAATAAAAAACCCCGGCCAGCGCGTCAACGCCGACCGGGGCCAGAATCCACCACAGCTTGCGCCGCGATGAACCCGCAAAGTCATTATCCGGCAAACAGGTTGTGGTTTCAAGGAAAAAACCATGACCTGCCACAACTGCAAAATTCAGTGCAAACGTTTCGGAAAGCATAGAAATGGCCTACAGAGGTTCCGCTGCCATCAATGCAATAAAACCTACACCGAAGATCATCAGCGTCCGCTGGACGAAATGCGCTTGCCCCTCGACAAGGCCGAGAGCGTATTGCGCCTCTTGCTTGAGGGCATGAGCGTTCGCAGTGTGGAGCGCGTGACCG
>JAJYZC010000047.1 GCA_021800255.1 Acidobacteriota bacterium
CCATCTATCAGCAAATTCCCGATTTTGGCGGCATCGTCGTCAAGGCCGACTCGGAGGGCCAGCCGGGACCGTCAAAGTACGGCCGCTCTCCGGCCGTCGCCGCCAACATGCTGGCCCGCGATCTGGCACCGCACGGCGGAATCCTTCTCTATCGCGCCTTCGTCTACAACAACCACCTCAACTGGCGCGATCCCAAGGCCGACCGCGCCAAAGCCGCCTACGACATCTTTCATCCCCTGGACGGCGATTTCGACTCCAACGTCATCGTGCAGATCAAGTACGGCCCCATCGACTTTCAGGTCCGCGAGCCCGCGCAGCCCTTATTTGCCGGGCTGCACCACACCAATGAGGCCATTGAGCTGGAGGTTGCCCAGGAGTACACCGGCCAGCAGCGGCACCTCGTCTATCTGGCTCCGCTCTGGAAGACGATCCTCGACACCGACATGCGCTCGTCCTTGAGCGCGCCGCCGCTGCCGGTGCGCGATCTGATCTCCGGCCGCTCCGTCCAGGACTTTCATCACACCCTGGGTGGTTTTGTAGGCGTGGCCAACGTGGGCACAGACCGCTGGCTCGGCAATCCCTTGTCGCTCCTGAACCTTTACGCCTTTGGCAGGCTGGCCTGGAACCCCACCCTCACCTCCGCCGCCATATCCGATGAGTGGACGCGGCTTACGCTGGGCAACAACCCCACCGTGCGCGCGGTCGTCAACAAACTGCAAATGAACTCCTGGCACATCTACGAGAGTTACACCGGCCCGCTGGGGCTGGGCACGCTGACTGACATTCTCGGTTCGCACTACGGCCCTGATCCGCAATCGGCCGAACGCAACGGCTGGGGCCAGTGGATTCGCGCCACCCGCGAGGGCGTGGGCATGGATCGCACCGTGGCCACGGGCACGGGCTTCGTCGGCCAATATCCGCCGCCGATGGCCGCCGAATACGAATCCCTCAAGACCTGCCCCGACGACCTGCTCCTCTTCATGCACCATGTCCCCTGGACGTATCGCCTTCATTCCGGCCAAACCGTCATCCAGTACATCTACAACTCGCACTATTGGGGGGCGAAGGCTGCGGCGGCGCAGGTTCCGGCGTGGAAGTCACTGCACGGCATGGTGCCCGGCGGCATTTACCACGAGGTGCTGAAGCAGCTGGAGTACCAGGCCGGTGCGGCTATCGTCTGGCGCGACGCCATCACCCGCTACTTTGCGCGGGTGTCCGGGATCCCGGACGCTCTTCATCGCGTCGGCCATTATCCCAACCGCTTCGCGGCCACCGGCCTGACCCTGGACGGCTATACTCCGGTCGCCGTTCATCCCTGGGAAACGGCCATGAGCGGCAAGGCTGTGGAGTGCGCCGGCCATGCCTCCTGCTCGGCCTCACTGGTGTGGAATAAACCCTCCGGGTGGTACAACGTGGTGGTGCAATACTACGACTACTTCATGGGGGTCTCGCGCTTTACGCTTCAGGTCAACGGCCACACCATCGACACGTGGGCTGCCGGCGCACACCTGCCCGGACTCACCATGAGCGGAGCTACTTCCACACGGGAAACGGTAAATAACGTCGCGCTCGATCGCGGCGACACGCTGCGGCTGACCGGCGTCCCGAATGGCCCCGAGCCTGCGCCGTTCGATTACATTGAAATCACGCCAGCCGCGGCCATCGCCGCGCAAGCCAAACCGTAAGCACGGAGGGAGATCGCACGCTTATGGCGGAGTCGAAGATTGTTGACGCCAAGGTGATTGTCGCCTGCCCGGCGCGAAACTTTGTCACCCTCAAGATCACCACCTCGGATGGCCTCTACGGCCTCGGAGACGGCACCCTGAACGGCCGCGAGCTGGCCGTCGCCGCTTATCTCCGCGACCACGTTGCCCCTTGCCTTATCGGCCGCGATGCGGAGCGCATCGAGGACACTTGGCAGTACCTCTACCGCGGCGCCTACTGGCGGCGCGGCCCGGTCACGATGGCCGCCATCGCCGCCGTGGATGTGGCCCTGTGGGACCTGAAAGCCAAGCGCGCCGGAATGCCCCTCTACCAGCTTCTGGGCGGGCGCTGCCGCGAGGGCGTCACCGTCTATGCCCACGCCAACGGCCACTCGCTCGACGGCCTTCTCGATTCGGTTGCTCATCACATCGAACTGGGCTACAAGGCCATCCGCGTGCAGGCCGCCGTGCCTGGCGTTCCCGATGTGTATGGCGTGCCGCACGGCTCCCAGCCCTACGAGCCCGCCGATAGCAGCTTGCCCCGCGAAGAAACCTGGTCTACGCCCAAGTACATGCGCTTCGCCCCGGAGATGATGGAGGCCGTGCGCGCCCGCTTTGGTTTTGACTTGGCGCTGCTCCACGACGCCCACCACCGCCTGACGCCGATTGAAGCCGCAGCTTTGGGCAAAAGCCTTGAAGGCTACCGCCTCTTCTGGCTGGAAGACGCCACGCCAGCCGAGAATCAGGAGGCCTTCCGCCTCATCCGCCAGCACACCACCACGCCCCTGGCTGTGGGCGAGGTCTTCAATTCCATCTTCGACTGCCAGCGGCTGATCTCCGAGCAGCTCATCGATTACATCCGCACCTCCGTGGTCCACGCCGGGGGCATCACTCACCTGCGCCGCATCGCCAGCTTCGCCGGCCTCTACGGCGTGCGCACCGGCTGCCACGGCCCCACCGATCTGTCGCCCATCGGCATGGGCGCGGCGCTGCACTTCGATCTCAGCATTCCCAACTTCGGCATTCAGGAGCACATGCCTCACGCGCCGCTGACCGATGAATTCTTTCCCCACGCCTACACCTACGCGAATGGCATGATGCATCCCGGCGAAGCTCCCGGCCACGGCGTCGAGATCGACGAAGCCGCCGCCGAAAAATTCCCTTATAAGCGCGCTTATCTGCCCGTCTGCCGCCTGGAGGATGGCACCATGCACAACTGGTAGGCGCAACTGGTAGCCAGACGGCCGCCTGCGCTGGCCAACGTGCGTGTTCCGGCGCTGGCGCGCTTCGGCGTACACTCGGCTCATGCCGCATTTCGCGCTGTTTGCCCGGCCCTGGTGGGTGAACCTGCTCGTCCTGTCTCCCGGCGCTCCCTACCTTCTATCGATCAACGGCAAGCTGCGCCTGGGTTGGAAACGGCTCGTTGCAGCCGCGCTTTTCGGCATCGCCTTCGGCTTTGTGGAAGCGGCCGTCGTCGTCTATCTCCGCGCCGCCGCCGGACTTTTGCCTGCCCGCAGTAATCAGGCGTTCGCCGTCCCGGAATTTTTATTGAAGATCGAGTTTTTCCGCGAGGCGGCCACCATGGTCATGCTGGGCGCGGTGGCTTGGTTTGCGGGGCAACGATGGCGCGAGCGGGTGACCGCATTCCTGTGGACGTTTGCCTTTTGGGATCTCTTCTATTACGTTTGGCTGCGCATCGCCATCGGCTGGCCTGGTTCTTTGCTCAGCCCCGACGTGCTCTTTCTCATCCCCGTGCCCTGGCTGGCGCAGGTATGGTTCCCCATTCTGGTCAGCGGCCTTATGATCCTTGTCATCGCGCTGCGCGCCTGACGGCCGGGCCGCCCGGCGGAACGCCCCAACCGGCGTATGGATCAGTCGGGAACCACAAACAGGGTGATCGACTGCGCGGGGAAGGTGTAGTTGCTGATCGTGCTCGTCGTCCCGCTGCCGGAGGGTGGCGTGACGCTCACCGCCGGTTGCGGCTCAATCGCGTTCAGGTTGGCGTTCGAGTACTGGTAAACCTGCGCTGTGGTGCCGCTGGGAGCGGTGAAATTCAGGAGGCTGAGGGTTGAGGTCAGCGGGCCAAAGGTCTTGTTGATCACCATCACCGTAAGGGCGCCGTCCGAGCTGCGCTGCGCGCCGTAAACCGCCAATTGACCCTCCCCGTCGCCGCCGCCCGATATTGTGCTCACGGCCTGCAGATACTGGCTGCCGAAGGTCGAGTCCTTGCCGTCGTAATTCCGGTACATGGCGAAGGCGTAATTGCCGGGCGCCTCTGTGTTGTATGCACCAGAAGGCCAGAGCGCGCTCATGTCCAATCCCTGGCGGCCGAAGATGCCCAGAATGTCGGCCTCCACCACCGCTCCGTTGATCGAATCCAGCGCGCCGAAGTTGTACTCGTCGATGGACGTCTTCGTGCCCGGATAATCGTAGTTGGGATTGCCGAGAGGCGCAGTTCCGTTGACCCATGCTTGCAACATGGGAATCAGCTCCGGCGCCTGCGCCGGCGGCGAGCAGCTTGCGGTGTAGTTAGAGTCGGTGATGTAGTTCGGCTGCGGGTAGTTGGGATCGGTGTAAGTAGGGTCCCAGAAGACGCGCGTCCCGTTCATGCGCGCCTCCTGCTCTTGCGTATCGCCGGCAGTGGTAAAGGCCACAGAATTCCCGCTCCCGGCTGGATAGTCGGGCGCGAAATACCCGTGAATGTCCAAGTAATCCAGCAGCCGCACTCCATACGCCTGCGAATCGTTGTTGAATTGCTGGAGATAGTACTCGATCAAAGGCACGCCGCCGTGCGCCTCGCGGTCGGTAGGGTTGCTCCACGGCTGGTAGCAAGGGCCGGACGCCCATCCGCTCCAGATGTCCTTCATGGAGTAAAAATATGCCCACCAGTAGTCGATCACCGGCCCGCTCACCAGCGCGGTTGGGTCGGCCGTCTTGATGGCCAGCGCCGTTCCGATATCGTTGTTTGTCACCTCGTCATAAGTGAAGGGATCGGGATGCACGTCGCGGTGCACCGCGCTCCACCACGTTGGCTCGTTGTCCAGGTCCCAGATGGCCACGCCTTTGCCGCTCGCGCCATTGCCGTAGTTGCTCACGATCGAGTTCACCCAGCCGCCCGACCAGGTGCCGTCAGCCCAGCTTGCGGTCACCGAGCCGGGGCTGGGAGCCTGGGTGCAATTGGTATCGGTCGAGGTTGGGGAGGTGCATGGCGGGGGCTCTGGATTGCTGGTGATGGCGGCGATCGTGTTGTTGCCGTAAATGTCGCAGCCGCCGGAGCTTGTGCAGCCGCCGGTTCCATCCGGGTAAATGCCGTCGCCGCAACTGCTTTCGTACTGGTCATACGACTCCTGGCCGGGGTACGCTGACGCGGTGAAGCTGCATGCGCCGGAGTCGCCGTTGGACACCCACCCCAGAACCGGCACCGTGCCCAGCGCCGCTGCGCCGGCCGCATCCACGGATGGGAAGAACTGCGTGAAGTTGGTGCTGCTTGTGGAGTTGGGGAACATGGCCGCGGCGCCGTCGCCGTTGAGGAAGTAGTAGTCGCTGGCTGAGTTGCTCCACCCGTTCTGGTAGTTGTAGCGCGAGGTGTCATCCCCGCCCCAGCGCACCACTCCGGGGTTGATGATTGCCTCTGAAGCCGCATCCAGAAGGTATCCATTCACGCCATACACATAGGGGCTGATCGTGTGCGGATTTTCGCTCGGTTCATTGGGCGTATTCACGTCCACGCTCAGCGCCGGGCCGGCCGTCGTGGACGGCGGGTTCAGCGCTACGGTCACGCTCGCGCTCTTCGCCGTGTCCTGGGTGCTGGTCGCGGTGATGACCACCGAAGCCGGCGCCGGATAAGGCGTGTTGTAAAGCGCCGTAGTGGATGTGGTTGAGGCAAAATCGCCCTCGCTCAGGCTGCCGCATGCAGGGCAGCTCAGCGTCCACGTCACCGACTTGCTGTAGCTGCCCGCGCCGTTCACCGTGGCCGTAAACTCCTGCTGCGTCCCGACGGTGGCGCTATCGGGGGTTATGGTGATGGAAGTGACTCCCGTCTGGTTGTAGCTGGCTGTCACGGTGGTGTTGCCGTTGACCGTCACCATGCAGATGGAGCCGCTTGAACCGCTCGTCGAGGTACACCCGCTCCAGGAGACAAAGGAATAACTGCTGGTCGAGCCAGCGACCGTGAGCGCCGCAGTCAGCGTCACCTGGGTGCCGGAATTGTAGGTGAGCGTGAACGGTGTGGTTCCGCTGTTCTTGGAATTGTTGTCGGCCGGGCTGGCCGCAATCGAGATCCCGCTCGCGGGCGCAGCCGAATCTACGGTCAGCACATACGTCTCCGGCGCGGTTACCGTTACTGATCCCGTTCCCGTGGCGCTCGTGTACGTGGCTGAGCCGGCCGTGTCCGGCGTGTACGCCGCACTCAGCGTGTCGGTTCCCGCCGCCAGCTTGCCGGCGGGGATGCTGATGGTTGCGCTGCCGCTTACCAGCGCAGTCGCGGCTGAGGCGTAGCTGCCGCTGGTCAACGTCACCGACCCGGTAGGCGTGGGGTTGCCGCTGCCTCCGCTCACCGTCACTGTTACCGCCAAAATCTGCGTGCTGCTGATGCTCGACGATCCCGGCATCACTGTGACCGTGGGCGTAATCAGGGCAGGGGCGGCTACCGTCACGGAGCCCGTTCCCGTGGCGCTCGTGTACACGGAAGAGCTGGCCGCATCCGGCGTGTACGCCGCACTCAGCATGTCGGTTCCCGCCGCCAGCTTGCCGGCGGGAATGCTGATGGTTGCGCTGCCGCTCACCAGCGCAGTCGCGGCCGAAGCATAGCTGCCGCTGGTCAACGTCACCGACCCGGTAGGCGTGGGGTTGCCGCTGCCTCCGCTCACCGTCACCGTTACCGTCAGGCTTTGCGCTGTGGTAATGCTCGACGATCCCGGCATCACTGTCACCGTAGGCGTAATCAGGGCAGGGGCGGCTACCGTCACGGAGCCCGTTCCCGTGGCGCTCGTGTACGTGGAAGAGCTGGCCGCATCCGGCGTGTACGCCGCACTCAGCATGTCGGTTCCGGTCGCCAGCTTGCCGGCGGGAATGCTGATGGTTGCGCTGCCGCTCACCAGTGCAGTCGCGGCCGAAGCATAGCTGCCGCTGCTCAGCGTCACCGTGCCGGTGGGCGTGCCCTTGCTCCCGCTCACGCTGATGGTTACCGTCAGGCTCTGCGCGGTGGTGATGCTCGGCGAACCCGGCGTCACCATCACCGTGGGCGTGACTTGCGATGGCGGCGGGCTACTTGAGATTCCGCCTCCGCATCCCGTCACCCCAACAACTGCTGCAATGCACAGCCAAAATGCCGCGCGCCGCCCTTGACCGCTCATCCTCCACCCCATCTTCGCGCGCGGGCTTAGCTGCCCGCAGTTGCGCCCGCTATTTAATTATCAATACGTTCATGCTCCACGGCTGTAGCGTGACAGTGAGCGGCAGCGTTTGCGCGCCCAACGCCGTCGTCGTTGGACTCACCCACTCGGCGGTGCTGTAGTCGTGGTTCGAATCGTAGGTGCAGGCGAGGTCGGCGGCACAGTTTGTGTTGGTGTAGTCGTACATCTCCTTGTCGTAGGTGTACTCCGTAACACTTGACGAGGAGCCGCTTTCGTTCGAAAGCGTTACCACCACGTCCTCCGCCTTTGTCTCATTCAGATTGAAGAGAACCAGCGCCGTCCCGTTGGGGTTGGTGGCTGCATAGGCGCGCACGTCGGTGGTGTCGCCGTCCACGCTCGCGGTGAGCACGCTTTGCCCGCTCACGGCCACGTGGCTGAAAAGCTGGAAGGCGGCTACTGTGGGCGAGACGGTGCCAATCGGGCCCCAGGGCGTGCAGGCCGTATCCGAGGGTCCGTCGGAGAACACGTTGTAGGCGCCGAAGTTCTGCCAGCCGTAAAGCGAGCTGCTATTGTTGCCGGCAGTGCCGTTGCAGTTGCCGAATCCGATCCACCATGTTGCGCGCGAAACGCCGTCGTTCATCATCTCGCCTAGCACCTGGCCGGCGTAAAGGCCCTGGGTAATCGACATGCTCTGCTTGCCGGGGTTGCTGGAGACCGAACCCATCTCGCCCACGTAAATGGGAATGTTCGGCTCGCCCACAGCGGTCAGCTCCTTCTTGATCGTATTGATGTTGGTGGTCAGCTCCTGCGGCGCCGAGTCGACCAGGAACGTGTCGCTCTCGCTGCCGGGCTGCTCCGGGTAGAAATGGTATTCAACGAAGTCGTAGCAAGGCGCGCTGGCGCCGTTGCATCCCACGGCGTTAGAGAGAACCGTGTTGTCCCAGCCATTCGCCTGGCCATCCGCGTCCACATCCACGCCTACCAGGGTGCTGGAGCTCTGAGCTTTGATCAGATCGTAATAGCCGCTGGTTCCCGCTACCGCATCGGCGTAGGTGGTGGGATTGTGCGGACTCGAGTGCAGGTCTTCTTCCCAGCTTCCGTACTCCTCGTTGCCGACGGTGACGTGGCTTACCCTGCCGCCGTTCGCGTAGGCGTACTGCACCCAGTCGGCTGCCTCTTGCGGCTCGCCTCCGCCGTTGCACGCAGCGTTGGAGCCGTAGTCGGCCGTCAGCGCAACGTCGTATCCATTGGGAAGCGAGGTGTCCGCATATTCGAGGTCTTTAATGAAGTTCAGGTAGTTGGTGTTCGAATTCTGATAACCGCTGGAGCACGTCGAAGGCGTAGGAGCCACGCCGTTCGCCGGATTCGTCGCGCTGGTGCCGTCCCAGTGATAAACGTCTGATGTCGAGCCGCCCGGCCAGCGCAGCGCCACGATACCAGTGTTCTCGAACGCGCTGACGATCGGCGAGTTGCTGGGTGTATAGGCGCCACCATCTGTAAAGTCGTACCAAACCGCCATGTTCACTCCCATGATCTGGTTCGTCACCGCGGGCGCCGAGCTCGAGACCGTTTGATTGACCGCCACGCTCGTGTTCACCGTTACGGATCCCGTTCCGGAGGCGCTCGTGTAGGTGTTGGAACTGGCTGCGTCCGGCTTATAGTTCGCCGTCAAAGTGTCCGACCCGGCCGCCAGCGAGCTGCCGGGAATCACAATCTGCGCGCTGCCGCTGCTCAGCGTGGCCGCGGACGATGTGTAGCTGCCGCTGGTGAGAGTCACCGAACCTGTGGGCGTGGGATTCCCGCTGCCTCCGTTCACCGTCACCGTTACCGTCAGGGGCTGTGACACGGCGACGCTCGACGATCCCGGCGTTACTGTGACAGTGGGCGTGACGCCGGTTACCGTCACCGATCCCGTTCCAAATGCACTGGTATAGGTGGATGAACTCGTGGCGTCCGGCGTGTACGTGCCCGTCAGCGTATCGGCTCCGACCGCTAGCGAGCCGGCAGGAACCATAACCTGCGCGCTGCCGCTCACCAGCGCAGTCGCGGCCGATGTGTAGCTGCCGCTGGTCAGCGTCACCGACCCGGTAGGCGTGAGGTTGCCGCTGCCTCCGCTCACCGTCACTGTTACCGCCAAAATCTGCGTGCTGCTGATGCCCGGCGATCCCGGCGATACCGTGACCGTGGGCGTAATCAGGGCAGGGGCGGTTACCGTCACGGAGCCTGTTCCCGTGGCGCTCGTGTAGGTGGCCGAGCCGGCCGTGTCCGGCGTGTACGCCGCGCTCAGCATGTCGGTTCCGGTCGCCAGCTTGCCGGCGGGAATGCTGATGGTTGCGCTGCCGCTCACCAGCGCAGTCGCGGCCGAGGCGTAGCTGCCGCTGGTCAACGTCACCGACCCGGTAGGCGTGGGGTTGCCGCTGCCTCCGCTCACCGTCACCGTTACCGTCAGGCTTTGCGCTGTGGTAATGCTCGACGATCCCGGCATCACTGTCACCGTAGGCGTAATCAGGGCAGGGGCGGCTACCGTCACGGAGCCCGTTCCCGTGGCGCTCGTGTACGTGGAAGAGCTGGCCGCATCCGGCGTGTACGCCGCACTCAGCATGTCGGTTCCGGTCGCCAGCTTGCCGGCGGGAATGCTGATGGTTGCGCTGCCGCTCACCAGTGCAGTCGCGGCCGAAGCATAGCTGCCGCTGCTCAGCGTCACCGTGCCGGTGGGCGTGCCCTTGCTCCCGCTCACGCTGATGGTTACCGTCAGGCTCTGCGCGGTGGTGATGCTCGGCGAACCCGGCGTCACCATCACCGTGGGCGTAACCGGCCCTCCACCGCTTGACCCGCTCCCGCCGCCTCCGCACGCTGTCATCCACAGGCTCACCATCGCACCCAGGTAAAATGCCGCACGCGCTCCAGTTATTCTCATAATTCTCCTCGACTCCGGCGCCCTCACTGCGTGGTCCACCTTATACCCGGCTGCGAAGGCGCAGTTTTATCTCGCGTCAGTTATCCTAATCCACTTCAATCCCCAATGGTATCGCAATCATCGCATAACGCGGGCCCGCGGTTCCATCCAGCGAGTCTGGGCAGATTCCCAGCCGGAAGTGCGCGGCTTGTGCGTTGATGGCAAACCATTTCCCGCTGAGCCGGATGCGGCTGCGCACAGCCCGTTCTGATTTCAGATGCCTCCATTTCCGGCCTCGGATCCAAGGCGCCGGTTCCGGCATCCGCCCCGTCCGGGCACGTGCGCAAAGAAAATCGTTACTGAAACGCTTTTTTTCTTGCCAAACGTGGTGCCTTTGTGGCTACATGGGTAGGATACGAATTTAGGCCGCTCACGGCTGTTCACCGGATGAGGAACTCCGCCCAGCCGTAGACAGGCATTGATGAGTAGCAGCCAAAGTCTTCCGCGCAGCGCCGAAGGTTATGCTGCCGGGGTTGGAAGTGTAGCCCCCGGCCTCAGTCCAGCCGGTGTGACGCCAAGCATGGAGGGGTATGTATGTGGGCGAACGTGCGGTACCGATCCCATCAAGGGAAAACATGAAAAAATTCCCCTTGACAGACCTTGATATCAAGCCTCAGAATTTCCTTTCATCATTGAAGGGTGCGCATCTGCGTTCGGGCTTTGATGGGACTCGACTGGATTGTGACTGCTAGAAGCCAGCAGGCGCAAATGCAAACGGAACGTAGCCGACGGGGGGGGACTATTATGAAGTTCTTTTCAGGGAGCAGGCCAAAAGCCTCGTTGCCGGTGATGCTTGCCGCAATGCTCTTGGTGGCGCCATCGGTGCTGTTTGGACAGGCCGCGGGGAGAGTGTCCGGGGTTATCAAGGATACTACGGGCGCCGCCATTCCCAGCGCTAAAGTCGTCTTGACCGACTTGGCGAACGGAATCAAATACACCACCACCAGCAATTCGGTGGGAGCCTTCGTCTTCACCGGCCTCACTCCCGGCCCCAGTTACAGCTTTAAGGTCACCGCTCCCAACTTCTCATCTTGGGAGTCCCGGCCTTTTCCGGTGCACGCTGGGGTCCCGCTCGACTTTACAGATATTGCCCTTAAGGTGGGCGCGGCCACGGCTGCGGTGACCGTGGAGGCCCAGAGCTCAAATGTCTTGGCCTCTCTCGATACCGCGGCTCAATCCGACATTATCACCGCCAAGCAGTTGAATACTCTCACCTTGGTTGGCCGTGACGCCACTGAGCTGGTGCGCATGTTGCCCGGCTTTGCCATGTCCACGGGCACTCAGGGCCTCTTCAACCGCCCCGGATACGACACGGCGCAAGTGGGCCTGAGCGGCCCCACCGGCGCCTTCTCTGCCAATGGCGCCGGCGTGACCGGAATCGAAACGCTCGAAGATGGCGTGATGCTCACCGATATTGCTACCAACTCCGGCACGGTGCAGGAGATCAACGTCAACATGGTCCAATCCGTGACTGCTGACAGCTCCTCTTACGGGGCCGAGTACGCCAAGGGGCCGGCGGTGATCATGGCGGAAAGTAAGACGGGCGGCTCTACCTACCACGGGCAAGTCTATTTTGACTTCCGGACGACGGACCTGAACTCCAACGACTGGTACGATAACTACCTGCGCCAATCCCGCCCGCTGGGCCGGTATTTTTATCCCGGCTTGAATATCGGCGGCCCGCTGCTTTTGCCTTTTACTGATTTCAATCGCAACCGGGATAAGCTGTTCTTCTTTGTGGGCGCCGAGTACTACAACCAGGCCTCGGAGGCTAACCAGGAGGCCATCTCGACCTGGGTGCCCACCATGGCGGAACGGGAGGGCGATTACAGCGCTCAATCGCTCGACGCCGAGCTTTGCGGCGCGCGTCCTGACGGCTTGCCCAATCCCAACGCTATCGAGCCCATGTGCAGCACTGACAACTATCTCCCCAATGGAACGCAGATCACCAACAATAATGCCCAGCCATACGCCAATTCCAACGGCGTGGCGCTGGTGCACTGGCTCCCCAAGCCCAACGCCGATCCCTTCACCAATCCCTTCGGCTACAACTACATCAAGAGCATCATTCAATACCAAAACGGCGGAATCGGCAAAGCTACGCTGTTGTACAACGTGGACCCCAATGACAAGCTCTTCTTAGTCTACGGGCTGCAAAGAGAGATCGATCAGGATCCCGTGGGCCTCAACCAGTCGTATCCAGCGGGCGCCATACCTTATCCCGGCGGTATCACCACCGGCGATATTTCGAATATACTTTCAGCCTCTTGGACGCGCACCATCGGCAGCTCGATGACCAACGACGCCGAAGCCGCCATGTCCTACGTGACCCTGCCTGGCAAGATGGGCGACCCGCAGGCTGTGGACCGTTTCGACATGAACTCCTATAACGGCGGCCATGGCAACTTTAACCTGTTGGGCACGTACCCGAACAGCACTGATCTGTCGGTCCCCGCGCTGGGCAGCGGTGGAAGCGCCAACGGCTATCCCAATTTAGCTATGCCGGGCGGCTTCTTCGACAATCGGGTGTTCACCAGGAAAGTCGATCCCGTCCTGCAGGACAACTACAGTTGGCAATACCGGAACCATTTTCTGCAATTCGGCGCTTACTGGGAAGAAGGGACCTACAACGGTATCGCCGATCCCAACGCCTATCCGCAGGGCGAGCTCACGGATAACCCCGGCAACGGCTACTTCGAGTACAACCCCATCACTAATGTCGCGCCCTACAGCGGCTGCGAGAATCCCAGCACTCTGGGCACCCTGCGCCCTTCGGGTCCCTACTATCTGGGAAGCTGCTATAACCCCACGGCCATGATGTACGAGGGCTATGCCGACTCCTGGACGCAGATGAACTTCACGCCCGACGTGGACATGCGTTACATGACCATGGCCGGGTACGCCAACGATACCTGGACTCTGCACAATCTGACCCTCATCTTCGGCGCCCGCTTCGAGCACCTCGGCAACTGGGTCGATAAGCATGGCAACGGCCTGGCTACGCTCTCCGACAGCCTTTACCAGCAGCAGTGCGGCGGCTACACGCGCAACTGCCCTTCCAACAGCGCCAACATGCCGGGCATCACCTGGCATGGTCTGGATCCGTCCATCCTCAATTCGGTCAATTCTGTCCCGACGATCTACTTTACTCCCCGCGTCGGCGCCTCCTGGAATTTGTTCGGCAAAAGCAGGACCATCCTGCGCGGTGGTTGGGGCATTTACCGGAATGAGGAGCAGTTCAACCCCTACGCCTTGGCCTCGGCAACCGCCCAGGGCTACAGGAGCAGCTATCTGATAGGGGCCTTGACCTACGATGAGATCAATAGTACGACCGCGGCCAATCCTCCTGATTTCAGCGCCTATACGCTCTCGCCGTCTGACACCAATCGCCCGGTCTACTACGAATACGACTTTTCAGTCGACGAGCGCGCGCCCTGGAATTCGATGCTGCAATTCGCCTACGTGGGCGCCCATGACATCCATCTCGGCTCCTATAACAACGACAGCTACAACGAAGCCTCGGACGTTAACATCATCTGCGGCATTGAGACCGGCTGCCCTGCCAATAACAACCCGTACATGAAGGGCTTGACCCCCGCGGACAGCCTCTTCAGTGCCCCGCTGGCTGCTCTGCCGACTTACATGCTTCCGCTTGCGAACCCTGCGACCGAAGGCATTGACGACATGACCACTGAGGAGCAGGACTTTTTCCGCCCCTACCCGTTCTACCAGCACATCTATGTGCTCAAGCATGACTTTTATTCCAACTACAACAGCTTGCAGGTCCAATGGAACAAGACCTCAGGCATGTTGACCTACGGCGCTAACTATACCTTCGCCAAGAACCTGGCCACCACGGCATCCTACAACAACACCATTGTCGATCCGGTCAACCTGCGCAATGATTACATTCCCGTGCCTTACGACCGCACCCAGGTCTTCAACATCAACTACCTGTTGAGCCTGGGACGGCTCTATAAGGGCAGCAACTGGCTGTGGTCATCGCTTTCCAATGGATGGCAGATATCAGGAATTTCCACAGTGGAAAGCGGATTCCCGGAGGCCTCGGTAACAAGCCAGAACTTTGGCTTCGGCTACGGCGGAATTCTGCCGGTGACTGTGCAATACCCGAACCAGACGGCCCCTGGCAACGGGAGCACCTGCTTGTACGAGTTCGGTCTTAGTAGCCCCCTCTGCGTGACGAGTATGGAGCCGGTCGTCTGGCTGGGTTCGCCCGACCTGGAACTGATGCCCACGCTGGTCGGCAATCCCAAGGGCGGGCCGCAGGCGCACCAGTACATTAATCCGCTGGCCTTCGGCCTGCCGCAGCCCGGCAGCCAAGGGATCTACCGGATGCCTTATATGCACTCGCCGTACTACATGGACCACGACGTAACCGTGCTCAAGAACTTTAACATGGGCAAAAGCGAAAGCAAGACCCTGCAACTGCGGATGGCGGCTTTCAATGTGTTCAACCATCCGTTAGTCAGCTTCAACCAGCAGGACACCAACAATCTGGACCTGGGCTTCAATGAGGCCACGGTGGGAAAACCGCTAACCTATAATGTGCTCGAATACCAGGATTTCGGCGTAGCGAATATCAAGACCGGGAGCCGGCTGGTAGAGATGGAAGGACTGTTTTCGTTCTAACGGATTTTTCCCGGAGCGGCCGCCGCACTCTGCTGTTGGCCGCCCGGCGCAGGATCGGCTAACAGCCCGACGGCGGCTAAGGGCCGGTCGGGGATTGTAACAGGCGGCGCCTGGCAGCGGCTTAAGGAGCGGTTGGCCAGTCAGGCCGTTCGAGAAGACGGATTGTAGTGAGATTGTTTGGGAGGGGATGTATGACCATCGAGTCTGCTGTCAGATTTCGTCGGGTTGCACGGATCGCGTGTCTGGTTCTGATTGCCGGCCTGCTGCCGGGCAGCGCGGCCATGGCCCAGTTGCCATTTTCATTTACGCCAGGGAACCCTCCCCCGGTACTGGGTGGTTCGCTCGTCCCCTTCAGTCACGGTGCCTCGGGCATATGGGGCCAGGTCTACGCAATGACGGAGTCGCCCAACGGCAATATCCTCTTTTTGGACTCCGCGGACAGCAACCTCTTTCAGCTTGCGCCCGGCGCGTTGACGCCGACCCTTGTTGCGGGTCCGGGCAGCGGCACATCGGGAACCAACGACTGCGGAAGCTTGGAAGCCAGCGGCACGTACTGGAACGGGGGCCTGGCTGTCGATTCTGGCAATAACGTTTATGTCGGAAACCGCTATAGCTCAACCGTCCAGTTCTGCCGTGTGCCTTACAATGCCAGCGCAGGAACGTGGGAATTCAACTCCAATGACAGTTGGTCTCCGCAATACACGATTAATGGCACGCTGACAAAACTCTCTCCACAGTACCTCTATATCACTGACAACGTCCCCAGCTACCTTCCCAACCACGGCAGCGGGTATAACGAAGTTTATTTCAGCACCACCAACAACGTGCAAGCCGCGATCTTTGCGTGCACTGTGAATGTGTCGACGGGCGCTATCAGCAATGTTTTTCCCGTCATCAGCGGTTTGCAGGATGTCGTTACCAGCATCACGGTTGACAGCGCCGGAAATCTATACTTTGTCGAAAATATCTATCCCACTCCAGTCACTGAGAGAACTCCGGGGATTCTTGAAATTACCGCCAGCCAGATCGAATCCACCTACAACAATCTTGCCTCCAGCCCGGCGGTGGTTACCGGCAGTGGAAACGGAAGCGTCGAGCAGGCCGACACGACGCTCGTAGGCAGCTCGAACGAGTTCACTGGCATCGCGGGAGTTACGCTCGATGCACAAGGCAACTTGTACTTCTCCAGCAATTACAACACAAGTTACGCCGGATATGTCAGCGGCGTTTTTATGATCCCGAACGAGGGCACGCCCACCAATCCCAACCTGGTCTGGAACGATACGTTCATGGTGGCGCCCATCGGTGCGGGGCAAACAGCTTTGGTTGACCGGAGAGGTTTTCTGTGGATTCCGACCGGAGGCTCCACCAACTACGCGCCTCCCGGTTCTACGGTGCCAACCTGCGACACGACCAACGCTAACACAATAGCTAACACCTGTCTCTACTCGACTATCGTGGTGTGGAAGCCGGGCGCAGCCAGCCTGCAGGCGGCTGCGGTAGGCACAGGGGCTCCGGTGACGATCACCGGCTTCTCGGTCGCGGGCGGCACGCTGACCCTGACTGCAAACAACTCCTTCACCGAAAACCAGGTGGTGAAGATTACCGACACGAACTCGAGCGATCCCCTATACCCGCTCAATGGCATCAGCTTTTATGTGGAATCGACAGGTCTGAGCAGCACGCAGTTTGAGATTTCCGACACCATCGCCACCAGCACCACGAGCCAGCTCTATATTCCCAACGGAACCAGCGGTTCCACCAGTGCAACCGCTACGTTGTCGCCTTATGCTATGGTCTTCTACACCTTCAACCAGCCTACGACCACAGGGGCGAACAGCTTTGTTCCCATGGGGTTAGGCGCCAAAAACTTCAAGGTGGTTCCCAATCCAACCCCCACCGTCGGCAATCTGAACGCGCCCTATGAGACCACTCCGCCGCAACCCTGCTCGGCAAACACCAGCTATCCCAGTTGGAACCCAACCGAGGAAACCAACTCCAGCTTTAGTTGGTGCATTCTCTACGTGCAGTTAAATACGCAAGAGGCTGGGCTCGCCGGGAGTGATGTGCAGGTGCTCAACTCGGGTGGCAGCGCCGTCACCGGGAGCAACGTTTATCTGAACGGCGTGGGGCAGGGGGCTGCGATTTCCAGTCTGGCTACTCCGAGCGTGTCCCCCGTAGTCTCTTCTGGTTTGAACCAGCCAGGGCAAGTGGCAGTCGATTCGCAGGGCGACGTCTATGTGGCGGATGCCGGCGCGAAGGATATAGCATTCTATGCTGCCGGAACCAGCGCGGCGAGCTCGCCTACGGCGACCTACGGCAAGGGTCTCTCGGCGCCCACAGGCGTAGCTGTGGACCAAGCCGGCGATCTCTTTATCGGCGACTCCGGCAACGTTATCGAGATTCCCTACATCAATGGCGCCTTGGCAACCACGCAGCAGACCGTGATTGCCAGCGGTTTTGGCACGGGCAACCTGAGCTTGGCCGTAGACGGCATGGGCGATATTTTCGTGGCGGATGAGGCCAACAAGCAGGTGGACGAGATTGCGAACCCGCAGTCCCAGCTTCTGCGGCAAAACCTGCCACCAGTGCAAACCTTGGCGCCTAACGCCAGCTTTTCAGGGCCTTCGGCCATCGCTACAGACAATTCCGGGAACGTATGGGTAGCCGATGGAACCAACCTGTGGGAGATCACGATGCCCTTTGGAGGGGCTACCGAAGTCACCTCCAAGCTGCCGTCAGCGATGACGGGGTTGGCCATTGATCCTTCAGGTTCCATATTTGCGGCCGGCGCCAGCGGCCTGTATTGGATTCCATATACGTCCTCCGCGCTGAATATGAACGGGATAGTTTTGATGGCCAGCGGCTTGGGCGCGAACAGCTCCGTGCCGCCTATCGGTGTGGGGTTAGACGGATCGGAAAATGTTTATGCCGATTATGGTTCCGGCGCGACTGCGGGCCTGTCGCAACTGAGCATTAACGGCGCCATCAACTTTAACAATTCCTACTCCGAGATCAATCCGGCAGTGCCCTATGAGGTCGATGCGCAGTTAGCCAACCTTGGCAACACGCCCTTGACGCCGGCCGCATTTTCGAACGATGTGGTCGGAGGTCCGGACGCGAGCGACTACTCGGTAGAGGAGGCAACGTTAAGCACTCCTGCCTGCAGTCCCTCGACCAGCGTCGCACCGGGCAGTTCGTGCTATCTCGGGCTGCAGCTATTAACCACGGCTGCGAACCCGGCCGACGACGCATCCGTAACCGTCATGAGCAATGCCGCGAATGCGGCTTCGGGTTTGAACCTTGCTCTTTCGGCCAACGTCGTCGTGGATGATCGGCCTGCAACCACCGTCAGCGTCACCTTCGCGCCCAATACCAGCACATCAGGGTGCGAGGGCTCGACCTATCCAGGGTGCCAGACAGCCACCGTGACGGTGTCTCCGGCTGCGACCGGCTCAACCCCAGGTACACCGGGGGGCACGGTGATTATCAAGGTTCCCGGCAGCGGTCCTACCCAGGCCAGCCAAACAGCAACCCTGACAAATGGCACGGCCACCTTCAACTACACAGGCCTGTCCGGTGGAACGTACAACGTCCTGGTGACCTATGGAGGCGAAGGCACAGCGGGTTCAACGCTGAACTCCTGCTCTGGGACCGGCGCCTGTTACGCGGGAAGCGCGGAGAAAACAACCTTCACGATTAGCCCGGCTACCCCGGTATTCGCCGTGGGGCCGGCCGGCAACCAGGGCTGCCTGAATTACACGGCCAGCGGCTGTGCGCCGAACCCGAAATTCGTAACCCCTTATCTGGGCAACACCTTTGTCCAAGTAGGGACAGGCGTTTGGATTACTGCTTCAGTGAGCTCACAGGTGGGAACGCCGACGGGTTGCGTGAGCTTCGAGGAAAACGGGAAGCCGGTTGACCCGACGCAGCCGTGCAGCACGATTGAAGCCGGCGGACTTGCTGAATTGACGCTGGTTAATCTTCCTGCGGGCACCTACAATCTCACTGCCAACTACAGCGGCGACCAGAATTACTCGCCCGAAAGCATTAATCTGCCCACTTTGTACGACATTGAGCCTAGTCTTGAAATCTCAGCCAGTCCGTCGTCGCTAAGCACTACCGGCGGAACGCCTGTCTCGGCGACTCTCACCCTCATGCCGCTGGTCGGATTTGACTCTCCCTCCGGCGTGACTCTACAGTGCGTCTCTGCCTCATTGCCCAACGACACGGATTGCACATTCGGTTATGCTAGTAACAGCGTTGGGCTGGTGACAATAGCATCGAACACTCCCTCTACTATTGTGGTCACCCTCAACACCAATGTGCCCGTTACCAGCGGCACGACTACATCGTCGATCGCGCCGCAGACGCCCTGGACGCTGGCTGGGCTCTTCGGCTTGGGGTTGCTGGGAGTGATTGCCGGCCGCAAGAGGCTTAACCGTTACCTGGCCATGATCTGCATTGCGATGATGCTTTCCGGCGTGTTCATGAGCATTACGTCCTGTACCAACTCGGGATACACGGTGACTCCGCCGAAACCAGTTCCGATTACGACCTCGGGAACCTATCCCGTGCAAATTATCGCCTTCAACCCGACCACCCTGCAGACGGAGTCAGTATCAGCGCCGTTGTTCACGCTACCGCTGACGGTTACGAGTTCGTCTAAGTAGGGAAACTGGCAGGGTAGGGCAAAATCATGCTTTCAAGGAGATCGAGGCGGCTCCTGGAGGGCGAACAGTAAAGGGACGCCTCAATCCGTGAGTGGATTGGAGCCGCTTGCGGGCGTTCGATAAGAGTACTTTCGGGAGGAATGCAATGGCCACCACGTCGTTCACTGCACTGCGCCGGTTAGCCGGCTTTGCATCTTCGCTGCTGCTGTTGAGCTTCTGCTTGACAGGAGCCGCCATAGGCCAATCGCCGCTGGTGACCGCGAGCGCCCCTGTCGGCTTGAACCATCCCACGGGATGGAAGGCCATCCAGCAGACGCAGATCGATGCGAATGGTGACTGGCTGGTCGAGGAATTTCCTGACGGCGGTCTGTTTGAGTTTCCCGCCAACAGCAGCCCCAATTGTTCCGTATCCGGCGGGCCTAGCTGTGTCAACACGCTTGTGCCTCTCACTGGCCTCGGCAGCAACAACGGATATCAGAATCCCTTGCTGCTCGTTGACCCAGGTAACAATGTTTATGTGGGCGGCAACTGGAACAACTGCATGTTGGAGTTCCCTTACGACTCGGCTACGGATTCCTGGCCGAAACTGTCGATGCTGACGCCCACTAACCCATCGCCGGACGAGTGCGGAACCTATCCGCCCACCATCGCCCAATACAGCATCTTTGGGTTCTCGCCTTACTACTTCCAGCCCTGGGGTGTAGCCCTCGGTAACAGCAACACCGGCCCGGCGACTGGCAACATCATCGTGGGCAACCAAAATAGCGGGAACTGGATCTTCGACATGGCAATTCAAGGGGCCTGGAGCAATCCGACGGTTACGCAAAGTTCCAGTTCGACCTTCGAGATCCTCTCCGCGATGACTGCGCGCCCCATCTCCCTCGCGGTGGACCCTGAGGGCGACATCTTTTTCGTCGAGGATAGTTCCCAGAAGGCGTTTCTTCCTGGCGTCTATGAGATTCCGCAGTCGATCGTCGCTGCCGGAGAGGCCGCCGGGACGGCGGGGGTTACCGAGACGGATACGAGCACTGGTATTGTCCGCGTAGATCCCAGCCTGCCCGACGTGACCGGAGTGGTTACGGATGCGGCTGGCAACTTGTACATCAGCGACGGCGACGACGGCGTCTTCTTTGTCCCAAATTCCAATGGAACCATTAATACTTCGGCGGCCGTGATGCTGACTCCGGTGCCCGCGCAGGGCGAGGTGGCCATCGACCCGGCGCGCAAAATCCTCTATGTTCCCACCACTGAAGCGCAAAATAACGGTCAGGCCGATGTCGCCGAGGCGCGCATCGGCTACGCGGAGTTCGGCTCCTCAGCCGTCGGCAAAGCGACCTCGGCTCTGCCTATCGACTTTAGCTTTAACGGCAGCGTCACGCCGGCGAGTTTTGTCATTGTCCAAGACGCTATGACGACTCCCGAGTTCTCTATCACCGGCGGCACCTGCGCCACAGGTACGGCCTACGGTCCTCTATCCAGCACCTCTGGCGCTCCGCCATCTAGCTGCGACGAGACTGTGACGTATACCCCGGCCGCGGTAGGGAATTCCACTGCCAAACTTCTAATGCTCGACGCCAAAGGCAACATTTTGGCTTCCATGGAGTTGCATGGCACAGGTGTGGGCGCGATAGGGCAGGCCTCTGCTGGTGTGGAATCCAAGATCGGTACAACCCTGAAGACGCCTGCTCAGGTGGCTGTCGATGCCGCGGGCAATGTTTACGTTGCGGACCCCGGCTCAAAGGAAGTTGTCGAGTTCGCGGCAGGTTCCAGCACCGCAGTTCCCATCAGCACGGGGACGGTTACATTGGTTTCACCGACCGGCGTAGCCGTAGACGGTGCGGGCGATGTTTTTATCGCCGATAGCGGCGCCAGCGGCGGCGGCGCGGTGTATGAGGTGCCTTTAGGCCCAAGTGGATTGGAAGCTTCTGGGACTCTCACCCTGGTGAGCGGGCTGGGCTCCAACTTGAGTCTGGCCGTGGATGGCTTGGGCGATCTCTATATTGCTGACCCCAGCAATGGCCGTGTGGTGAGGATGGCCGGGATCGGCGCGACCAGCGCCGGCGCACTGACGCAGTCAACGACGTACCTTACCACCGGGGCCACGTCGCCCGCGCCATCGGCTGTCGCCGTCGATTCCAACAACAATCTTTACGTGATCGACAGCGGGAACCTCTATGAGTTTACGGGTGGGCTGGGCACGCCAACAAACTTGTTGGGTTTGAGCAGCGTGGTGAGCGGCCAACCCACCGGTCTAGCCGTCGATCCTTCCGGGGCGGTTTATATTTCATCCACCAGCGGGACGGTGCGCGTTCCTTACGTGAACGGTGCGCTGAATGCCACCGATGTGACCACAGTTGCCCCGGATGTGACCGCTACGTCGTCCGTCGCGCTTGACCGATGGGACAACGTATACGTTACGCCGCCTGCAGGCCCCGGCATTACGGTCGTCAGCACCACTGGCACCGTAAATCTGGGCACGGCTGGCTCCTCTGCCGCACCGTCCAATACGGCAGATGTTATGGTCACGAATGCCGGCAACGCGCCGCTGACGATTACCGGATACACCAGCTCAACAGTGAATGATAACGGCGTGCCTGTAGCCAACTTTACGGGCGCCGATGGGACCTGCATGGGGGATAGCCCCATCGCCGCCGGCAGCTCCTGTGTGGTAGCCGTTACCTTCGAACCAGGTGCTGGACAACAGGGAACGCTGACCGGCACGGTCACGCCTACGAGTAATGCCCTCACTCCGGTTACCATCGACGCGGCCGGCACAGGCGCGGCGCTAACTGCGTCCACAGCCAGCATTAGCATCGGAAGCACGGCCCAGGTGATCGATACGCCGGTGTCGGTGACTGTGAGCTCGTCAGGCGGGCCGGCTCCCACGGGATCGGTGCAGGTCACCTTTACCTCGTGGACGGTGACCTCCGGTACCTGCTCCTGGAGCATCGGGAACGCCAAGGGCACCGGTCCCTGCGGGCAGATCAACCCCGTGCCGCAAACCGCAATGGCAACACTGACGCCGAGCTCGTCAGGGAGCACCTCCACCGCTACGTTCAACCTGGCGCCGGTCCTGGCAGAGCCCCAAGTTATTACGGTCGGTTACACCGGCGACCGGACATACGGCCAGTCGACGGCATCCAGCCCCTCCATTACAGTGGCCAAGTCCCCAGTCACATTCGCTGGCGATCCCAATCCTCCGCCATATTTGCCTTACGTGGAGATGGGGAACCCGCCCAGTGGTGTGGTGCCCTACGACGGGTCGCAAGCGAACTGGCAGTATACCCTGCCGGTAACGGTTGTAACCGCGGCTGGCATTCCCACCGGCAATGTCATCTTTTACGATAACTCCCAGACATGTCCGCCGGGAACCTCGACTGACGGGCTAGGCACGGCCTACTGTTTGCCGGCTGCCGTGGGCGGGACGACGGGGTCGCCGTCAGCGCTAGCCTGTTTAGAGGCGCCAGGCACATCTGTTCAATATGTAGTGAACAATGGAAACCCGTCGACAGACAGGGGCGCATCGGTTGGTTTTAACAGCACTTGCCTGCAATATAACGAGTACGCAACCTTCTCGCCGGTTATGGCGACGCACTACATCACACCTGTGTATAGCGGAGATACCAATTTCTTGGGGGGAACGGACACGCCCGTTCTCTTCCAGGCCCTTCGCGGTCCCCTTGTGAATATCACGACCACCATGCCGTCCGTGCCCGCTTCTGGTCCTGTTTACGGCCCGATTTCTCCGACTACGTTGACCGTGCAACCAGGATCGACGGCCAGCGTGACCCTCTACGTCACCCCGCTGCTGGGCTACGGCTTCCAGGGGAAGGGCGCGTTGCTGAATAATTACGACTTCCCTGTGAGCCTCGAGTGCGACAACCTGCCGCCGCACGCTACCTGCTCGTTTACTTATCCCACAAACAATATCAGCGCCTATCAGCCCAGCGCCCCCAATTCCATGCAAATTTGCCCTGAGCCTGATCTGGATTCGAATACGCTGACCGCCAGCGCATACGAGAAGTTGGCTGAAAGCGGAGGATGCAACCAGAACGGGATTGGGATTGCAACACTCACCCTTAACACCAACGTGAACGTCGGCACCACCACCACCACCAGCCAAAATACTGCTGTGCCCATGGCCTTGGCATCGATTTTTGGCCTGGGAATGTTTGGTCTCTTCTTCCGGCGCAAGGCGTTCGAGAAAGGGAGGAGGGTGCTGATGGTGCTGCTTATGATCGTTGGAGGCGCGCTTGCGTTCAGCCTGATGGCTTGCAATACGACTAACCTTACTCCCAATTCTGTATTGAGTACGCCGCCGGGAACCTACGACATGGACGTCACGGCGGTGCAGGTGGGTACCCAGTGTGTTCCAGCGAGTGGCGTGCAACAACTTCCCTGTACGACAGCGACTGGCCAATCAGGCGAAACCGTCAATGGCAGCGAGAACCAGGTTTCCTATCCGTTTTACCTCAAAGTTGACGTACAATAGGGAGACAGAGAGCACGCTAGACGATCGGTCTTTGAGCCACATCGGGCAGCCCGATGTGGCTCAAGTTTTTTTATGGGGCATTTGTGGGCAAGAATCGGAGGACCACCGTAAGACGCGCAAGCCGTCCCGGAGAAATCGGATGATGGAATCTCGTCATGATCGGGTTGCGGCCAGAAGTAGACGGCGTGAGCCCGCACAATCCACTCAGCGCAAGCCTACCATGAGCGATGTGGCTCGCTTGGCAGGCGTAGGCACCATGACCGTCTCGCGCGTGCTCAACGGCAAGGCTTGCGTCTCCGCTGAGACGGCGAAACGCGTGCAAGCCGCCGTCGAGCAGCTTAACTATCGTCCCAACGAGTTGGCGCGGGCCTTTCGCGGGCAACGCAGCCGCTCCATCGGCCTTGTCATTCCCTACCTCTTCGATCCCTTCTTCGCCAACTGCGCGCAAGCTGTTACTGCGGTCGCCAGAGAACACGCGTATTCCGTTATCATCACCACCTCGGATGAAGATCCAGACACCGAATACGCCGCAGCGGAACAGATGCTGCAACGCCACGTGGAAGGCTTGGTGGTGATTCCCTCCAGGTTTCGCCAGACACGCCTCACGCGCGCACTGTTCGGTAAAACCCCCGTGGTGGCCTTTGACCGCCCGGTCCTTGACCCATCGATCGATGTCGTTCTGGTGCAGAATACCTCTGGCACGCGCCGCATGGTCGAGCATCTCATTGAGCACGGGCATCGCCGCATCGCCTGCCTGGGGCTCAGCCGCAGCCTTTATACCATGAACGCACGCTTCCTCGGCTATCGCCGCGCCATGCAGGATGCGGGCTTCAAGGAAGATGCGGCTTTAGGTTGCGAGTCGAAGGAAATCACGCTGAGCATCTTGAAAGACAAACTGTACGGCAAGGACACGCCTACGGCTGTGATTACTTTCAATACCCTGGTTGCGCGCTATGCGCTTAGCGCCATCGCGCATCTGGGGGTGAAAGTTCCCAGCGATCTTGCTTTCACCGGCTTTGATGATTTCGACCTGGCAGAGTTCACCTCGCCGCCGCTCACGGTCGTTCGCCAGCCAGCGCAGGAGATGGGCCAGGTGGCGGCGAACCTCCTTTTCGAACGCATCGCACGCGCTGAGTTGCCCCGCACCGGCAACCGCATCGTCTTGCCTGTAGAAATTGTTCTGCGCCGCTCCTGCGGCTGTAAACACCGCACCCCGGTCATTATCCATTAGCGCATTCTGTGCATCCGTCTCTGTGCGCCCGCGGCTGCGCAACGCCAACCGCCGCGCCGCGTGAAACCGGAGCACCCTGGTGCATCCGGTTCGGTCCTTTGCCGATAGGCGCCTGGGAACGGCATGGTGTGGGACTCGTGCGCAACGATACCGTTACCATGATAGCGTTCATCGTTCGGTGCGCAATCGCTCGAAACCTGGAATCAGCAATCTTGGCCGCGAATATGATAACGATATAAAAAGGATTTTTGCCGGTTCGATCTGTTTCTGCGCAAATTTCACAACGCTTAGGCTTCGATTGACCGCAGTTGTAGTACATAATGGTAACCATCCCACTCTTGAATCGGATGGCATAGATAGGGGGTCACGTTATGCACAGGGAAGAAGGCGGAGAACGCTGTGCTTTGGTCTTCGACGTCGGCGGCAGCCACGTCTCCGCCGCGCTCTGCCAGGTCTGCGATCTTCGCCTTGGCCCTGTCGTCAGCGCCGCTCATTCCGGTGTCCAAGACTGCGCAGGCTTTGTCGATCTCCTCTATCGGCTAGGCGCGGAAGCGGCGGAAGGCCGCCCCCGCCCGCTAGGAGCGATGCTAGCTGTCCCCGGTCCTTTCGATTTCCAAGCCGGCACCAGCCTCATGCGCCATAAGCTGCCTTACCTCTACGGAATCGACCTGCGCCAGGCGTTGGCCGTCCGTTTCGGTTGGCAGCCCGCTCAGGTGCGCTTTCTCAATGACGCTGACGCTTACTTGCTTGGCGAACTCAGCGCCGGCGCGGCGCGCGGCTTTACCCGCGCTGCCGGCCTCACCCTCGGCACCGGCATCGGCTCGGCCTTTGCCGTGGATGGGCGGCTCGTTACCGAAGGCGCGGGCGTGCCGCAGGGCGGCGAAATCTGGAATCTTCCCTATGAGGGCGGCATTGTCGAGGACTTCATCTCATCGCGGGCCATCTCAGCGAGCTACCAACGCCGCACCGGCAAATCCCGTGAAGTGGCAGACCTGGCCGCCGCCGCGCCGGCTGATCGGGCCGCTCAAGATGCCTTTACAGAGTTTGGGCAGCATCTCGGCCGCGTTCTCGGAACCCTGCTCGCCGCCTTTACCCCGGATGTGGCCGTCCTCGGCGGAGGCATCTCCCGTTCCGCGCACCTGTTTCTCGACGCCACGCGCAGCCGGCTTACGGGTTCCTCTCTTCAACTGCGGGTCTCCGAACTTGGCGCCCGCGCCCCGCTGGTGGGCTGCGGTGCGGCGTTCTCAGACGGCCGCGGCTTGTCTCCGGCCGCCGAATCCAACTTTACCCAGTCCACCGCAACGTAAAGAGGCCCGCATCAATCGAACCTTGGGCAGGCCTCGTGTGCGGCGTACTTTTTTACTGCACCAGCGTGGTAATGCTTTGCGCGGGCAGCGTGTAGGTGAACTGTCCGCCCGACACGCTGACAGCGGGTTGTTGCACCAAGCCGCCCGTCGAAGTGGTCTGGTAAGGCGTCAACGAAGTGACGCCGCTGCCATTCTGCAGCGTGAAGGTGAGGCTTGGGGCGCTTGTCCCCGCGTTGATGGCCACGATGACGTAGTGATACGGATAGGC
This sequence comes from Acidobacteriota bacterium, assembly GCA_021800255.1. GTDB lineage: Bacteria > Acidobacteriota > Terriglobia > Terriglobales > Acidobacteriaceae > Telmatobacter. The sequence continues at coordinate 26,635 of JAJYZC010000047.1, forward strand.
GATGCTTCCCGTGTACGTGTACGCCGACACGTACACGCCGGAGGAGGGATTTGCCGTGGCCGAAACGCGCACGAAACCGGGCTGGATGAACTTCGAGAACTGGCCGATGGCGTAGCCGTAGTACGTTGGCGCCGGGCTGGTGGTGCTGGAGTTAATCAGTCCGTAGTTCACGCCGTCGTAAGGATCGTCCCATATCCACCACCAGACGTAAGCGTTGTACTGGCCGGTAACCAAGATGCTATGGACCTCCTCGGCCGCATCCAGCGCATCGGAGATGGTGGGCTGCGCCCCAAAACCTCCCGACGGAGTGAGGTAGTGCTCGGTTGCCCATACGTCTTTGCTGGTGCCGTCCAAGATTGTCGAGGCTGACGTGGGGTTGAGGTCAGGCGACTCTCCAGTTGCGTATAAATGGCCGCCGACGATCGAAACATTGTTTACGGCGCTGGCATCTTCCAACGTGGGAGTGGAGTAATCGGGGTTGAAGACCGCCGACTCCGGCATCATCAACTTCGTCGTGATCGGATCGGCTGCTCCTCCCGCGGTCAGCGAGGCCACAAACGCATCCATCTCGGCCGGGGTCCACACACAGGATTCATAGCTGACATTCTCTTCGGGCTCGTTCTGCATGGAGATTGCATACAGCGTCAAGTTGGGGCTGCCGCTGTTCGTGTCGAAGTAGTTGACGAAGTCTTCGAGATAATTGGCGTAGTTTCCATAGTCGCTCGGATTGAGGTATCCGCCACAGTAGCCGGTGCCTTCAGAGCCGCAACTGCTGTTGTACGTCTGGTTGACGGTAACGCCGTCATTCGTGACCGAGCTGTTGCCATTCAGCTTCCAGGTAGCAGGCGGCGTCCACGGAGTTGCGAACACGATTGCGTTGGGGTTCGCAGCGTACGCCTCCTGGGCGTTAGCCAACTCCTGGTCCCACTGGCTGGTTTCATATGGATCGCCGTATTTGCCGCCGCCCGATGCCGAGCCTTCGGGATCGATGCGCATGCGCAGGATGCTCAGCCCCAAGCCGCTCGTGGGGTTGAACAGCGCCGTCGCCTGCTGCGTGGTTAACGTGCCCAGCCATGCGGTCGAGCCGCCGAAGCCGCGAATGGTCTGGTAGGTGGTTCCAAAATCCACCGTGACCTGGTCCGGATTGGCGCCGGTTGTGAAGGTCCACGTGTAGTTTGAGGCCAGCGCCGCGCCCGCGCTGCTCTCCGCCCCGGTGGTAATCGTCGCCGTATAGGAGGTGCTGTAATCCAGCGCCGCATTCGGCGCGAACGTTGCCGTCTGGGTGCTGCTGTTATAGGTGACCGTTCCCGCCACTGCGGTGTTGCTGGGACCTGTCAGCGTGAATGTGGACGCAGTGATGGTAGAAGCGTCCATGGCCTCGTTGAAGGCCGCCGTCAGAGCTGCGCTCACTGAAGCGTCCGTCGCGCCGCTGGCCGGCACGGTTGAGGTGACGGTGGGAACCGGCGCCGCCTCGGTCGTAAAGTTCCATATGTAGCTCGTGGCCATCGCGATCCCGCCCGAACTCGTGGCCCCGGTCGTGATAGTGGCCGTGTACTGCGTGCCGTAATCCAGATTCGCAGAGGGCGTAAAGGTCGCAACCATGTTGGAAGCGTTGTAAGTGACGGTTCCGCTAACCAGTTGGCTCAGCCCAGTGTGCGGCACGACCATCTCCAACATAAAGGTCGAGGTGTTGATCGTCGCCGCGTTCATCGCCTCACTAAAGGTTGCCGTAATGGTTGTTGCCACAGTCGCGCTATTGGAGCCGTTGACAGGCGTGACCGAGACCACGGTCGGCGCCGGCGCCGGCGCCAACGCGGTGGTGAAGGTCCAGGAATAGTTGGCGGCCAGAGCCGCTCCATTCGCTGCCTGGACCCCAGTGGTAAGGGTAGCCGTGTATTGCGTGTCGTAGGCCAGGCTGGCAGACGGCGTGAAGACCGCCGTATCGCCGGAGTAAGTCACCACTCCGCCGACGGCCGTTCCGCCCGGTCCCGTCAGCGTAAATGTAGACATCGTGATCGTCGACTGATTCATGGCCTCGCTGAAGGTCGCCGTGACGGTGGTGCCAGCCGTCGCAACGCCCGTCGCCCCGTTGGTGGGAGTGACTGAAGCGACCGTCGGCGCTGGCGCCGACGCGGTTGTAAACGACCAGGTGTAATTTGCGGCCAGCGCGGTCCCGCCCGAACTCGCAGCCCCGGTCGTAATCGTCGCCGTGTACTGCGTGCCGTAATCCAGACTTGCAGAGGGCGTAAAGGTAGCCGTATCGCCGGAGTAAGTCACCGTTCCGCTGACGGCTCCACTAGGCCCGGTCAGCGTAAATGTCGATGTCGTGATCGTCGCCTGATTCATGGCCTCGCTGAAGGTCGCCGTGACGGTTGTGCCAGCCGTCGCGACGCCCGTCGCCCCATTGGCCGGCGTGACCGAGGTGACCGTGGGCGCGGTTTGGGGGGGAGGCGGAGTTTTGGTGCTTCCGCCGCATCCTGAGGCTACAAGCACCGCCGTTAAAGCACACCAACCAATCCACGCCTTCATTTGCAGCTTCTCCTTGCTTTCATTGAATCGGCGGATGTGCCCGTCCATCTCAAGCTCCGGTGAGGCGCCCGGCCTACGTCGCACCCGCCGGAAATAGCGATTAACCACACGCGGCAACGGACTGAATCCGCAAAAGGCGCGGCCGGACGCTGAAGGGCAGCTTTCCGCGCCATCTTCCCACAGATGGCCTATGCTAAATCAATTTACCCTGCCATGCAATGCCGCTCGCAAAGCCCCTTTGTTTTCTGTCGTTTTGCCGCGCCGGCCGCGGTTATTTCCGGAGGCGAATCCATCCCCACGCAGCGGCCTTACGCGCTCAAGGGAGGGCTTTCTGGCTCCAGGGCAAACGCATCTTAAACGCTATATGCAGAGCGGGATAGAGAGGTTGAGATGGGGACATGGAGAGTCCCCTGAAGTACTTTGCCGAGATGAAAGACCCGCGTGTGGAGCGAACGCGGGAGCAT
>JAJYZC010000048.1 GCA_021800255.1 Acidobacteriota bacterium
GTTCGGGCACGCAGACGGTGATGTTTATCATTCGTTGCATAAGTTTGCGGTGGAGGGCGAGGTGAGCAACGGCTCGTCTTCCAGGTACGATTGTGCGCCAGGGGAGGGTAATTTTCTGCAAAGGCGCCTGCCGCCCGCTCATCGCAAAGAGCGCGAGGAACAGGGCACAGCCACAACCACAACTCTTACTGCTCACTGTGACTTGCATGACCGGGCCACCGGCCTAGTTCTGGGAGCGTGTGGCGTCCAGGGTTTGACAGGCTACAATCGCAGCGAGGATTGCCGCCATGCCGTTCGCTCGCCGCTGCATTGTGTTTCTTGCCATCGTCTGCGCATCCGTTTTGCTCAGCGCGCAGACGCTCACCGCTCCGCCGCAGGCTCCTGCCTGGGCGCAGCCCGGCTCGGCCACCCATGCGCAGGTGGCCCCGCCGTCAAACTTCCATCGCCCTCCGCGCATCTACCCCGGCCGCATCGGCATCTTCGACGGCCAGGCCGACGTGGGCAGCGCACTGGTCCCCGGCAGCGCCTCGTTCGATCCTGCCACCGGCCAGTACACGATCAACTCCGCCGGCTATAACGTCTGGTACACGCGCGACGAGTTCCGGTTTTTGTGGAAGAAGATGTCCGGTGACGTTTCGCTGGCCGCCGGCATCAACTTTCCCCACCCCGGCTACGGCGATCGCAAGGCAGTGCTCATCATCCGCCAGAGCCTGGCCGACGACGCCAAGGAGGCGCTGGTGGCGCTGCACGGCGCGGGCATGATCCAGCTTGCCGAGCGTCCCGGCGCCGGCCTGCGCATTCAGGACACGGAGTACCGCGTTGGCGGCCGCGGCCGTCCCGGCGGCGCCACGCCGGACTCGCTGGTCACGATTCACGCCCGGCGCATTGGCATTGAGAAACGCGGCGACGAATTCACTCTCTGGGTCAGCCTCGAAGGCGAGCCGATGCACCAGTTCGGCCCGCCCATCCGTCTGCACCTCAACGGGCCGTTCTACGCCGGCATCGGCTTCTGCTCCCACCTGCCCACCACGGTGGACACGGCGGTGATCTCGCACGTGGTGTTGGTCAACTCCGCCGGCCACATCGAGTAAAGCGGCTCCGCATGGTTGCGAGGATTGCGCGGGTCTTTACCCGCATCGTTCACCAGAAGCAAGCGGGAGTAAAGGGCGAGCGAAGGAAAAACGGCCCACGCCGATCTTGTCTTGCGCGGTTCCAGGGGAGGGTAATTTTCTGCAAAGGCGCTGCCCGGCGGAGAGCCTACCGCCCGCTCATGGCCAAAAACGCGCAGAACGCGGCACAGTTTGTCAGGTCTGTAGTCTCCCAGGTCCCCAAATGCGGGGGACCTGGGGCACCCGTTCAGGCTGTTGGCAGGGCCACCTGCCCTAAGCGTTCTGTTTGTTCGTCAATGGTTTCTCTGAGAAGAACCCGCGCAGATGGTTCACAGCCACAACCCAGGGCACGGTGATGGAGTAGACAAACCGGGCGGCGATGGCCGCAGCGCCAAAGCGCCGCAGAGAACGCCAGTCGCGGTGGAAGGCATACCACGACTCGATGGCGAGGACCACGAGCAACGGAACCCAGGTCCAGCGCAGGCTGGCCAGCGCCAAGACTTCGAGTCCGCACCGCGCTGCGTTGCGTAAGAGCCGCGCCCTGCGGATGCGCGCCTGGCCATCGCTGATCGCATACCGGGCCATCTGCCGGCAGGCCAGACGGAAGGTGTTCTTCGGGCGGTAAATGGCTTTGGCGTTGGGCACAAAAGCGGGTGTGGTTTGGCGCCGCGCCGCGGCGTCAAACAGTGTGTCCTCGCCGACCAGGACCTGCTCCGGGAATCCGCCCAGCCGCTTCCACAGCGATTTTGTGAACGCCATCGAGCGCGCCGAGCACGACTTGGTCAACTCATTGGCTGCCAGCTTGATGCTGAAGAACGGCGCCGAGGCCAGGTCCCACACCGTGTAATGGCCGGCCTCCAGGTCCAGCCGCGTCCCGCCCAGCGCATATTCGGTTTTTCCGGCAATCAGCGGCGCGGTTAGGTTGGCCAGCCAATCGGGCGCGTAGGCGCATCCGGCGTCTGCACAGGCAATGATCTCTGACTTGGCCGCGGCGATGGCTACGTTGCGTCCGCGCGAAACCGGCCCGGCCGAGTGCTTCAGGTTGCAGGTCTGGTCGCAAATGGCTACCAAACGCGGGTCCCGGGCCTGCATGGCGGCGAGCCACTCCCAGGTCCCGTCGGTCGAGCCGCCGTCCACCACGATCACCTCGGCCGCCGAGGGGATCTGCTCCAGCAAGCTGGGCACAGAACTGTCAATTTCTGCGGCCTCGTTGAGGACCGTCATCACGATGCTCGCCGGTTGCATGGGGCCAGTATAAGGTTTCAGCGTTCAGCCATCAGCTATCAGCCATCAGCCATCAGCCATCAGCTATCAGCCATCAGTTTGGTCATTTGGGTCATTCGCAACCAAGCCCGTGCCCAATCGTTGCACCTGCTCAGAGGTCTCCGCGCCTGCCGCGGCGGATTTCGTCCGTGGGATGGTTGCTGGCGCAAGGGTAGAAGGCCATTGCGCTCAATCTGGTCTGGCCGGTACTGATGGCTGATGGCTAAAAGCTGTTTTTACGCCGTGAGGCGCTCAAGCTGATCGGGCTTGGCGATGGTCAGGCTGGCGCCCTTGATGACGATCCACTGATCGCGGCGAAACTGGTTCAACAGGCGCGTCACTGTCTCCCGCGAGGTGCCTGCCATATTGGCGATCTCTTCGTGGGTGAGCGCCATGGTGAATTTGATCTCGGGTCTGCCGTTGGATGCGGCGCGTCCCCAATCGAGCAACAGGCGCGCCAGCCGCCCCGCAGCGGAACCGGAAAGCGCCAGCCGCTTGGCATCTTGGAAAACGGTCAGGTATTCGCTGGAGAGCGACTGCGCAGCATGCATGCTGGCGATTCCGTGCCGGCCCAGGAATTCGACGAACTCCTGTTTGCGCACCGTCTTCACCTGGCAGGGTTCAATGGCCTCCGCCGACACCTCATGCGGCACGTTGGCCAGCACCGCGCTCAAGCCCATCACGTCGCCCGGCCCGGCGATCTTCAGGATCATGGTCTTGCCGTCGCGCGAGGTGGATGAGATCTTCACGTGCCCAAAGCAGATCACAAACACGTTGCGCGCCGGGTCGCCCTCAGAAAACAGCTTGGCACCGCGGGCATGACTCATCATGATCCCGATCTTGTCGTAATCCGCCAGCGCCTCCGGTGTGAGATTGCAGAACATGCGCAGATGGCGATGCTCGCAAGTTAAGCAGTCTTCCGGAGGGTGAGGGGAATGGTTCAAAGACATACCTATCCCGTGGTGAGACCGATTGAAGTATAACTCATTTTCAAAGAGAGGCATCCCACTTTCCGAAGCCTGGGCGCCGCTGCGTTTGACCCGTGCTGCGGGGGTAGGGCCGCAAAGCAGTAGGCTTTTTACCGGCTGGGCCCGGCCGCGCGCCGTAATTTGAGCAGAATCAGCACATCCTGACTTGATCCCAAAGCAGGTCTATGCAACGGCGCGGTTCCGGCCGAAACCTGTTTTCACCACGCCGCAACGGAACGAGGAAGCGCCGCCGCCGGAAGAAGGGGAAATGTCTGAATGGAAATGAAGGAACCGTAAGGACTGCCAAAGGCCGTCTGCGCCTAATTGGCCGGCGGTTCATGGCTGCGCCGGCGCGTACGGACCCTGAGACCGATGCGGCAGGTAAGATAAGCGCGGCAAACCTCGCGGGCCTGCTCTTCGAGCAACCGCATCCGCAGCGCCGGATAGCTCTCGAACGCCTGCCGCAGCGCGTCCGCCGGCAGGAGCATCAAGGTTCCGGGAGTGAGAGCCCTCAGCGTGAAGGTATGACGGCTGTTTCCGAGCGCAGCCGCCAGTTCCACAAAGTCTCCTGCGCGCGCGCGCTCCAGCGTCACCCGCGCATTGAGCCGCTCAGCCTTACGCACAAACTGGCCTGAGAGCACCAAGTACAGACCCTTGCAGCCGTCATCCTGGTGGAATACGACCTCTCCGCAATCGAAGGAGAGGCATTGTGCGGCGCCAGCCAGCAGACTTCCAGTTTCCGGCGGGCAATCCAACAGCTCCGCTACCGGATGGGCGGCAACGGCATCCATCCGCCCGGACCATGCCTCTGGCTCCATCGTCTGGTCTCCCCTATCTTTCGTCTCACGCCCGGCTTGGCTCCGGCTCCTCAGGCCCCGCTCCCCAACGCCTGACGGCCGCCGGTAAGCGATTAGGGCGCTCCGGAGATGCGCCGATCGATGCTCCATATACGCCCCATCGTTCCCGATCAAATCAACCCAGAATCGCCCCTAAGCTCAATCGAATGCGGCAGTGCGTCCGCTCGTTCCGTCCGCCGGTGCTGTCTGAACGCCGCTCTTTGCTGCATCCAGCAGCAGCTTGCGCGCGTACTGGATCAGATTTCCTCGTAAGCCACGCCTGCATGCGCCGCCGCAGCGGCCTCAGCCACTGGCGGAACGCATAGTACCGGCACACGCGAACGGGCCAGCAGGGTGAAGGCCGTGCCATGCGGTCCCGGCGTCTGGCTGGCGCGTTTAACCCCGGCCACAAGAATAGAGGGATGGTATTCCTCGATAGCCTCCATCGCCGCGTCCACCGGATTGCCCTCCTTCACCAGGCAGTGCACGGGAATCTGTCCGCTGGGCTGGATGCCGAACTCCTCCAGCTTCGCGGCGCAAGGATTCTTGCCGGCTGAGGCTTTGGCGGCCGGACGCGCTTGCAGCACATACAACGGACGCTCAAAGGTTTCGGCCAGCGAATAGGCCGTGGACGCGGCCTCGCGCGCCGCCTCGTTCCGTTCCATGGCCAGCAGCACCGGCCCGCCGGGCGTAGGCCGGAATGGCCCCGCGTTCCAGTCCGCCGCTACCGCCAGCACTGGGCAAGGCGCCTGCCGCACCAACTGCTCGGCGATTGCCCCCACGACTACCGGACCAGCGCCTTCCTTGCCTTTGGTCCCAATCACGATCAACCCTGCATCGTATTGCCGGGCCACTTCCACCAGCATCCGCGCCACGGCCCCTTGGCGAATCTCAGAATGGCTGCGAATCCCGTCCCGCAGCAGGTCGCCCGCCAGCTTGCTCAGCACCTGCCGCGCCGCCCCGGTCAACTCCTTCAGCACGTGCTCCGGGACCGCATCCACGGTAGCGTAGGCGAGCGGGTCCAGCCCATGCGCCAGCACGATCCGCGCCCCGTAATTCGTGGCCAGCTTGCGGGCATACTCCAGCGCCGCTTCCGATTGGCCGTTCAGATCCGTGGCCACGACGATGGTGTGCAAGCCCTTGGCAAAGCTCATGGTTGCCTCCCGCGGCTGGGGTGCGAGCCGATGCTTCCTGTTTTCTGAACTCTGAGTTTGCGCCTTGCGCAACCATCTGGCAGTGATTCTATTCACCCCGCATTGTGATTAGGGTCACGGCCGCCAGTCTGCCGCTCAAATCGCGCCCCCGCACGCATGGGCCGCAGCGCGCCCAGCGGCCGCTTTCCCGTTCCGCGCAAAGGATTGTCTCCACTGCGCACTTTTCTTGCGTATTCGCAATGGGCTATATTGTTTCGATGCTGGAGCGGGAGCCGCTTGCCGGCCCGGAAGCGGGCCGGCTGCCCATTGCTGTGACCATGGAGGGTGATGCGGAAGCGGGCGCTTTGGCAGGCAGGAGGAACGGATGAAGATTATCGACACCATTGGACTGGTGCTGAAGAGTAAAGGCGAGAACAGAATCCTGTCCATCGCGCCCGAACAATCGGTCTACGAAGCCATCCAGAAGATGACCGAGAACGACGTGGGCGCATTGCTGGTCCTCTCCGGCCAGCGGCTGGTGGGCATCTTCTCCGAGCGCGACTACACGCGCAAGGGCATCTTGCTGGGCCATCACTCGCGCGAGACCCAGGTTCACGAGATGATGACCACCCCGGTGGTCTTCGTCACTCCGCAGCATACCGTGGATGACTGCATGGCCATGATGACCGAGCATCATTTTCGCCATCTCCCGGTGCTGGAGGGAGACCGCGTTGTGGGCGTGATCTCCATTGGCGACCTAGTGAAATGGGTGATCTACGGGCAGTCGCAGGCCATTCAGGCGTTGGAGGGCTACATTACGGGAGCCTATCCGGTCTAAAAACGGAGCGTGGGTAGGACGCGCGATCCCAAGCCTCACCCCAAGCGAGCAAAAGCCTGCTCGACCAGCGCGGGGATTGCGGCCGGCGGCTCGTATAAGTTGTGGCTGATCTCGAGGACGGCGGCCGGCGGAGTGGAAAGGGCTTTGAGGGCCGCGGCCGCAGCCGGCCAATCGATTGATCCCGCGCCCGGCCACAGGTGCTCGTCCTTGGCGCCGTGGTTGTCGTGAACGTGCACGGAAACGATGCGGCCATCGAGGGCGGCAATGGCCGCGGCCACGCCGGCGGTGATGTGCGCGTGGCCGAGATCCAGGCAGACGCCGACATTGTCCAGATGGCCCATCTCCAGGATGAGCATCAGGTGCTCAGGGGTGGTGGGTTCGCTGAGCAGGTTTTCCACCAGCAGCTTGACGCCGAGAGGACGGGCAAAGGCGCCGAGGTGCTCGAGAGCGGTAAGTGCATACTCGATGGTGCGCGGCGACCACATATCCGCTGCTTCCCCCAGATGGACGACGAGGTTGCGCAGGGGGATGTGCTCGGCAGCTTCGAGGGCGCGCTTGATCTCGTCCATGGCGTCTACGCGGCGGGATTTCTCGGCGTGCAACAGGTTCACGCCGGGCGCACCGGCGCGGCCCATTTCGCGGTCAGGGAAGAGCGGGGCGTGCATGGAATACGGTTGCAGCGAGTTGGAACGAAACCAGTCGCTCAGCTCGACGATATGCTCGCGGCTGGTGTAGTCGAAGTGCTGGCGGGCGGCGAAGATTTCTACAGCTTCGGCGCCCGAGCGTCCGGCCAGCTCCAGAAGGCCGGGGTGCAAGCGATGGTTCAGGAACAGATGAGTGGATAGGACCCGCAACATAATCAGGAATTTCCTCACGCCCATCATCTCTGAGATGTAATTTTGGCGCTACGTTTATTTTTACACTTTTTGACGGCTGATCCTGTTTTGCACAGCGATCCGCGCGCCGCTTTGGATGGCGGCGGACGAGAAAAAGCGCCGTGCAGCCAAACCCCCGGCGATCTCGCGCCGCCCAGCGCATTCATTCCGCGGGCACCAATCTGCTCTGTAACTCTTCGAGGGAACGGCCCTTGGTCTCTGGATAGAAGAGGGCGACCACGGCCAACTGCAACACTGTTGCGGCGGCAAAGAAAGCAAAGGGAGCACTCTGTCCGAACCTGAGCGCCAGCACGGGAAAGGCGAAAGCAATGATGGTGTTAGTGATCCAGTTACTGGCGCCGCCGATTCCCTGGCCCTTGGAGCGCACGGCAGTAGGAAAGACTTCGCCGATGTAAACCCAAATGACTGCGCCCTGAGAGAGCGCGAAAAAGGCGATAAAGGTCACCAGCAGACCGAGTAAGGCCTGCTGATGGGCGTGCGCATGGAAGACCCAGGCGGCGGCGGCCAGGCAGGCCGAGTCGCCGGCGGCGCCAACCAGGAGCAGGCTTTTACGGCCAAAGCGATCGATCAAAGCAATGCCAACCAGGGTAAACAGCAGATTGGCGGCGCCGATGACAACGGCTTGCAGGCCGCTTGAGAGTTGATTGAATCCGGCCGCGGCGAAGATGTCGTGCACGTAGTAGAGAATGGCATTGACGCCGGTGAGTTGGTTGAATGCGCCGATGGTGATAGCCAAAAAGAGCGGGTAGCGGTACTTCCACCGCAGCACCGGCTCATGGGGTGTGGCGTGCTCCGTCTCCAGGGCCGACTGGATCCCGGCCAGTTCCGCCTGAGGCTCAGCAGCGCCCATCTCTGTGAGTACGGACAGCGCCTCGCTGAGTTCATGGCGCGAAGCCAGCCAGCGCGGTGAGCGGGGAATGCGGAATAAAAAAAGGAAGAGGAGACAGGCCGGGGCCGATGCCACAGCCACCATCACGCGCCATTCCATCGCGCCCAGATGGGCGAGGCGGATCAGATAGTTGGAGGTGTAGCCGAGCAAAATCCCGGTCACCACATTGATTTGAAAGGCGCCTACCAAGCGCCCGCGCCACTTGGCTGGAGAGATTTCGGCGATGTAGACAGGCCCTAGCACTGAGGCCGAGCCGAGGCCGATCCCGCTCAAGAAGCGGGCGGCGAGCAGCATAGGAAAACTGACCGAAAGAGCGGCGGTCCATGCCGCCAGAGCGTAGAGAGCGGCTGCATAGCGCAGCGCGTTGCGCGCGCCCATCCTCTGCCCGATGACCCCGCCCACGAAGCAGCCCAGCACCGTGCCGATGGGACCGATGGCTACTGTGATGCCCTGGCCGCTGCTGCTCAGCCCAAACAGCCGCGCTACCGGATTGATGATGCCGGCGACGACTGCGATATCGAATCCGAAGATCAGCCCGCTCAAGGCTCCCGTGAGCGCCGCTCGAATGAGTTTGGAGTTGGGTCGCATGAACTTGCGTTTCGCAGGCTGCAAACCATACTACAGGCCGGCGGCAACAGCGGCAAGCAGGTTATCTTGGGTAACAAATTGAATTCCGCCGTTCTTTTCGGGCCGCCGGTTCGATCAGGCGCAGTCAAATTCAGGAAGCCGCTTGCGTCTGCTCGCGGTCTACGGGCGCAGCGCCCGGCAGCACCGCCAGAGCCCGGCAGCGGTGTTTGCCGGCCGCGCTCCAGGCCAAGGGCATCCCGGTGTCCATGTAGGCGCAATCGCCGCTTTCGAGCACCTCGCGCACCCCTCCCGCGTCCAGCGCCAGACGTCCTTCAAGCACATAGACCAGGGCGCTTGCCTCACGATAGGAATCCACGGCGACGGCAGCGCCGCCAGGAGGAAACTCGATCAGTTGCACCACCAGGCGCGCGCCCTCCCCAGCGGCGTTCAACGGCGTAACCTTCAAGGCTTCCGGGCCGCGTCCGTTGCCCTGCAAATAGGCTTTGCGCGTGATGGCGAGCGAATGCCGCGCAGGCTCGGCGAAGAAATAGCTGATGCCGACGCCGTAGACGCGGCTGATGGCGGCCAGGGTGGGTAAGGTAGGAATCATCTGGTCGGTCTCTACCTTGGAGAGCAGCGCCGTAGAGAGGCCGGTCTCTGCGGCCAGGCGCGAAAGCGTGAGCCGCTTCTGCACGCGCAGCGAACGCAGCTTCAAGCCGATGCAATAGGGAGTGAGAGACCGATGGGCGTAGGAAACACTCTTGGGCATCGCAGACTTCCTTTAATTGTGAAAGAATCCTGTGAATGAGTCTACGCCAAGAAATGGCTGAAAATCCGTCCTGAAGCTCATCGCAATGATTTCTTGATGCTATGGGTCTCGTGATGCGCCAGACCGCTACGCTCCCGCGAGCCGGCATCGCCTGTATGCCGGCGTTGTAGGGCGGCATTAGGCAGCCAAGAATCCGTGCCTAGACAGAGATACAGTTGCTGCAAAAGAATGAAGAGAGGCCATCCCCGCAATGACTAACCTTCCCTCGCGCTTTGAAGTTTATCTTCGCTATCAAAACCTGCGTTTTGCGCTGTTCTTGGCCCTTTCGGGCGCGGCGCTGCTGTGCGCAGCCCAAAGTAAGCCGGCGACGCGCAAAAAGCCCGCAGTCCAAGCTGCACCTGACGTGCTGGTGTTGAGCAACGGCGATACGCTGCACGGGAAGTTTGTAAACGAAATGAACGGCAAAATCACTTTCTATAGTGCTGCGCTCGGAAACATTTCGGTCGCTTGGGGGCAGATCAAAGAACTACACGTCACAGAGCGGTTCGCGGTGCTCAACAGCCAGGTGAAGCTGCGCGGCAAGAAAAGCATGGGCCGGATTCCGGTAGGGACGCTGGAGATGAGCCGCCAGACCCTCACGGTGCATCCCGCGGCAGGGCAGGCGGGCGCTTCCATCCCCGTCGAAGACGCGCAATACATTATGAACGAAGCCACGCTGAACAAGCAGGTGTATCACGCGCCGAATTTCTTTGCGGGGTGGAATGGAACGCTCACTGCCGGAGGGACAGTGGTGAGCGCCACCCAGAACCAGTTCACAGTTTCAGGAGCCGCGAGCCTGGCGCGGGTTGTGCCCACGGTGAACTGGCTGAATCCGCGCAACCGCACCGCGACGGACTTCAGCGGCTCGTTTGGAAAGATTACGCAGCCGGGATATTTCTCCGCAGGAACATTTGTGCCGGCAACGAGCACGAAAACGTCGATCTACCATGCGGACGCGGAACGCGACGAATACTTCTCGCCGCGCTTTTTCGCGCTGGCGCAGACGGCCTTCGATCACAACTTCGGCCAGGACCTGGCCTTGCAGCAGATCTACGGCGGCGGGATAGGCTGGACAGCGATCAAGACGCCGCGGCAGGAGATCGATCTGAAAGCCACCATCCAGTATGAAAAACAGCAATTCATCAGCGGCTCCGCGAGCGCAAACCAGAACCTGAGCGGCTCCACGTATTCGGCCAGCTACGCGCTCAACCTGAAGCGGTTGACCTTTACCCAGACGGTTGCGTATATCCCCGCGTATAACCAGCCGGCCGCCTATTCCGCAACGGAATCGAATACGGTTACGTTTCCAGCCTATAAAAACCTGGGCTTCACGGTGGGGACGATGGACAGCTACCTCAACGACCCTCCCGTGACGCTTCCTGCCACCAAGCGCAACTCATTCCAGTTCACGATGGGATTGACCTATGGAATTAAGTCGAAGTACTGATGCGCGATTCCTCATCGGGAAGGCCGCGCGGCAACCAGACTCTTGCGTCTGTACAATCAGCGGCATCCGGTGACCCCCGGAGGCGGCGATATGAAAATCAAATCAACCGGACTATACCGGGATCGAAAACCAGTCCGCGCCCGGCCTGATTTTGATCGCGTGGCGCGGGCTGTAAGTCCGCGATGACATTCCTGAAAATGTTGTAAGGCCCGCGTTTTGGCCATTTACCGCAAGCGGCCCACCCGCCGGGAGGGATTCCCGTTCTGGTCCTTTTACAAATCGATTTATTAGGCAATCCTACGCCCTCCAGTAACTTTTTGCGATTACTTTACACATAAAAGATTCGCTTTTGAACTCTTGCCCTGGGACCAGAAAGCCGATAATGGTTACACATCAAAATCACCAGGCCCCATAGAAGCTGGATTTTTTGTTGTAACGAGCTGTAGTTTTTTCCCGGATGTAAGGAAAGCGGAGTCTAGTTGCCGGCGCTGAAGGCGGCGTTCGCCTGAAGTGAAGGAGAACGGCGGCTGCGGCGAACCGGCTGCGCATGATTCCGTAGAAATGCGTTGGTTGGGATGGAAAGGTTGACATCGGCATCCGCCGATTCGACAAGATCGATGTACTCATTTGGAGGCTTTCGGCTGGAGGCCGATGGAACCCTTTTTCGCGGGCAAACACCGGTTTATCTGCCTCCCAAAGAGCTGGCGGCGCTGCGGTTGCTGCTGGCCCATGCCGGCCAGATTCTTACCCACCGTCAACTGCGGAGCGCCTTGTGGGGCGAACTAAATGTACCCGGTGACACCCTCTCCAAGTGCATTTCGTCGCTGCGCGCCCGGCTACAGCCGGAAGAATGCATTCAGACCGTTTATAAGCGCGGCTATTGCTTCTCTGCTCCGGTGAGGCATTATGGCGCTGGCCTGTTCGAGGCTCTGCCGCGGCTGGCCATTACACCATTTGTCACCGAGCATGAGGCGCCCGAATATCTTGGCTCCGCCGTGGCTGAAGAGACGGCCGCGCGTCTCAATACGGCGCACCCTGCCACGGCCTTCGTTTTGCCCCGGGATTCAGTCTTTACACTGGCCCGCCGCGGATGCAGCGCGCAGCAGATCGGGGAGAGGCTGCAAGCGGATTTCGTCCTGACTGGAACCTTGCGCTTGCTTCCCGCACATTACCGGCTGCGCGCTGAGGTGATCCGGGTGAAGGACGGCGTTCAACTCTGGGTTGAGGATCTGTTTGTGGAACGAAGCCGGGTGGGCGGGTTGGAAGTGGAACTGGTGAATAGTCTAGCCTTTCATCTTTACAACCGCGGCCCCTCGATCTCTGCCGCGGCCGCTGAACCAGCCAGCGGCCAGGAAAGCAGTCCCCAGCAGCGGGAGGCCTTCGAGATTTTCCAGCGCGCCCATTATGAATGGCAGTCTCTGCAGCGGCATCACATGCAGGACGGGCTGCAGCGCCTTTTACGCGCTGTGGATCTCGATCCGTCGCTGATCGCCGCCCGCGTAGACCTGGCGAATTTGTGTGTCACGCAAACCGTCTACGGCTTTATGTCTCCGCCGGTCGCCGCGGATATTGTCCGGCGCACAGCCGCGCCGGGGCCGCAAAGCGGAGGGGCGGCTGTCTCCGGAGGCCGTGGCGAAGAGCCGGTCTCTGATCTTGCCCTGAGCAATGAAGCCATTTTGCCGGCGCTGGGATGGGTTCAGTTCCATGTGGACCGGGACTTGCCCGCGGCGCTGCGGGCGTTTGCCCTCTCGGACCATCTTCCCCATGATCCTTGGATTACGCGGGCGCGCACGATGTTCTCTCTGAGCCGCCATCGCTTTGGCGAAGCGATCGCAACCCTGCGCGCAGCCATTGATTTGGACCCTTATTCGCCTTGGCTGCAAGCTCGTTTGGGCTGGGCCTTGCATTTGGCCGGAGAGACTTCCGCAAGCATGCAGCAGATCGAGCACGCCGTGGCGCAATTTCCTGAAGATGTCTGCGCGGGTCTCTATGGAGCGGTAATCCTAGCCTATAACGGAGACCCGGAGCGGGCGGTAGAGCGTGCGCAAGAGCTGACCCGGCGCTACCCATACTTTGACTTGGCCACGGCCGTACATGCCTATGCGCTGGCTTGCGCGGGACACGCGGATGAGACACGCACCATCCTGCAGCGGCTTGACTGGCTGAGCCGGGAACGCTTCGTCCTGAACACTTTTGCCGCGGCCGCTTACGTGGTTCTCGGGGAGCATGATGCGGCGCTCGCCGAGCTGCGCAAAGCAGACCAGGTGCGCTGCCCGTGGTTCTTCCAGATGCTTGCCGACCCCAGGCTGAAGTCTCTGCACAAAGATCCGGAATTTGCCAAAATGAGGGCCATCCTGACCAGAATGGAAGCCGATGCGGCGCGGGATACTGAGCAGGAATAACCGCAGCGCATCGGGATGCGCGGAACAATAGCCTCTGCAATGATTCCAGACCGTTCCGCGAGCGCTTTCATAGGTTTGCCTTATCGCATTTTCGGAAAAGGTGTAGACCAAAACCGTTCCTGCTGAGTGGATTTTTCCTCAAGAAAAATCCACTTTCACGGCTCTCCATCGTTCCCAGTATTTCCGAAAATGCCGTAGAAGCATGGTCTTCAAAGGTCCAGGCGCGCCTGTTGCGCAGCGGCGGTATAAGAGGAGGGGCAATCTCGCATCTCTAAAATCGCCGTTGCCGGAGAATTCCGCTTCGCAGATGGCTGCGGCTTTCGATCCCGTTTGAGGTTCATGTTATATTTTCTTAAGTAGAGGGCAGTTCGCCTTCAGCATGGTTGGTACGGGCTATGATCCTGCCGCCATGCTTCGCAATTGTCCGGACGCGTAGCTCAACTGGCAGAGCATTCGGCTCTTAACCGACAGGTTGTAGGTTCGATTCCTACCGCGTCCACCAATTCGAATCAACAACTCAGCGGAACTGATCAACTTCTCAAACCCCACAAAACCCCCTGTGCGCTCGCACTCAAGGCCGCAAAGAGAAGGCCGGCAAGAGGGCAGCGGATTTGCTGCCAGTTGTGCGAACCATACAAAACGAGGGAGCCACATCCGTGCGACTCGCGGGTGCGGGAGACGGCCTGCTTCAGGCGGTCGAAGAGGCCTGATTTACGCCCTTCGGCAGCGGTTTGTTCCTGCCCGGGACCCGCGGTTTTGGCGCCGTCGAAAAGTCGAATGATCTCCAACCAACTTGCAGTCTGTAGCGCGGCTGCAATTCACAGGCGCGGTGCGTCATGCGCCGCTGAGGCGCGCTTTGTTGCATTCCAGCCCCCGCGCGCGCTCGTTGGCCGCGAATGCATCCGGCGCGGGCTAAAACTCCGATATGCTGGAGCAAAGGCTGTTTCCCCAAAACCCTTGGTTGAGGCCGGGGCGGCAAGCCCGGGCGTAGCTGCCGCCCGCGGCGATCAGCCGCCGGGGATCACAAGGAAGAGATGACGCGCGCACACCCACATCCTCTGGAACGCATTCTCGAGAGCCGCATCGCCATCCTCGATGGCGCGATGGGCACCACGATCCGCGCCTACGGGATGACGGAGGCGCAGATGCGCGGCCAGCGATTCAAGGACGCGAAGAAGGATCTGCTGAATAACGGCGACCTCTTCAACCTGACCCAGCCGGCGATGATCGGCGACATTCACCGGCGGTTTTTGGAGGCCGGAGCGGACATCATCGAGACCAACACCTTCGGGGCGACGAGCATTGCGCAAAGCGAGTTTTTTGTGGACGATCCCCGGGAGCACGGCGGACGGAAGGCCCCGGAGTTTTACCAGAAGATCGTTGAAGACGAGTTTTTGAATGGGCTGGCGTGGGAGATCAACGAACAGGCGGCGCGGCTGGCCCGCGAGCAGGCCGATCGCGTGAGCGAAGAGACAGGCCGGCAGAGGTTCGTGGCCGGGTCGATTGGCCCGCTCACGGTGTCTCTGTCGAACTCGCCCGATCCCGACGATGCGGGCTTTCGCGTAGTCACCTTCGACCAGGTGAAGGCGGCCTACGCGCGGCAGGTGCGGGCGCTCATCGCGGGTGGCGTGGACCTGCTGCTGGTGGAGACGATCTTCGACTCGCTCAACGCCAAGGCGGCGCTGGCGGCCATCCGCGAGGTCTTTGACGAGGATGGGCTGAGCGCCGGCGGACGCGAGCTGCCGGTCATGATCTCGGCGGCAGTGGGCCGCGGCGGCGAGACCATGATCTCCGCGCAGACCATCGAAGCGTTTTGGATTGCCTTCGAGCACACCAGGCCGCTCTCGGTGGGGCTGAACTGCTCGCTCGGCCCTGACCTGATGTATCCGTTCCTGGCCGAACTGGCAGAGAAGGCGGACGTAGCCATCTCGTGCTACCCCAACGCCGGTTTGCCGAATCCGCTGTCGCAGACCGGGTTCGATCTGGGTCCGGCGGACATGGCCCGTTATTTGCGCGAGTTTGCGCAGGCGGGGTTGATCAACATTGCCGGCGGCTGCTGCGGCAATACGCCGGAGCACATCGCGGCCATCGCGCAAGCCCTGGACGGATTGCCGCCGCGGAGGTTCGGGGCGGCTGCGGAACCTTTGGCGCTGGAGAGCGAGTGGAAAGCGTGAGCGCGGCGCAGAGCCAAATCGTAGCCGGAAGACGGGCGCACGCGGCCGCCTTCCGGCCGCTGCGCCTGTCGGGATCGCAGCCCTTCACGCAGCAGGAAGGCGTCTTCATCGTCATCGGCGAGCGGACGAATGTGGCCGGATCGCCGAAGTTCGCCAAGCTCATCAAGGAAGGCAAGTACGAGGAAGCGGTGGGCGTGGCGCGGCAGCAGGTGGAGAACGGCGCCAACGTGCTCGACATCTGTATGGATGAGGGCATGATCGACGGCGTGGCGGCCATGACGCGCTACCTGCACCTGCTGGCCAGCGAGCCGGAAGTGGCGCGGGTTCCGTTCATGATCGACTCGTCGAAGTGGGAGGTGATCGAGGCGGGGCTCAAATGCCTTCAGGGCAAGGGCATCGTCAACTCGATCTCGCTCAAGGAAGGCGAGGAGAAGTTTCGCCGCCAGGCCGCCACGGTGCGCAAATACGGCGCGGCGGCGGTGGTGATGGCCTTCGACGAGCAGGGTCAGGCTGCGACCTACGAGGATAGAATCCGCATCTGCGAGCGAGCCTACCGGATTCTGGTGGACGAGGCCGATTTTCCGCCCGAGGACGTTATCTTCGATCCCAACATTCTCACCGTCGCCACGGGCATGGAGGAGCACAACAACTACGCCGTAGACTTCATCAACGCCACGCGCTGGATCAAGGCGAACCTGCCCTACGCCAAGGTCTCCGGCGGCGTCTCGAACGTCTCCTTCAGCTTTCGCGGCAACAACAAGGTGCGCGAGGCCATGCACGCGGCGTTTCTTTATCACGCCATTGCGGCGGGCATGGATATGGGCATCGTGAACGCCGGAATGCTGGCGGTGTATGAGGAGATCGAGCCCAAGCTGAAGGAACTGGTGGAGGATGTGCTGCTCAACCGCCGGCCCGACGCGACGGAACGGCTGGTGGCATTCGGCGAAACGCTGAAGGCCGCGGGCGCGGACGCTGGCTCCAATGAGGAAAAGAAGGCCGAGGAATGGCGCGGTGGGACCGTGGAGGAGCGGCTGGCGCACGCGCTGGTGAAGGGAATCGACGATTACATCGAGGCGGACGCCGAGGAGGCGCGCGTGAAGCTGGGCCGGCCGCTGGCGGTGATTGAAGGGCCGCTGATGGCGGGGATGGGCGTGGTGGGCGATTTGTTTGGGGCGGGCAAGATGTTTCTGCCCCAGGTGGTCAAGTCGGCGCGCGTGATGAAGAAGGCCGTGGCCTATCTGACGCCGTTCATGGAGGCGGAAAAGGCGGCTCTGGCGGCGAGCGGCGCGGTAGTGAAGACGCAGGGAAAGATTGTGCTGGCCACGGTGAAGGGCGATGTGCACGACATCGGCAAGAACATAGTGGGCGTGGTGCTGGCCTGCAACAACTACGCGGTCATCGACATGGGCGTGATGGTCCCGTGCGAGAAGATATTGGAGCGCGCCAAGGAGGAGAAGGCCGATTTGATCGGCTTAAGCGGGCTGATTACGCCCTCGCTTGACGAGATGGTGCACGTGGCCCGCGAGATGGAACGGCAGCATTTCAAACTGCCACTGCTGATCGGCGGGGCCACCACCAGCCGCGCGCACACTGCCGTGAAGATCGCGCCGCAGTACAGCGAGCCGGTGGTCCATGTGCTCGACGCCAGCCGCGCCGTGCCGGTGACCACGAGCCTGCTGAGCGCCGAGGCCAAGCCGGCCTTTGTGGAGCAGCATCGCGCGGAGTATGAGGCGCTGCGCAAGATGCACTCTGCGCCGCGGCTGAAGCTGGTCTCTCTTGAAACGGCGCGCGCGCGGCGCACGCCCATCGCGTGGCGCGCCGAGGACCTGCCCGTCCCGGCCTTCACAGGCTTTCGGGTCTTGGATGAGTTTCCACTTGAACAACTGCGCGAGTTCATCGACTGGACGCCGTTCTTCCACACCTGGGAGCTGAAGGGCGTTTATCCGCGCATCTTCGACCACCCGCAGCACGGCGAGCAGGCGCGCCAGCTCTTTACCGAGGCCCATGCGCTGCTGGACAGGATGGTTGAAGAGAAGCCCATCATTGCGCGCGGCGTCTACGGCTTCTTTCCCGCCAGCGCGGTGGGCGACGACGTGGAGATTTATGCGGATGAGAGGCGCGAAAAGGTTTTGGCGCGGTTGCATTTTTTGCGCCAGCAGACGGACCGCGAAGGCCCTCAAAGCGATTCTGCTCTGTGCCGGTCGCTGGCGGACTTCATTGCGCCCCAAGAAACGGGACTGCGCGATCACATCGGCGCCTTCGCTGTCACCAGCGGAATCGGGCTGAAGGAGCTGTGCGAGCGATTCAAGGCCGCACACGACGACTACAACGCCATCATGGCCGAGGCCCTCGCCGACCGGCTGGCCGAAGCCTTTGCCGAGTGCCTGCACAAGCGGGTGCGTGAGGAATGGGGCTATGGCCGCGAGGAAGCCCTCAGCAAGGAAGATCTGATTCAAGAGAAGTACCGCGGCATCCGGCCCGCTCCGGGCTATCCGGCCTGCCCCGATCACACCGAGAAGGGAACCCTCTGGCGATTGCTCGATGTGGAGGCGAAGACGGGAATCCAGCTCACCGAGTCCTATGCTATGTGGCCCGGATCGAGCGTGAGCGGCCTCTACTTCGCGCATCCCGAGTCACGCTACTTCAGCCTGGGCAAGATCGGCCGCGATCAGGTGGAGGACTACGCCGCGCGCAAGGGCATGAGCGCGGGCGAAGTGGAGCGATGGCTGGGGCCAAACCTGAACTATGATCCCGCGGAGCAAGATCGCTCGTGAATGGCGCCCGTGCAGAGGAGCAATTGCGCCGGCTGCGGTCGCGCTCCTTTGCCGGATCAGCGATCCGCTGATTCGCCAACCTGCCATTCGCAGCGCAGCCGGTTCCAGAACAGTTCCGCCGCACGCGGT
The DNA here is from genome assembly GCA_021800255.1 of Acidobacteriota bacterium. Lineage (GTDB taxonomy): Bacteria > Acidobacteriota > Terriglobia > Terriglobales > Acidobacteriaceae > Telmatobacter. The sequence continues at coordinate 18,234 of JAJYZC010000048.1, forward strand.
GGTTCCATTTGCGGGCGCAGCCGGATTTGGCCGGCGGAATTTTGCGTAGAATTATCGCCGTTTGTGCCACAGTGAGGGTACGGCAATCAAGAGAACATGAGTGGCCTCCTCGAACGGCCGGGCGCATTGATTTGACGGCAGTGGCGCTCCCGGCCGTTCGTTTTTTTGTTGAATTACTTGATTTCTCCATTCGCTCCAGGCCCATCCACACCAAAATGCGGGTGGCGAGGCGTAAGTGCCACATAGCGAGGGTGAACGGCTGACTGCGGGTTGGTCAGTTAAAGAATCCGCCGAGTGGGCCGAAGAATCTGAAAGAGCTAACTATTTGGGCGGGTCATTGCGCAGCATCCTTGACACATCGAAATCCGATGGTTCCAGAGCGGTCGTAACTCGGCGCCATCAGCAAATACTTGCTGTGCTGATCGTTCCGGTAAGCTTGCGGAAAATACCAGATTGACCCCTGAGGCTGGTAATAGCTGCCACCGCGCAGAATGGCGGCACGTGTGTGCTCGTCTTCAAACACGTTGCTCCACTGCCACACGTTGCCGACCATATCCATTACGCCGAAGGGACTGACGTTGCCGGGATTTGCGTTCACATCTGCCGGGCCGCTCAGTTCACGTCCCTTGTCCGGCGGCGGCACATCCGCGGGATTCCAGGTGTTACCCCACGGGTAGATGCGATTTTCATCTCCGCCCTGTGCGGCATATTGCCACTCCCACTCATTCGGCAGCCGCTTGCCGGCCCACTTCGCGTAAGCCTCGGCGTCTCCAAGAGACACCCAGGTGACCGGCTTATTTCCCCACCCCGCAGGGTAGGTTCCATTCCTCCAATCCTTCAGGAAGTCGTAGTCGTCGGCAGGCCGATAGTGCGTAGAGTCAAGGAACTTCTTATACTCGGCATTGGTCACCGGGTATTTGTCCATGTAAAACGTGCCGATATGCATCCGGTGCTCGTGATAACGCCGGGCCGAGTCTTCCCATGGATATTGCACATCTGTACCCACGTCGTTATCCCCCTCAATCTCCGTTCCTTGCACTTTGAACACGTACTCTCCGCCTGGAATTTTCACCATGCCAGGAGGCGTGACGGCGGCCGGAGCCGTCTTGGCAACGGGCACCATGGTCTGCGGCAGCGGCGTCCACACATCGGAATAGGAGGAAAGCGGGCGCTCCGTCATGGTTTTCATCCTGGCCAGGAAAGCTTCGAGCTTCGCATCGGGAGCACCGTTGATAGCCATCACAGCGTCATATCCGTGGGCCTCGATTGGAAAGGTGAGAACATCGCCGTCGCCGCCGTGCTCAGGCTGGAGCTCCACGCCGCGATACAAATCGAAATACCGCATGCCGCTTTTTGCCGGAACCTTCATCTCCCGGTCTTTGACGTCATATTCGTTGCGATTTACGATCGTCCAGACGGTTCGGTCTCCCAGCGGCCAACGGCTTGCGAAAACGCCGTACAATTGCATCGGATAGAATGGCTGCCAGCCTTGGCTTTCAAAGAAAGGCGCCACTTCGCGCTCGATCGCGGCCACTCGCCGCGCGGCTTCGGCGTCCCGCGGAGTGATGCCGTTCCATATGCCCCAAACATTCTCCCAACTCTCCCAACCTTCGCCGTTGAAGAATGCATATTGCAGGTCATCGGTTTTGTCGCGGTTCCAGCGGTCGGAGACATTCACCTGATGGCGTGGATCCAGCCACCGGTAAAGATCCACGGTTGGCACAAAGCCGAACTTGTAGTACGCCCACCCCAGCACATTCCACCGCAGCGCTTCCTCGCTTGAGCCGAGCTCAGGCTGAAAGGCGAGGGGATGTTCGTCTTGGAAGGCGGCGAGGGAAAACGCAAGCGGAACGCCCGCCTGGGTGTCGCCATTCACACCATCAGCATCGATTTTTTTCATCTCGTTCGCAATGGCGTCAGGCCACGGCTCCCCGGGATCATGCGTTCCCTGGTCCCACATCATCATGGGAAACAGCACTCTCACACCGTGGCGATGGAAATCCTCTACCATCCGGAGAACGCCGGCGTAGCCGCCCGGCATCGACTCTACCATTTGCAGTTGGTTGCGCGCATCGATTCCCATGTTTGGATAGGTGGCCCAGATGAGCACGGCATCGATGCCGCCATATCTGTTCTCCACGTCCTTCAGATATCTGCCGACGGTGTACTGGCGGGTCTCAGGATCGTAGAAGTAGCGATCTTGTACCATCATCTGCGGTTGCATGAACTCTTTGTGGATCCACTGTAACTGCGGCAAGGCATAAAAATCCGGAATTCCAGGAAGCTGTTCGGGGGTGAGCCCCTGGCGGATGCGCTGCTCGAAACGCCAGTGCTCGATGGCCTTGAGCCAGTTCGCATAGTCTAGCGCAGTGCAGAGTGTACTCTGCCCGCCAATCCATACCGGCTGATGGATGAGGCACGAAGGAGGCGGAATCTGCTCGCCTTGCGGAGAAACAAGAACCTGCGCCGATGCCGAAGCAGCCATAGCAGCGACGAGTGGCGCCGCGACGTATCTCGTCCAGAACTTTCCAGCCATGTTTTAATCCTCCAAGAAAGTGATAACTTTGCGATCGTGACACCAGATGTCCTATTACGATCCTCCAACCGTCTCGAGCTTCGTTGGACTTAGCCGGGGACAGCTCTCCTACTTCAGGGCACCCTCGCAGCCTGTTGAGCAATGAATTGCTGCACTTCATTGAGGGTTGGCATGGAAGTCTGCGCGCCAGGGCGCGTAACCGAAATAGCCGCCACAGCGGTTGCAAACCGCGCACTCTCGACAACGTTCATTCCCTTCATCAGGCCCACGGCAAAGCCGCCATTGAATGCGTCTCCCGCTCCCGTCCTATCGATCGCCTGCACGTCGAATGCCGGCAGAGTCTCGATTTTGCCGTTACCGTACCCCAACACCACGCCCTTCTGTCCCAGCTTCAGCAAAACTCCATGGACTCCCCTTTGCCGCAACTGCCGCACTGCGCTTAGCGGATCGAACTTCTTTGTTCCCACTCCTTCATTGGTATAGAAGCCTGTTTCCGTCAAATTCGGAGTCAGCCAGGAAACACGTTTAAAAAGGCTGTCAGGCAGATCCGCAGCGGGAGCAGGATCAAGGATGAGCGGAATCCCTTCGCGCGAACATATCTCAGCCAGGCATTCAACGGTTTCGAGGGGAATCTCAAGCTGCGTCAGCACCACCCCCGCATTCCGAATCTCCGCGAGGCGCTGCTCCAGATGAGATGGAGTCAGCGTCCCGTTTGCGCCTGGGGTAACAATGATGCTGTTCTCTCCGGTTGCCGAAACGCAAATTACCGCAATTCCCGACGGCCCATCGTTGGTTTCTACAAGATCGGTATCGACGCCTGCGGTAATCAGATGGATGCGCGCTTCACGGCCGAATGAATCGCTGCCGACACGGCCAATCATACGCACCGGATATCCCAGCCTGGCAACAGCTACCGCCTGATTAGCGCCCTTGCCGCCAGTATAGATTTTGAAGTCGCTGCCCAGAACGGTTTCTCCGGCCAGCGGTATTCTTACGGTCACTGAAACCAGATCGGTATTAATGCTGCCTACAACAACGACAGGCTTTAAGTTCGACAAGTGCGGCTCCTCGTATGAATTCGGCGCAGCTCAGAAGAGTGGTGCGATCGCAATCGATCCCAGTCCACACAAAAACAGAATGAACATCCAGGTCAACAGCACTTTGGTCCTCGGAGTGGCTGATGCAAACTCATGCCAAATAAATACTCCCCATGCTGCGGAAATCATAGTTGCACCCTGGCCGATGGAATAGGAAACGGCGGGACCAACGATGTGCGCATTGGAAGCAAGAAAATTCGACAGTGCGCCCGAGCACCAGATCACCCCGCCAAGGATCCCCGCCCAATGCCAGCGCGACGGCGCCATCCGATAGTCCCGCATCTCCGCGGGCCGGCCGGCGTCGAGCGGAAAGCGCATGAACAAGTAGTTCACGGGAACCGCGCAAACAGCCACCCCAACGGCAAAGAATAGCGTTGCCGCGTACGGACCAGTTGGGTGTTGGCCATTCATTGCCCCTGCTACCAGCGGATAAAAAGAACCCATCAAGAGTCCTGAAAACAGACTGAGGATCAGCCCGCGGCGGGCCGGCTTGGATCGAACGTTCTCTCTTTGCCGATAGGCCATTGCATCGAGCACAATCGCTCCAACTACCAACGCGATGCCTCCGAAAAGAAGCAATGGATTGCCTTTGGGCGCAAGAAGGTAGTTACCGGCCGCACCAACCACCAGCGCCAGCCCAATTCCCACTGGAAAGGCGACGGCTAAACCGGCAATGTCGATGGCCGCCACCAGCAGCAGGTTGGCGACATTGAAGACTGCGCCCCCGGCCAAAGCCAGCAGAAGCGCATGGGGTGAGGCCTGAGCTACATCTGCGAGGAACGGCTTTGCGCTCGACCCGAAGCTACCCAACGTAAGGCCCCAAACTGTCGCTGCAACCATCAAGCCCGCCACGTAGTCCCAGTAGAAGAGCTGAAAACGGTACCCTGGACACAATTTGACCGTATTCGCCCAGGACCCCCAGCACAGCATGCTCACTAACATGAACGACAGCGCAACCCAGTATATATCAGGCTGATACACGGAGCTCCCTTGTAACTGCGAAGCATCCGGCTGGCCATTTCCAGAAAATGGCCAGCCGCAGTCTAGATGATGTAGCGCAATGCAAACTGAACTTATAAGCACTTATAAGCGGCTTCAAAATTGACCCCCGCTTTAAGGCGGCGTCCTTGGATCCTTGAGGCCGTGGCCACGCAGACAAGCAAAGCTGCCCGGCTGCCTTCAAGTGAGGTTATACCAAGCTAGAAGTCCAACCGCAGCGCTGCCTGAACCTCCCTGGCGTCTCCAGCAGCAGTGATTAGCCCAAAGGCGGACGAGGAGCTTGAAGCGTTAGGGCTGTTAAAATTCGTTCGGTTAAAAAGGTTGAAAAAGTCAGCGCGAATTTCAACTTTCGAGCTTTCGCGGCGCAAGAGGGGAAAGTCCTTCACAAGGCTCATGTCGGTGTCAAAATACGAAGGGCCGGTAAGGCTATTGCGCCCGTCGTCGCCGAAGGTACCGTAGGTGTAAGGCGGATTGAGAGGCGAAGCGAAGGCCGCTGTGTTGAAGTAGCCCGTTCTAGCCCACGAGTCCCGGCTCCCGCATCCTGCACAGGGATTAATACCCGTCAGATTCTCGCGCAAATTCCCTATATCCCTGCCCGCACCAAGCCATGGCGCTGGGGCGCCGGTGTCTACGTCGAACGGAAATCCGCTGCTGTAGCTCACAATTCCAGACAATTCCCACCCGCCTACGCCATATTGCATAATTCCCAGGTTTTTAAGCTGCGGGAGATACCATACTCCATCTACGCTCAGAATTTGCTTTTGATCGAAGTCGGACCTGGCATATTCTAGAGGTACGACGGGGTTTTGTTCCGTACCGCCGTCCACGTCGGCATAGGATCCCGTATCCATGGACTTCGCATACGTGTATGCGAGTTGCATGGTGTAACCCGCAGAAAGGGGCTTGCGCACGCTGACTTGCAGCGAGTTGTAGTTAGAGCCTCCAATTTGGGATATTCTCGTGATCCCGGCGTAATACTGGGGCAGAAATGGGCGCCGTGACTGCGCATTTGCAGCGCTGCCTCCGGCGGAATAGGGAGCAGCATTGGCTTGATCGCCATCCCACAACCTGTCTCCCATGCTTCCCACATAGCCGACCTGCACCAAGAAACTTTTCGGAAGTTCCTGCTGCACGTTTAGATTGAACTGTTGCGTGTACGCGTTCTTGATATGTGGATCCGGTGCGTAGAACTGCGCCGGAAACGGCCAAGTCGGATTTGTTCCGGGAGTAAGGTAGGGGTATGGAAATACGTCCGTGTATCCTGTCCCAGCGTAGGGAGAGGTAAAAGTATTTGGAGTAAAAGTTAATTCTACCTCGAAGGGCGGCGCTTCAATAGTGTTGTCCGTGGTGATTGCACCGGGCGGGTTATAGAAAATTCCATATCCGCCGCGAACCGCTGTCTTTCCGTTGCCGAAGACATCATAAGAAAATCCAAACCGTGGTGCAAAGTCGGTCATGTCCATGAATATGACTCCAGGCGGAATTCCAGGATCTCCCGGAAACGTGAGGCCCGGGGGGGCGGTTGGAAATCGAGTCGACTGATAAGTAGGATCAGTTAAATCAACGGCAGGAGAGTCAAGTTTAATTTCCCGCCAGGGAACCATCGCGTCATACCGCATACCAAGATTTAGCGTCAGCCGCGACGATGCCCTATAAGTATCCTGGGTATAGAAACCCAACTGCACGTTATGGTCATTACCATAATAGGGGGTGGCCTGCTCGAAGCTAATGGCCTTGCCAATGAGATAATCCGCCCAATTTGTTCCTTCAGTCGCTCCGTGGGATCCGGTATACGCACCACTGAAGTAGGGATTCCCGGAAGAGTTATCGGCGGTCCAATCTATCTCCTCAGCTTCACGGAGGGCCATGGCGCCGAACTCCCATAGGTTCCTTCCGTGGGTCCACGTCAGCTCCGCATCTGCTTGTTTGAGGGCCGTATTCTCATACCATGGATTACCTGAACCAAACCAGGCCCCGACGCCCGCTACTGATACTGCCGGAGATACGTTGTAATTGCCGGTAGAATAGAGGCCGCCCATTTGCGCCAGCGTTACGATTGTTCCTTCGGGTGTGCCGTTTGTCGTTATATTTGTATCCGAAAATCCAAAGTCGCCAACCAGATTTTGGTTGAATATGTGAGTGTCTCTAACCGTAGTCCCCCAATCGGGTTCCGAGAAGTTGTCGTAGGCCGTAGAGGTAAGGTAAGAGGCATATGGAGGGGGGGATACAGCCGTATCGTTCATATGGAAGAAGCGGACATACAGGTCATCGGCGCTTGTTGGGTGGTAATCAACCCTGACCGTGTATTGGTTTCCGGTGGTAGGAGTTGGCACTTGGTATGTAGCCAGTCCCGTTGCCGCATTTGCAACGGGAATGTAGTACTTCATAAAAGCCACCGATACAGGATCCCATTCGCTCTGCGGTATTTGATATGTTCCCGTTGTCGGGTTGTAGGGGTAAGCTGAATTGGTGAATGGATCCCAGAGCGGGTTTGCAGCGGTGCCGGGGAAGGTTCCAACGCGCTCAGCGGGTGTGTTATCGGCGAGATTCTCAAGAGCCACCTGGCGAATTCGCAACCCCTCATAAGTGAAGAAGAAGAATGCCTTGTTCTTCATGATTGGCCCGCCCGCGGCAACACCAAACTGGTTTTGTATCAACGTGGGTTTCGGCGCCGGAGCAGGGGCGAACCAGTTTCTCGCATTTAGATCGGTGTTACGCAAAAACTCCCACGCCGACCCATGGAAGCTGTTGGTTCCTGCTCTGCTGATGGCTATAATCGCCCCTCCCGATGCGTGTCCGTACTTTGCGTTGTAATTGCTTGTGAGGTCCGTGAACTCTCCAATGGAGTCAGGATTTGGAAGGTTCACCGGACGGTTATACAGCGCGGTTACGAGGATAGCGCCGTCAAGCGAGACTTCGCTGCCGTTAATGCGGCTTCCGTTCACGCTGAATGTCGGGCCGTCGCGCTGGTTGACGACGGTGGTAGGTAGATTAGCGTCCCCCACTCCGGGTACGAGGGTTACAAGTTGCAGCGTATCGCGCGTATTGAGGGGTAACTGTCTAATCTGTGTGCTAGAAATATTTGTACTGATGCTCGCCGATGTGGTGTTGACTTGTACCGCATTCGCCAAGACATTAACGGTTTGAGAAACACTGCCAATTCTTAAAATCACATTCACGCGGGCGCTTTCTCCGCCCACAAGAACAATCCCGGATTGAGTATAGGTTCTGAATCCCTGCGCTTGAACTTGCAGCCTGTATGTACCAATGAGCAGAGAAGGAATCACGTATTCCCCGGCCGGTGAGCTGATGGTGGTGCGCCCTATGCCGGTTTCTACATTGAATGCCTCGATTTTTGCGTTGGGGATTGCGGCTCCGCTGGCGTCAAGGACCTTACCGATGATTTGGGCATTGATCGCCTGGGCATGTGCGGAACTCGCCGAATACAATGCAGTCAACGCAAGCATCAGCAGCCAGCCGACGAACTGAAGCTTTAGAAGCAACCGCCGCCCCGTCGTTTTCACATCCATGGTGTAGCCTCCCTTTCCATATTTGGCCGAAGAGTTGAAAGCTTTCAAAGCTGACGGAGCAAAAGTTATCCCAACCAAGCCGCAGTTGTCAACATATTTTTTTCTTCAAGTCTCAGCAATCCTCGTATATAATTGGAAATATGTGGCTTGCATCACGCACTTTGGCGCAAGTTATGATTGTTGGGATACGTCTGCCGTTCATGAAGCGGACGCTACAGTATATGAAAGCTTTCATTTGGCTTTCTATGATTTCTGCGCTTGAAATGCGCCCTTGTCTTTTAACGCCGAGGAAAGGCAACCGATGGCTACGATGAAAGACATTGCGAAGATAGCCGGCGTCTCGCTGGGTACCGTGTCCAACGTCCTCAACGGAACTGCAGGCGTCAGCGAGCCTGTTCGTCGCCGTGTGCTTCAGGCGGTTCGTTCCACCAGTTATCAACCGAGTCAACTGGCGCGTGGCCTTCGGCGCGTGCAAACCAACGTCATCGGGATGATCATTCCCGACATCACCAATCCGTTCTTTCCCGCCACGGTTCGCGGCGCTGAAGATCAGGCCTTCTCCAATGGATACCGGCTGATCCTCTGCAACACCGACAACGATCATGCAAAGGAGCTGGCCCACCTCAACGAGCTTCGCACCTACCTGCCTGCCGGTCTCATTGTGATCCCCTCTACATTCAGCGATCTCACCGTACAGGCAAGGTCCTACCGTGAGGTGGGCACGGGAGTCGTATGCATTGACCGCCTTCCCAAGGACTGGGAGGGTGACACGGTCACTGCCGACAACCAGAATGGTGCGTATAAGGCTACCCGGCAATTGATTGAAATGGGCCACAAACAACTCGCCACCATTACCGGCCCTATGCACTTGACCAACGCGTTGGAGCGGCTCAATGGATTCAAGCGGGCAATTAAAGAGGCCAAGCTTAAGCTCGCGCCAGAGTATGTACAAGAAGCAACTTTCGACAAACAAGGCGGCGCATCAAGTGCCGGGCTGCTGCTACGGCTCATACCGCGGCCCACCGCCATTTTTGCTGGCAACGACATGATCGCGCTCGGCGTGTTGGCTGCAATCCGGGACGCGGGCTTGCGCTGCCCACAGGACGTCTCCGTGATCGGCTTCGACGATCTGGAACTGGCTAAAACCACCAGCCCGGCTCTCTCTTCTGTTTCTCAATCCGGCTATCAGCTTGGCTCAACGGCTGTGAGCATACTCCTTGAGCGCATCAGGGGCTATACGGGGCCAGCCAAACACATTGTCCTGGAAACATCGCTGAAGCTGCGTGATTCGATCGCCCCTCCGGCTTCTACCAAGCCGGCCAGACGCGCCGCTGCTGGAAATCATCGCGCCCCCCGACGTTAAAGCATTTTCGGAAATACTGTAGACCGAAAGCACAGATTCAAGCTGTTGCGACCTCAAGGAGCGACAGCATAATAATCAATCTCCACAGGACTGCTCCATTTCCGAAAATGCCGTAGAGACGTTTATTAACTTTATCCCTTTGTATTGTGTGTGATAGTCAGGCGAGCCCTGCGCGACAGGGTGATCGCATGAAGCGAAGGCGAAAGTCGAAAGGGGATGAGGGCGCCTTGCGATTATCCAGTCCGAGTAGATAGGCGCGGTAGTTGCCGCTGGTGGCAGTGATGATTCGCTTGGCTCTGATTCCGCCTTTCCGTTGCACCGGATCCATGAGGATCAGATTCAGGGTGAGCTGTTTGAGAGGGGCCAAATTGTGCGCGACGTGGCGTGTGGGGCGCATCTGAGCGCCGTCGAAGGCAATATCCATGCACCAATGCACGCGATTCTCCACCAACCAATGGGCACGGACGGCGGCAGCGGGCGGTCAAGATGGCGCTGGGCGGCGCGACCATTGCCGTATCGGCGCAGCAGTGCGAGTTAGCCGCGCACACGGTATGGGGCGCGGTCAAAGCGTATTGGCAGGGCGGGTGGCCGGCGGTGAAGAAATGGCTCACCGGCAACGATGACAAGATCGCGGTCTTCTATCTTCGAGTTACTCGCCGGAACTGAACCCCGATGAGTTACTCAACGCCAGCCTGAAACAGCGCGTCACCAAGGCCGCCCCGGCCCGAAACAAAATCGCGCTGACTCGGACCGCCATTGGCGCTCTGCGCAGCATCCAGCAACAACCTGAAAGGGTTGAAAACTACTACCGTGTCTTCGCAGATGCGTAATCAAGAGAGGTACCTTCGGCTGCCGACCGCATTGGAATATAGCGAAAGCATGGGATGGCGCGACGGATTACGGATTCAACTTTCGCGAGCCGGCCGAAAGCGG
>JAJYZC010000091.1 GCA_021800255.1 Acidobacteriota bacterium
AAGTAAACGCCATTCGCGGCGGCTGACACGCCCGGCAACACTCCCCGGAAATTGTAGAATCGCCATAAAAACACAAGGGCCTGTGCTTAAGCACAGGCCCACGATTCTCTCTCCTCAACATTCCCCGCGGCTGCGGAACGGCATTCAGCTTGATCTTCAAAAGCTAAGTCTGCCGTCCGCCGGCGTTTGGTTACGCCTTGTTTTGCTCCGCTGGCGTGGAACTAGGCGGCGCAGATGCCGTACTCTGCTGCGTGTTCGGCGCCGGTGGCGGCGGGTCGTTGATACCGCGAATGCCTTCGCGGAATCCTTTCAATCCTTCGCCCAAACCTTTGCCCAACTCCGGCAGCCGCTTGGCGCCAAACAGTAGAAATGCCACGATGGCCAGCACGATTATGTGCCATGGCTGAAGGAAATCCATTGTTATCTCCTCCGTGCGCCGCTCTTCCCCGGCGCACACTCTCAAGCCTTATTGTCGCACAGAACAGGCTCTCCGCGCTGAATCACTAAAGGGGTGTAATGAATCACTGCTCAGCAAGCCCTGCAGCCGCAAAAATGTTAGGCCACGCTGCCGCCGGCGCTGGGGCTGGCGCCGTTGCCCAGGTTGGGATCATCGGGAAGAAAGATTTCGAAGACCGTGCCCGTAGATTTTCTCCGGTCTGAAGGCTGTGGCGCGGCCGCCCGGCTGCGCACATGAACTAACCCATGGTGTTTCATAAGGATTTCGTGGCTCACCCAGAGTCCCAGGCCGGTTCCGGTAACCTCCTTGGTGGTGAAGAAGGCCTCGAAGATGCGCTCGCGGACTTCAGGCGCCATTCCGATACCGGTATCCGCGAAGGCGAAGCGAATTCCTTCCTGCGCGGGGTTGCGCCAGTTGCGGGAGCGGCGGGCGCGGATCAGCAGGCGGCCGCCCTCGCTGCTAGCGTCAAGGGCGTTGCCCACCAGGTTGGCGAAGACCTGGCGGATCTCGCCGGCAAAGCAGAACAGGCCCAACTCGGTGCCGTAGTCGCGTTCCACGCGCAGATCAAGAGCGTTGATGCGGCTCTGATAGACGGAGAAGACGGGATCGAGCAGCTCCGGGAGGGCGGTGTGCGCGGGCTTGGTGGGCTGGCGGTAGAAGCGCAGCGTTTGTTGCGTGATCTCAGTGATGCGCCGGACCTCGTTTTCGGCCAAGGTGACGTAGTTCAAGGCGGGCTCGTCGAGATGGCCGAAGCTGCGCAGCAGGAAAAGAAGATTGGTGATGGCTTCAAGGGGATTGTTGATTTCGTGGGCGATGGCTGCGGCCAGGCGGCCGGTGACGGCGAGTTTCTCGCTTTTGCGCAAGGCCTCCTCGCTGCGTTTGCGCTCGGTGGCGTCGAGAACGATGACCCCGGCCCAGCGCACCTGATTGGCGATAGTGCGAACTGGATAGGCGCTGATGAGCCAGGTCCACGGCTGGGAGGGTTTGCCGCCGTGGCCGCTGAGTTCGAGGTTGCGCACCGGCGTGCCGCCGGCAAAGACGCGGAGCACGGCATTTTCCAAATCGCCGGCCAGCGGCGGCGGAAACAGCTCCGGCAGGGTGCGGCCGAGGTGGCGGCTGAGTGAAATGCCGGTCATATCCGCAAAGACCTGGTTGACGCGCACAAAGCGGCAGGAGCGGTCGATAAAGGCCAGGCCGATGGGCGCGTTGGCCAGCATGGAGTCGAGTAGCGACAGAGTGTCATTGAGGCCGGAACGCTGCTCCGCGATAGACGCAACCATGCGGTTGAAGGCTTCAATCAGGTCACCGAACTCGTTGTGTACCGCAACTGGAAGGGGAAAGTTGCCGCCTTCGGGCGAGGTCATCAAGGCCTGCGTGCCGCGATGGAGGACGGCCAGAGGCCGCGAGATTGAGCGGCCGATAAGCAGGACCAGGAGCACCGAGGCGGCAATCCAAGTGATGCCGAAGATGACTGCGTCGCGGAGGATCACGTCCAATTGCTCGTATCCCCAGTTCGGGTCTGCCTCCACCCATACATATCCGCGCAGATCGCCGCCGGTGTAGATGGCCGAGACGGCTTCCAGGAGCCGGCCGCCCAGCGAAAAGACTCTGGATTGGCTTCTGGAGATATGAGGAATCTGGGCGCGCTCAATGGGGCTTAGTTCGGCATCGTCTGCGGAGCCGGCGCCCACGAAAAGCACGTTGCCGGCCGGGTCAGTGACCTTGGCGTTGGCCACGTCAGGCGCATCGGCCATCATTGTGGCCGAAAGGCCTACCCAGCCCGGCCGCTGTTCCAGCAAGGATTCCCGAGCCTGTAAGGAAAGGGAGGTGGCTTCAAAGGCCAGGCGTTGCATGTTGCGGACGCGCAGATCGCGCGCCTGTTTGCCGATGAGCAAGAGCGCAAAGAGACCGATGGAAAGCGTTTCAAGAAGCAAAAGACCGGCCAGCAACTGCCAGCGGATCGAACGCGGCCACCAGTGTATGCGCACAGCGCGACCTCCGTAGAGGCGGATGAACCTCAGTGTAGCGGAGCGGCAGGACCGGCGCCTTCGTTCTCTTCCGCCTGGGGCTTCAATTTGGCCGCCAGCGCCGTAGCGATCTGGCGGCCGTGGAAGCGGCCGTTCTCAATAAAGATCTCGTTGGTGCGCGAGCCGGCTACGATGACCCCGGCGAGATAGATGCCGGGAACATTGCTCTCCAGGGTCTCCGGGTTGCAGACCGGACGCCGGGCCTCGCCTGCGAAGCGCACGCCCAGACGTTCCAGGAAGCCGAAGTCGGGGTGGTAGCCGGTCATGGCAAAGACAAAGTCGTTGCGGAGCGTTTGGCGGCCCTCCGGGGTTTCGAGGACGACGGAGTCAGGCGTAATCTCGGCTACAGTGGAGCGGAAGAAGGCTGTGATTTCGCCGTTCTTGATGCGGTTTTCAATGTCCGGCTTGATCCAGTACTTCACGTGTGGGTGCATGGCGTCTTCGCGGTGAATCAGAGTGACGCGAGCGCCGTGACGCCAGAGTTCGAGGGCCGCGATAGCAGCCGAGTTCTTGCCGCCGATGACGGCCACATCGAGGCCGAAGTAGGGGTGCGGATCGTAGTAATAGTGGTGAACTTTGCTGAGGGTTTCGCCGGGCACGCCCATCCAGTTGGGAAGGTCGTAGTAGCCGGTGGCCACGGCCAGCTTGCGCGCCCCCTGCGAGCCGGGGCGGCCGAAACGGTCGACGGTGTGCGCGGTAAAGGCGCCATCGGCGCCGTCGACGCGCTCCACGCGCTGGTACTGGCGCACGTCGAGACGGTAGTAGGCGGCTACCTGGCGGTAGTACTCCAGGGCCTCGTCCCGGGTGGGCTTGGCGTTGGGGCTGGGAAAGGGAATGCCGCCGATTTCGAGCAGCTCCGAGGTAGTGAAAAAGGTCATGTGAGCGGGGTAGTGGAAGAGGGAGTTGCACAGGCAGCCTTTATCGATCAGCACAGCCTTGAAACCGGCCTTTTGGGCCTCAATGGCGCAAGCCATGCCTGTCGGTCCGGCGCCGATGACGAGCAGATCGAAGGCCGCGTCCTGCGGGGTAGCCAATGTCGTGCCGGGCATGCTTCTAGATTAGGGCATAACGGAGACTTGCACGGGGTCGAGCATGCGTGGTGTTGAGAAATTGGCAGTGATGGTAGAATAGTAGAAGGAGATGGTAGAAAGGTAGAAAGCAATGGCGTTGAGTATCAAGGACGAGGAAACCGACCGGCTGGCGCGCAAGTTGGCGCAGCAAAATGGCGAGAGTGTGACCATGGCCGTCAAGGTTGCAATCAAAGAGCGCCTTAAAAGGCAAGAGCAGGCCGCAGAAAGGCAGAGCCGGATGGAATGGCTGAAGCGGATCACAAGGGAGACTGCGGCGATTATGAACGATGGCCGGAGTTCTAAGGAGTTAATGGACGAGCTCTACGATCCCGAAACAGGGCTGCCGATATGATCGTTGACTCGTCAGCGCTGGTTGCCATTCTGAAGGAGGAGGCGGGATGGGAAAGGTACGCTGAGACGCTGAACGCGGCCGAAGCCCCGCGCATCTCGGCGGCGGCGTATGTTGAGCTTTCCATCGTCATTGATCGCTGGAAGGATCCGGTCCTGAACAGCCGGGTAGACGAGCTGCTGGCGCGATTCAATATCCAGATTGAGCCGTTCACTACCGAACAGGCGCGGATTGCGCGGCAGGCTTACCGGGATTACGGGCGGGGCAGCGGACACGCGGCCAATCTGAACTATGGCGACTGCTTCAGCTACGCGCTGGCGCGGGTGATGCGCGAGCCGATTCTGTTCCAGGGCGCCGATTTTGTGCACACGGATCTGCGGCCGGCGGTGGGGCTCTCGTAAAAATAGGCGGTCCGGCGCGGCAGTACGCGAAGGCTCGTTTTCCTTTACCATAGTGTGTTCAGAAAAAAGGAGCCTCACCATGACCGTCATACTTCAAGAAGACTTTATCGCCAGCGTTGCCGGCGCATTGCAGTACATCAGCTATTACCACCCAGTGGATTACATACGCAGCCTGGCCAAGGCCTACGAGCAGGAGCAGTCGCCGGCAGCCAAAGACGCCATGGCGCAGATTCTCATCAACAGCCGCATGTGCGCGGAGGGCCACCGGCCCATCTGCCAGGACACGGGGATCGTGACCGCCTTTATCAAGGTGGGGCTGGACGCGCGCTTCGCGGCCGCGCCCGGAGAGGCGCGCAAGGACTTGCAGGAGATGGTGGATGAGGGCGTGCGGCGCGCCTATCTGGACCCCGACAACAAATTGCGCGCCTCGCTTTTAGCCGACCCGGCGGGAGCACGGAAGAATACCAAAGACAATACTCCTGCATGCCTGACTGTGGAGATCGTGAAGGGCGATAAGGTGGAGATCACGCTGGCAGCAAAGGGGGGCGGTTCCGAGGCGAAAGCCAAGTTCGTCATGCTGAACCCTTCGGACTCAATCGTGGAGTGGGTGCTGAAGACGGTGCCGACGATGGGCGCCGGCTGGTGCCCTCCGGGGCTGCTGGGGATCGGGATCGGCGGCACAGCGGATAAGGCGATGTCGATGGCTAAGGAATCGCTGATGGATCCGATCGACATTCAGGATCTGAAAGCCCGCCGCGCGAAGACGACGGCGGAAAAGCTGCGCCTGGAAATCTTTGAGAAGGTGAACCGGCTGGGCATCGGCGCGCAGGGCCTGGGAGGACTGACGACGGTACTGGACGTGAAGGTGCGCGACTACCCGACCCACGCCGCGAACCTGCCGGTGGCGATGATTCCCAATTGCGCCGCGACCCGTCATGCGCATCTGGTGCTGGACGGCTCTGGTCCGGTGTATTTGGACCCGCCCGACCTGAAAGACTGGCCCAAGCTGACCTACGACGTCTCCGGTGCACGCCGGGTGAACCTGGACACCGTGACGCGGGCGGAGGCGGCTGCGTGGAAGCCGGGCGAGGTATTGCTGCTGACAGGCAAGCTGCTGACCGGGCGCGATGCCGCGCATAAGCGCATCACCGAAATGCTGAATCGCAGAGAGAAGCTGCCAGTGGACTTCCACAACCGTTTTATTTACTACGTAGGGCCAGTAGACCCGGTGCGTGATGAGGTGGTAGGACCGGCGGGACCGACGACATCGACGCGCATGGACAAGTTCACGCGGCAGATGCTGGCCGAGACAGGACTGCTGGGGATGGTCGGCAAGGCCGAGCGCGGGCCGGCAGCCATCGAGGCCATCAAGGAGTTTGGTGCGGTATATCTGATGGCGGTGGGCGGCGCGGCGTACCTGGTTTCAAAGGCCATTCACGGCTCGCGCCTTTTAGCCTTCGAGGATTTGGGGATGGAGGCTATTTACGAGTTCGACGTGCGCGATATGCCGGTGACGGTGGCCGTGGACGCCAAGGGAACGAGCGTACACCAGACCGGACCGGCGGAGTGGCAGAAGCGGATTGCGGGGATTCCGATACTCCAGTGAGCAGTTGCCGGTTGTCAACCGGCCATCCAACCATCGACAGTTTCCCGGAGATTTCTGGCGAGAAGATGGGCGCAATCGTCTTCTGCGATTGCGCCCGGTGCGCTTTATGCCGTCAGGATGAATGACTGCTCACTGAGCACGGTTTCTGACCACTGACAACTGATTCACTGACCTCTGCGTTTACTGCTTGCCGAAGCGGTATGCGAGACCGATAGTAAATCCGCGGCTGTATTGGGTGGTTGAGCCGAAGCCGGTGAAGAAGTACTCCGGCGCCACCCGGAAACTCAAGGCCGGGGAGAGGTTGTAATCGAGCAGAAGCGCGGCGCTGGCGGCGTAGGTCGAGCCGTCATGGTAGAGGAGGTATTGGTTGGAGTTGGTACAGACGCCGCTGGGGGTGTCGCAGATGCTTCCATAGCCGTTGGTGTCGCCGGTGAAGTCGCCCAGCGCCCAGCCGCCCATGAAGCGGACGGCGGCAGAGTATTTCGGCTGCACGTAGATGCGATAGGTGGGTCCGGCCATGAGTTCGTACTGGCTGACCTTGAAGCGGGTTTGGTTGGTGAAATTGAGACCCACATAGGCCATGCCGTAGTAGCCGCGGGCGTCGAAGGTAATGCCCGCGCGCCGGGTGAAAAAGCGGGTCAGGCCGGTATTCCACGCCCAATCGGTGAGGCGCTGCCGGGAAGGGCCGGGCGTGAAGCGCAGATAACCCAAGGTCAGATAGGTTTCCCAATCGTGATCGTAGGTATTGTGAATGGCGGCGGCGCGGCGCTGCTGGCGGCGCAGGCGAATGCGTTGCTCCACAGTCATGGGCGTCAAGGTCTGCTGGGCCAACTGTTGAGCCTGACCGGCCGGCGCGCCTTGAGCTTGGCTTTGGGTGGGGTCAGGAGCAGAGCCGGATGAGGAGCTGCTTGGGGTTTGCGCCCGAAGGGCAGGCGCGACTGGAAGCACAAGCGCCAATAGGAAGGCAAGACGTCGAAACGAGTGCATCGTGATCGGGATTCC
>JAJYZC010000049.1 GCA_021800255.1 Acidobacteriota bacterium
GAGAACTGAGGCGTTTCCAAAGCGATCTGGCAGCGCCCCTGAAGAGCAATCCCACGCCCGAGAGCCACGATTCAACTTAAGAAGAACAGGATTCAGCGGGAAAGGCTGTGATTTAGATCACTTTTGCGGGCTCGGAGTTGGGAGCAGACTGAATTTAACTGGACAAAATTCCAGCGAGGGAGAAAAATTTTAGTCAACAATTAAGGATTTCATGATTGGCCAGCGTCTATGGTGTTGACGGTGTGGAGAGCGCCGGGGCGCGGGCACATGGAATTGCCGCCGTGGAGACCTGAACAAACACGCTGCTGAGTATGTTGTGCAGGACTGCACGGCGAGGGCCTGTTTGGGATAGCACGTCCGCACCAGCAGGAGGTTGCCATGGCAGCCACGATCAAGCCGGGCTGGATCAAGCCCAAGACGATTCTATTCGCGTCTGAGATTCCACCCAACGAAAGAGCATTCGAGTTCGCGCTGGCGCAGGCAAGGGAGTTTAGCGCCACGCTAATTCTGCTGCACGCCTACGACACGCTGGTGGTGGCGGCGTCGGAGACCTCGGGAATCCGCTATTACGACTATGCGGCGGCGGCGCGCGCCGAGTTGCGCCATCTGGACCCGCTGGCGGAGCGAGTGCGGCGGGCGGGGATGGACTGCGAAGTGGTGGTGCGGGCAGGATTGGCCGCCGACCAGATCCTGTCCTACACGCGGGAACGGGAGATCGACCGTATCGTGATGGGGACGCACTCGCCGGGGCCGGT
Organism: Acidobacteriota bacterium; assembly: GCA_021800255.1. Taxonomy (GTDB): domain Bacteria; phylum Acidobacteriota; class Terriglobia; order Terriglobales; family Acidobacteriaceae; genus Telmatobacter. The sequence continues at coordinate 756 of JAJYZC010000049.1, forward strand.
GGGCAAGCTGCTGGTGGGTTCAGTGGCGGAGGCGGTGCTGCGCACGGCCCGGGAACCGGTGTACATCGTTGGGCCGGAGGTGGTGAGCGGCGCATACCGGGCCTATGCGACACGCACGATCTTGTGCGCGGTGAGCCTGCACGAGGCGAGCGGCGTGGTGGTGAATTTCGCCGCGCAGTTGGCCGTCCAGCACGGCGCGCGGCTGATCCTGCAGCATGTGATCCGGCCGCAGGAGCGTGCCGCAATCCTGGCTGGGCGGACGCTGGAGCAACTGGAAGCAGAGGCGTTCGAGCTGGTTCCGGCTCCTTTGCGTGAGAAGATCGCGGTGCAGACGATCGTGGTGCCGGGCGACCCCACCGAGGAGCTGCTCTACCAAAGCCGGGCGCAGCAGGTGGACCTGCTGGTGCTGGGGGCGCAGGGAGCGTCGGCCTTCAAAGCGATGACGCGACAGGGGGTGGTGTATAAGACGCTGGCGCACTCGATGTGTCCGGTGATTACGCTATCGCCGGTGGTGCTGGCCGAGTGCGGAGCGAAGGAGGGAATTGCGCGGCCCGCGGAGGAGTTTTTGGCCGGCGTCTTTTAATGCCCATATCCTGATTTTCTACATGTTTGGGAGTGTCGCCAAAATTGCGGAAGAACCGTAGAAGCCGGCGCCATGCCTTCAGCATAGCGCCACTTCCGCTCCGAACCGGCGCCTGCATAGGTGTACAGGAGCCTTCACGCTAAACAGCGGGCTTAAAGAGCCTGATTACATCGAGGCGACGAAGTTGGGAGCCAAGCGGCCGAAGTCGCCTTCGAGCAGCTCCGCGGTCCGCGCCGTCATGCCGGCGTAGATCGCGGCGGCGCGCGCGGCGTTGGCGCAGATGCTCTCATTCACCCGGCTGAAGGCGTAGCGCACCAGAGCATTGAAAACGAATACGCGGATTTGCACCGCGTCATGGCGCAAGCCGGCAATCAGGTCGCGGTCCACCGAAGCGCTGTTGCGGAGCGCGTAATCGGCCATCTCCAGCATCACGCGGGCGTTTTCATACATGGCCCACAGGCCCTCTACTCCTCGTGCGCGATGCCACTTTTCTTCCAGCGTGCCGTTGGCGCCATCCTTCCAAAATGATGGATCGCCCGCTTCCCCGGCATTCCAATCCGGCCGCAGCCGGGCCACGATCGACTCCCACGACTGCGCGTTGCGGCGGCGCTGGGCAGCCCTCCAGCGGGCCAGATAAATCACCGCGCCAGCCAATCCGGCGATTGAAAGCAGAGTAGAAATCACCAGTTTTCCCTCCCGCTGAAAAACAGCGCCCCATTCATGCTATGGGTCAGCTCCATCCTGTTCTCGATGCTCAAAGGAGCGTCTTTCAGTACCCACGGCATGAGCACACGAGTAACTTAAAGTAACAATCCTGCCCGGTCAATGACCCTTTTGAGGGATAAGTTGGTGATTCTAAGCCGGGGTTGGCTTTTCTGAGTATGCTTTCGATATTTGTTCTCCATTGAGGCGAGCTGTCCGGAGCAGGGCTTACAAATGGATGCGGACGCGATTTAGGGTCTTTTAACAGGCTCTACGCCAGTCCCAGCCGCCTCATTGCAACCTTGGGCAGGGCTGATCCGGTCTTTTCCAGCACCCATTTGACCAGCGCCAGCCAAAGCGCCGCTCCGGCCGCGGCCAGGATCGCGTCTCCCCAGCGACCGTTTAGCGCCAGGTGCGCGGCGGGCAGACGGAGGAAGAAAATGCTCCCGCCCCAAACCAGGAGTCCGGCCGCGGCGCCGCCGGCAAGCGCGGCCAGCAGGCAGCGGCCCATCTCGGCGAAGTCCAGGCTGGCGAGCGAAACCATGCGCCGCCGGTGCAGGAGAATGGCGATGGTGACAGTTTGCAGGGTGATGCCAATGTCAGAGGCCACGGCCAGTCCCATCACTCCCAGCGAACGGTGCAGCGAGGCATAGACGAAGAGCGAAACCACGGTGACAACGGTGCTAGCCACCATGGGTACGAGGGTGTCGCCGGCGGCGTAAAACGCGCGCGCGTAGATGGCCTGCGCTGACCAGAGAAACAGAGCGATGGAGAAGACCGCGAAGTAGGCGGCGCAAAGCCGCGCGTCGGCAGAGGTGAATTTGCCGCCGATAAAGATCAGGTCGATGAGCGGCCTGCCGAGAGCGATCATGGCCGAAGACGCCAGAAGCCCCAGCGCGGCCACGCGCGAGACCGAATCGGCCACGCTGGTGGCGAACTCGTACTCGCGCTTCTGGGTCCAAAGGCTGGCAAAGAAGGGCATGGAAGCCGCGCCGGCGGCCTGGGCAAGCATGGCCACGGGCGCGTTGAAGAGCTGCTTGGCGTAGGTCATCAGCGAGACCGCGCCGCTGGTGGTGGAGGCGAAGTAGTCGATGATCCAGCTATCGGCGCTCACCAGCGAGATGCCGGCCATGAGCGGCAGCGAGAGCCGCACCCACTCGCGCAGCCCCTCGTCGCGCCAGTCGAGGAGGAAGCGATAGCGCGTGCCGGCGCGGTGAGCGAAGAGCCAGTTGAGGAAAAACGGGCCCACAAAAGCGCTCGCCAAGGTGCCCAGAGCCAATGCAGAGACGCCGATGCGCCTGACTAGGAGCAGGCCGCCCAAGATGGCGCCGGAGCCGTAGATGAGCGGCGTGACGGCCTGCACGCTGAACTGCTTGCGCACCAGCAGCACCGCGCCAAAGACGCCGCCGGCAAAGAAGCACAACTGCGCGGGAAGCAGAATGCGCGTGAGCGTCACCGTAAGCGCGGCTTTGTGAGCGCCGAAGCCGTGAAACCACCAATGAACGTACCACGGGGCGATGATCTCGGCGAGGACGATAGCCCCTCCCAGCACCAGGTACATGGTGCTGAGGATGATCGAGAGCGAGCGCTCGCCCTCCGCCTCGCGCCCGGTCTCGCGGTAACGCGTGAGGATGGTGACAAAGGTGATGGAGGCCGCGCCGCCGACGAGGAAATAAGAGATTTTGTCGGGTAGCACGAACGCTGCGTTCAGCGCGTCGGCCTGCACGCCGCTGCCGAAGAGCCAGACGATGTACTTGAGCCTCGCCAAGCCGATGAGGCGCGAGAGGACGGCCGAAATCATCAGCACCACGGTGGCCGAAAAGACGCTGTGGGCGTGGGACGGGCGGAGAATACCCAGCCCACGCGCCCACCAGGAACGCGCGCGCGCCGGGGATGGATTGGAAGATGCTCTCGCCACTGGAGTCGATTCTACGAGAGTCCGCGCTATGCTATGCGCGGGAATGCGACCCGGTGCGCGTATGCTGTTCCAGGGAGGGTGCTACGTGCGGTTCTTATCCGGTCTGGGATTGTTTTGGATGCTAGGGAGCGCGGCCATGGCCCAGGGAATTCACGGCCGCGGCGGCATTACGCTGCCGCCGCCGCCCGCAGTGCAGAAAATCCCCGTTACCAGCGATTATTTCGGAACCAAGATCGTGGACGACTATCGCTGGCTGGAAGACGCCAACAGCCCGGCCACGCGGGCCTTCATCAACGCCGAGAACGCATACACGGATCGCTACATGGAACAGGCGCGCATCCGTCCCCAGGTGGTGAACCAACTGGAGGCGCTGGAGAACGTGGAGAAGTGGTCGATTCCCATCGAGCGCAATGGCGATTACTTTTTTGAGAAGCGCCTGGCCGGCGAAGAGCAAGCCGCCATCTACATGCGTCACGGCTGGACGGGGAAAGATAAGCTGCTTGTCGATCCCGCGCAGTTCAGCCGCAATCCCAATACCTCTGTCGATCTGCTCGACGTTTCGCGCGACGGCGCACTGGTGGCCTACGGTGTGCGCCAGGGCGGCGCCGACCAGACCACGGTGCGCGTCTACGACGTAAAGACCGGCAAGACGCTCTTCGATGAGCTGCCCAGCGGGCTCTATTGGTCGGTGGATTTTACGCCCGGCGGCAAGGGACTTTTCTATGCCCGCGGCAACCGGCAGGGCACGCTGGTTTACGAGCACGTACTGGGAACGCTCAACGCCGGCGACAAGCTGCTCTTTGGGCGCGAGTTCTACGGCGAGCCGCTGGGCCAGCTCGACCTCATCAGCGCCACGGTGAGCGACGACGGACGCTACCTGGAGCTTGAGATCGACCGCGGCGTGCCGGCCAAGCGCGTAGACATTGTGTACCGCGACCTCGATCATCCCGATTCGCCCTTCAAGATTTTGGTGTGGGGTCTCAACTCCCGCTTTTACGCCATCGAAGCCGGCGGCAACTGGTATGTGCAGACCGATTACAAGGCGCCCAATGGCCGCATCCTCAGGGCCTATCCCGGCATCATGCCCGACGTGTGGCCGGCCATCGTGCCCCAGGGGCCCGACGCCATCCAAAATTTTTCCATTGTGGGCAGCAAGATTTACGTGCAGCGCCTGCATGACGTGAAAACTGAGATCACGGCCTACGCCCTGGACGGAAAACCCGTCGGCTCGCTGAGCCTTCAGGGCATGGGTACGGCCTCGCCTATCTATGGCCGCGCCACCGGCCGCTATGGCTTCTATAGCTTCGAGTCGTACATTGAGCCGCCCGTCATCTACCGCCTGGATACCGTGACAGACCGCCAGGAGGTCTTCGCCAAGCCCAGGGTTCCCTTTGACACCAGCCAGTACCAGTTGCAGCAGGTCTTCTATACGTCGAAGGACGGCACGCGGGTTCCCATGTTCATCGCCGGCAAGAAGGGCCTGAAGCAGGACGGCACGGAACGGCTGCTGATGACCGGCTACGGCGGCTTCGACCTCAGCATGACCCCGGAGTGGAACCCGGCCTGGGCGTGGTGGATGGAGCAGGGCGGCTGGTTCGCGCTGCCCAATCTGCGCGGCGGCGGCGAGTATGGCGAAACGTGGCACGAGGCCGGCATGTTTGGCAAAAAACAGAACGTCTTTGACGATTTCTACGCTGCGGCCGAGTACCTCATCGCCCACAAGTACACCTCGCCTGAGCACTTCGCCATCACCGGCCGCTCCAACGGCGGACTGCTGACGGGCGCGGCCATGACCCAGCAGCCGCACCTGTGGGCGGCCGTGATGTGCGGCTATCCTCTGCTCGACATGCTGCGCTACCAGAAGTTCGAGCAAGGCGAGCACTGGGTCACCGAATACGGCTCCTCAGACCAGGAAGAGCAGTTCAAGTACCTGCTCAAGTACTCGCCTTATCAAAACGTGAAGAAGGGCGTGGACTATCCGGCGATCTTGTTCTTCACCGGCGCCGACGACACGCGCGTGGACCCCATGAACGCGCGCAAGATGACCGCGCTCATGCAAGCCGACTCAGCCAGCGGCCGGCCGATTCTGCTCCACTATGGCATGAATGCCGGCCACTCGTCCGGCGTGGGCGTGCAACAGAAGATCCAGGACGACGCCGACCAGATGACCTTCCTGTGGACGGAAACAGGCCCAGTCAGCGCGCGGGAATAGGTCTTTACGCTGTGCACGAGAGACGCCGCGGCTAGTCGCAGGGAATCAAACAGCCCAAAGGCCCGGCGCTGGCGCTGCTCAACGTGATCCGGCGGAAGGGGTTTGAGGCGATACTGTAGCGGTTAAATGGCCATGGCCGTTCGCGGTATGGTATTGAGAGCGAGAGGCGCCATATGCCACACAAACTCCAAAAAGCGTAGTGCGTCACCGCTGCGGCGGCGAGGCGCAGCTTCCTCCTGCGGGTCGTTAAATATGGCACTGTCTCAGCCCGCGCTTTTCGAGGTAACGCTGGTGGTACTCCTCGGCGCGCCAGAAGGTCTGAGCGGGCAGGACCTGGGTAACGATGCGTTTGGGTTGATAACGGCCCGCTGCGGTCAGCTCCTCGATCTTGGCCCGCGCCTGCTTTTCCTGCTCCGGCGAGTGAAAGAAGACGACCGAGCGGTACTGCGTGCCCCAGTCCGGCCCCTGGCGGTTGAGCGTGGTGGGATCGTGGAGTGCAAAGAAGGTGTCGAGCAACTGCTCGTAGCTCACCTGGGCGGGGTCGAAGTCGAGCTCGACCACCTCGGCGTGGCCGGTCTGGTCGGTGCACACGTCCTGGTAACTGGGCCGGTCGAGCGCGCCGCCCTCGTAGCCCACGGCGGTGGCCGTCACGCCGGGAATCGCCGCCAACGCCGCCTCCACGCCCCAAAAACACCCAGCTCCGAATGTCGCTTTTTCCTGGCTCATACGGATTCAGATGCGAAGGAACGGAATTGGGATCGGAATTCGCGCCTTCCCGCCGGTCCTCCGCCCCGTCGAAAATCATGGCGGCAGGCCGGCCGTCCCTATGGGATTACGTCACTCGTTGTCCGTCTCCCCAGGACTGCGTCCGCTGCAGCGGACGTGTCCTGGCAATCATCGGCGCTCGCTCCGGGAGCGGGGCGGGGCCTTCGGTAACATCCATTTAAAACCGTCGTCCAAGAAACGGATTACTTGGGTTGCAGCTCGCGGGATCTTAAATTCCCCATTTTGTGTGAGAGCCAATTGCCGCGAAGTGCCCGATACTGACAGCGGGTGCGTGTAACTTTATGTGCGCAATGCTGGGTTCCCAACTCGCTGAGAACCAGGACGCCGCTTTGCCGGCGGATCTCTTCGACCGCAACCCGGACCCCGCCCTGGACGAACTGACCGAGCTGGCGGCAGTGCTCTCAGGTGCGGATTACGCCTACATCGGATGGGCGGATTACAGCCGCTTGTGGTTCAAGTCCCGCTATGGATTCAAAGCCGGCGATCAGCCGCGCGCCACGACGGCCTGTCAGTGGACGATCGAGAAAGGAACACCGATGCTGGTAGGGAATGCCGGTGAGGATACGCGTTTTCCTCCTGAAGGCATTCCGCTGACTGGGGCCAAACCCTGTCTCTCTTATGCGGGAACACCGCTGATCTCAAGTTCCCAACAGGTGGTAGGCACTCTGGCAGTGCTGGCGCGCAATCCCGGCCAGTTCAAGCCGGAGCACCTGACGCTGCTGGAGGTCCTGGGCCGCCAGGTGATGACGCGGCTGGAACTGTATAGCCGCATCCGGGGCCAAGAGCAGGCGCAGCGAGCGCGGATGCGGACAGAGCGGTCGCTGGCCATCGAACGCTGCTTTGTGGCCGCCACGCTGGACTCGATTCCTGCGCTGGTGGCCGTGCTGGACACCGCGGGGCGGATGGTGCGGATGAATGCACCCTGTGCGCAGTTGACTGGGCTGACCCAAGCCAGCGCCGTCGGACGTCCGTTTGTGGAGGTGGTTCTGGAAGAGGACGACCGGGCCTGGGTCGCAGCCAAGCTGGGCGAAGCGGCGGCGGGGCAGTCCGCAGGACCGCATGAAACGGTTTGGCGAACGGCCGGCGGCCAAACGCGGCGGATAAGCTGGACGCTCAGGCCGCTGCAAGGTCCGAATAGCGAGATCCAGTACCTGATTGTGAGCGGGCAGGACGTGACCGACCAGCGCAAGATGGAGGAGGCCTTGCTGTCGAGCGAGGCCCGCTACCGCGAAATGGTGGAGCACAGCCTGGGCTTCGTCTTTACCTGCTCCATGGACGGCTGGCTGACCTCGCTGAACGCATTTACCGCCGAGACGCTCGGCTACCGCGCCGAGGACCTGGTAGGGCGCGTGGTGACCGACCTAACGGATGCAGCCGGAGCCGCGGTCTTTCAGGATTGCCTGCGCACGCTGGAGACCCAGGATGAATGGCAAGGCGCGCTGCCGCTGCGGCGCAGCGACGGCGCTTACCGGCGCATCGCCTTCCGCAGCCATCGCATGCAACTGCCCGGCGAACAGCCTTTCGTGCTCAACCACGGCATCGACGTGACCGAGCAGTACGAGGCCGCAGAGGCGCTGCACCTGGCCACGCACCAGCGCGAACTGATCCTGGAGTCAGTGGGTGACGGCATCTACGGCATTGACCTCGATGGCAAACTGACGTTCATCAACGAAGCCGGCGCGCACGCACTGGGCTATACGCCCGAGGAGCTGGCGGGCAGCGACGTGCACGAGATGATCCACCACAGCCACGCCGACGGGACGCCTTATTCCAAGTCCACGAGTCCGATTCTCCAGGCCTTGCGCCGCGCCGAGCCTATCCGCATGAGGGACGAGGTTTTTTGGCGCAAGGATGGCGCGGCTATTCCGGTCGAGTACAGCGCGAACCCGCTCTTTGAAGACGGGCGCATCTCCGGCATGGTGGTGGCTTTCCAGGATGTTTCCGAGCGGCGGCGGCTGGAAAAGATGAAGGATGAATTCATCTCTACGGTCAGCCACGAGCTGCGCACTCCGCTCACCTCGCTGCGCGCTTCGCTGGGGCTCATCGCTTCAGGCTCCCTGGACAAGCGGCCGGAGAAGCAGCGGCAGATGATCGACTTGGCCATTGGCAACTGCGACCGGCTGATCCGGCTGGTCAACGATATTCTGGACTTCGACAGCGTGGAGAAGGGCCGTCTGCCGCTGCACCGCCGGCCGGTGGAGGCCGTGGATCTTCTGCGGCGCGCGGCCGACATCGCCCACGGCGCGGCCACCGAGCGCCACATCGGTTTCCGCATCGAGGCTACGCCGGCCCTCGTCTTCGCCGACGAAGAACGCGTGCTCCAGGTGCTCAGCGAGCTGGTGACCAACGCCATCAAGTTCTCGCCGCCTGAAACCACCATCCGCCTGGCCGCTCAGCCTGCCGGCACGAACGCTGCGGGCGGGAGCGAAGTTTGCTTCATCGTCGAGGACCAGGGGCGCGGCATCGCGCCGGAGAAGCTGGAACGTATCTTCGAGCGTTTCCAGCAGGGCGACGCCTCCGATTCCCGCGCCCTGGGCGGCACCGGCCTCGGCCTGGCGCTGGCGCGCAGCATCGTGGAGCAGCACGGCGGACACATGTGGGCCGAGAGCACGCCGGGCAAAGGCAGCCGCTTCCTCTTCACCTTGCCCGCGGCCTCGGGCGCTGAAGCCAAATAGACGCTTTGCATCGGCGCTCCTTCCTGGGGGATTAGGCGCGAAGCGTGCGCACTTTTTGGCAGCGGCAGCCAGGTCATGTCACAAGGACACGTAACGGCCGTCACAGCGTATCGAACGATGAGGGACCAGGCTCTCTCCTATTAAGGGTCTCTTCATCGTAGTTGGTCTTACTTTTCCCTTCCTGCTCAAAAGGCGTCCTGCGGCGCCGGGCAGAATTGTTTGCCAATCCGCTCTTGTGCCCGGTTCCCTTGTGACGGCGGCTGCCCGACACGCGAAGCGCCCGGCGAAGATGCACTCGGGCTATGAGATGAGTACGCTCCGGTTATGAGGGAGGTGTATTCCATGCCATCAAAGTCGAGGGTGAAAGCGCGTACTGCATTCTTTGCAGCCGTATACACTCTATTATCGAGGACGAAGCCACTGTTGTTGGCGGCAGTGTGCTTGACAATTTTCTGGAGGTTGCCGCTAATGTCACAAGAGCCAACTCGACCTGAAATGACCCCAGGCCTCTCACGCACACGCTTTTCAATCATCAACCCTCTCATCGCCAAAGCGAAAGTCGCGGATACCGAGAAGGGCGCGGCGGAAACTCCATTACTCATTCACGAAGACACGGTACTAGCGGCCTGCAACTCGTCAGCCTCGACTTTGGGTGCGCTAAAGATCAGAAGGTCAACTTCGCATTCACTGGCGGCGTCCAGCAGTTCTCGCCACTTGACCTTCTTTGGGTCGCGAATCCACTGCACGTGCCCGGCCTCCTGATTTCGTAGCCACTGCTCGTGCTCTGACTTCTTGTTTGCTCGAAATGAGCAAACAGCGATCAAAACGCCAGCCGCGATCGACGCCAAGCTGACGACGGTCTGAACAATCGTCGGCAGCAGCCATTTCAACCATGACTCTGGCGCAGCCTGTGCGCACTGCACTATGACCGGGGCTTGTGTCACCTGACCAACGGAAAACGCAACCATTGAATCGGCGTGAAGAATCATCGCTCCCACCTTGTATCCTAAGAAGTTGCTCCAGTTGTTAGCATTATGAGCCAAACCCTCAAAGCCGTGCGCGGGACGCGCGACCTGCTGCCGCCGGAGACCGACCTGTGGAACCGCATCGAGGCCACGGCGCGCCAAGTCTTCGCCCGCTACAACTTCGGCGAGATTCGCACGCCGATCTTTGAAGACACGTCGCTGTTCGCCCGCAGCGTGGGCGAGGAGACCGATATTGTCTCGAAGGAAATGTATAGCTGGGAGGACCGTGCACGGGCTCAGAGTGAGAAGGCGCAGTCGCTGACCCTCCGCCCCGAAAACACCGCCGGCGTGGTGCGCGCGTACATCGAGCACAAGCTGGGCGAGAGGGGGCAGTTGCAGAAGCTCTACTACATTGGACCGCAGTTCCGGCGCGAGCGGCCGCAGAAGGGCCGCTACCGGCAGTTCTGGCAGATCGGCGCCGAGGTCATCGGGCCGCCCTCATCCGGCAGCGAATCGCCCTTGCGCGACGCCGAAGTCCTGGAGATGCTGGCCACGCTGCTCGACGAGCTGGGCATTACCGGCTGGACGCTGGAGCTGAACTCCATTGGCTCGGCCGCGGACCGGGCGCACTATAACGAAACCCTGCGCGCCGCGCTCGCGCCCCTTGCGCCCAAGATGTGCACCGACTGCCAGCGGCGCGCCGTGACCAACCCCCTGCGCGTGCTGGACTGCAAGGTGCCCGAAGACCAGCCGGTCATTGCCACGCTGCCGGTGATCGCCGACTCGCTCAGCGAGGATGCGAAGGCGCACTTTGCCGCGGTGCTCGCCGCGCTTGACGCCGCCCAGGTCCCCTACAAGCTCAACCACCGCCTGGTGCGCGGTCTGGACTACTACACGCGCACCACCTTCGAGTTCACGCACGGAGGATTAGGCGCGCAGAACGCTTTGCTCGGCGGCGGCCGCTACGACGGCCTCAGCGAGGCCCTCGGCGGACCCAAGGCGCCGGGGATCGGCTTCGCCATGGGGCTGGACCGGCTGGTGCTGACGCTGCAAGCTGCTGCGCAGAGCAGCCCTTTGGAGAAGGCCGATGCCTACATTGCGCCGCTCGGCGAAAACCTGAACGCCGCCGCCCTCACGCTGGCCCGCGAGCTGCGCCGTGCCGGCCTGCGCGTGGAGCTGGGCGACGGCAGCTTCCGGCTGAAGAAGTCCTTCGAGTTTGCGGAGCGAGCGGCCCGCCGCATCGTCATCCTCGGCGATGACGAGCTCGAATCCGGCAACCTGACGGTGAAGGATTTTGCCAGCGGCGTGCAGACGAAGGTTCCGCGTAAAGAGCTGGTTGCGCGCCTTCGCTCCTGACCGGAGGCGTTCAATGCCCGATCAAATCCCAAATACCAGGAGTCTGGCAGCGGATCATCCAATAGGGAATGCGCGGTGGCTTTCGTTCGCTGAGGTGATTCTTGCCAGCCTGATTGTTTTGGGAGACAACGTCTGGCATCTATTGCCGAATTCGGTGTTGATTCTTTCCGCGATGGCGGTGATTTCGATTCGGCTGCGAGAGGGCAGTTGGAGCGCAATTGGGTTCGGTCCCCCAAAATCCTGGATGTGGACCGCTTTGATCGCGCTCGCCACGATGGTTGTGCAGCAGAGCCTTGGCCAATTTGTTGTCGACCCGCTCATAAGACCATTCGCCCGCTACTCCGCAGGGGCCAACCCTATGGCAGGCATCCACCAATTTGCAGAGTTTCTGCGGTGGCTCGGCATTGTATGGACCTACGCTGCTGTGGGAGAGGAGCTGTGTTACCGGAGATATTTGTTGAATCGTGTCGCTGATTTCGGAGGCAATTCTCGCCCGGCTCTCCTGCTGGGCCTGCTCTGGTCGAGCGCTTTGTTCGGTTGCGCGCATTGGTATCAAGGGCCGGCAGGCATCATCTCCGCTATGGTCAGTGGACTTGTTTTTGGAGCCGCATATTTGCTGACGAAAAGGAATTTGTGGACATCGATTCTTGCGCATGGCATCAGTGATTCCGTGGCTCTGTTCGCAGCATATTTTGGATTTGCGAGCTAGTTTTTCTACCGGCGGTTGCGCCGGTCACGCAAAGAACCGTCAGTTAATCGGAGTCACGGGCTTAACGGCGGAGCCCGCCAAACACCCTCTATTACAATCAATATGAAATGTCTCTCGACTTTTTAGGCAATCTGGAACGCACCAACATGTGCGGCGAGCTGCGCGCGGGCGACGCCGGCCGGCAAGTGGTCCTGATGGGCTGGGTGAATCGCCGCCGCGACCACGGCAACCTGATCTTCCTCGACCTGCGCGACCGCAGCGGCATTGCCCAGGTGGTGCTGGACCACGATCTGACGCCCGAAGGCCACGCCAAGGGCGAGCAGGTGCGGCCGGAGTACGTTGTGGCCGCGGTGGGCAAGGTGCGGCTGCGCGACCAAGACGCGATCAACCCCAAGATGCCAACCGGCGAGATCGAGATTGAGGCCACGGAGATTCGCGTGCTGAACGATACGCGCCTGGCGCCGTTTTCGCCCGCCGAAGAGGCCATCCAGAACGAGGAAGTGCGGCTCAAGTACCGCTACGTGGACCTGCGCCGCGAGGAGATGCAGCGCAACTTCCGCCTGCGCCACCAGATTACCCTGGCGATCCGCGAGAGCCTGAGCCAGCAGGGCTTTCTGGAGATTGAAACCCCCATCCTGACCAAGAGCACGCCCGAAGGCGCGCGCGACTTTCTCGTTCCCAGCCGCATTCATCCCGGCGAGTTCTACGCACTGCCGCAGTCGCCGCAGATCTTCAAGCAGATTCTCATGATCTCCGGCTTCGACCGCTACTTCCAGATCGCGCGCTGCTTCCGCGATGAGGACCTGCGCGCCGACCGCCAGCTCGAGTTCACGCAGATCGACCTCGAAATCTCCTTTCCCCGCCGCGAGACCGTCTTCGGCGTGGTGGAGCAGTTCATGCAGGCCGCCTTCGCCGCGGCCGGCGTCACACTGTCCATTCCTTTTCCGCGCATCACCTACGACGAGGCCATGCGCCGCTACGGCACTGACAAGCCCGACCCCCGCCTGCCCGGACTCACCGGCGTGCGCGCAGCCTTCACCGATGCCGATCTCGCCGCCCTTCAAATCGACCCCGCCCTGCCCGTCGTCGCCCTGCGCATTCCCAACGTGGGCGAGCTCAGCCGCAAGCAGCGCGAAGAGAATCATCCCCTCTTCGACCTGAAAAAGGGCGCCAAGTTCATTGACGATTTCAAGCGTTTGGCTAAAGGTTTCCCCGAGGCCGCCGTCAAAGTGCGTGAGCTGGCCGGCGCCTCCGATGCCGACTTTGTCATCGTGGTGGCCGGCGACCCGGCGCATCCGATCAAGGCCAGCGATACCAAGTTTGAAGGCCGCCTCTCCGAGCGCGAGATCAACGTCTACGCCGCCGCCGGCAACTTCCGCTCCGAACTGGCCAAGAAGTACGCTGACCGTCACGGGGCCTTCCGCGTAACCGAGGAAACCGTGGCTGCGGCGCATGCCCGCGGCCCGCAGGATACGGTGGATGGCAGCCGGGCCTTTCATCCCATCTGGCTCACTGACTTTCCCATGTTCGAGTACGACCTGGCCAGCGGCAAGTGGGTGCCCGCGCACCATCCCTTCACCGCGCCCTACGAGGCCGACATGGCCAACCTCACGAGCGATCCGGCCAGCGTGCGCGCCGACTGCTACGACCTGGCCATGAACGGCCTGGAGCTGGGTTCGGGATCGATCCGCATTCACCGCAAAGACGTGCAGCAGCAGATTTTTTCGTCCCTTGGGATCAGCGACGAGGAGGCGCGAGCAAGATTCGGCTTCTTCCTCGATGCGCTGGAGTACGGCACGCCTCCGCACGGCGGCATCGCGCTGGGTCTCGACCGCATCGTGATGCTGCTGGCCGGTGCCGCCAACCTCCGCGAGGTGATCGCTTTCCCCAAGACCGCCAAAGCCATCGACCTCATGGCCGGCGCGCCCACCACCGTGACCGAACAGCAGTTGCGCGAGCTGCACATCCGCGTAGCAAGGCGCGAGTAGGCGCTGCGCATACCGTTTGATCTGTTACCGTGGCGTGCCATGCCAGTGGTAGCTGGCCAGCAGTTTGCCGTCTGTGCCGATCAGCAGAAGCGCTGCCCGGCCGGCGTCCAGCGTTCCTGCGAAGCTGTGGCCAGAACGCCCGTCTGTAAACTCAACCTGGGTTGTGTTGGTCTCGGAGGTCAGCACGTATAGCGTTGCTTTCGGCAGCAGCGTGGGGCAAATCAGGATTCCGGGATCGGTCACGGTTGTTGTGAATTCCGGTTGAACGCCGGCTATCTGGAGCGCGTACTTGTAGACTGCTGCAACCGAACCGAGGCGGCTGTTCTGCTCCAGAGGCAACGCCGAGAAGAGTATCTTTCCTTTGCCCAATGGAACTTCGCGCCAGTCTTTTCCACCGGGCAGTTCGGCCTGGCTCAGGATAGTGGTTGTATATCCGGCGTATTCGAGCGGCAGGGTTTTACCCGCCCATTGAAGTTCCTGGTTGCGCAGCTCCAGTGGCACGGTCTGGTAATCCAGCCCGACGGAGCTGGCGTAATCGGTGGGATTCAGGTGTGCGTCCGCTGAGAATGGCCCGCTGATGAGCAAAACAGATCCCTCGCGTACATGCTGCTGGAGCGCCTCCCATGCAGATTGGGCGAGCCCGTATGCAGAGGGAAGAATGATGAGCTTGGGGTTTCCGAGAGTCTGAATTTGATATTCACCCACTGCGTAAGCCGGCGCGTGGTCGTAGTTGTAGAGCACACGGACGGCGGTCTGCTGAGCATGAATCGCCAGCGGATTGTAGACCGACATCTGGTAGGACTGCGGCAGCACGATGGCAACCTGCGGCAGCGTCAGGCCCAGGGCGTAAGGCTCCGCCTCTTTCGCAAAGCGGCCCAGGCCGCGCATCATGTTCATCCACACTTTTGCCGAGCCGTCACTGCGCTCCATGCCGAAGTAGGGTTCGCGCGCCCAGTCCCACTGCAGGGCGCCGCTGCTGCCGGCGGCAAAGCCAAGCGCCCACTTGCGCTCTTCCAGTCCCTGGCCGGTGAACTCGTCGTAGCGCCAAGCGCCGTTCGGCGCGTCCACGGGCTGGTAGCCGGTTTCGCCGGTAAAGTTGGGCATGCCGGGATACTTGGCAACGACGGAATCCCAAAGCAGGGCATTGTCCTGCCAGTAGGTGTGGTTCACCGTGAAGGAAACACCACTGGTGGCATAGAACTGGTTTAGAACGCGGTTCGTAACTCCGCCTTCGTCCTGTCCTACGTCAGTGAGTTGCTGGCTTCCGGTGGAGCGGATCGCTTTCACCATGCTGTGCACCCATTGCGAGAACTCCTCCTGCGCGAACATGTTGTAGTCGAATGCGCGCACTTCATTGGGATTGCCGGTGCGGGTCCAGCTCATATCCGCGCGGGTTGGGAGGGGCACGCGGCTAAAGCCGCCCAGAGTATTTGCCGGCACGGACCAGGCCGCGGCCAGTTTTTGCAGCTTGCCGTACCGCGCGCGCAGCCACTCGTCCCAATCGTGCCGTTCCACGGGATCGCCATTGGGAACGTTGCCGTGATAGACCACTAGGGGATTGGAAAAGCTGGGCTCGTTGATGAGGTCGTAGCAGAGCCAAGGCACCTTCGCGAAGCGGCGCACGATTGAAAGCACGTAGCTTTGCTCCATGCGAACCGAGGCTGGATCGAGGTAGGGGTTTGGCGGCGGAGCGGTGGAGTGCTTCATGCCGGGATAGAGAATGGGATGGCGCGGCGTGGCGGAAAAGAAGTTGAAGTTCACTACGATGTGGTGCTGCTGCGCCGCCGCGAGATAAGCCTCAAGGTTGCGCAGAAATCGCTGATTCACGCCGCCCGTGGAAGGCTCCACAAACTTGTAGTTCGGCATCCACACGCCGGTGCGCACAAACGTCACGCCGTGCCGCTCCATGTTGGCGAAGTCATGCTCCCATACCAGAGCGTTGCGCGGTGCGGAGAAATCCCAATCATTGTTCTCGGTTGTAAAGTAGTTGGTCCCCACGGGGAAAAACGGCTTGCCGCCAAGGGTAAGAAAGTTGCCATCCACGGCCAGCTGCGGCCCTGTTTCCAGCGCCTGCAAATTCTCCACAACGAAGCCGTTGGCGTAATACTCCAACGGCTTGCCCTGCACGGAATAGGTTGCGCGCACCACGTAAAAGCCGGCCGGCAGCGGGTGGTCGAAGGGGATATGCGCATCCACGCTGGACGCAAGGTTCATCGGAACCTTCACCGAATCGATGCGCTTGCCATGGGAGAGCATCTCGACTGTAGCCACGCCCGTGACAGGCGCAGCCTTCGTGGAACTGCCTTCGGCATTCGGCTCGGGATGCCGCAGGTGCAGCGTAAGACTGGGAATCTCTCCCGGGCGCAGCGCCGCGTACTGAACTTCAATCCAAAAATGCGTCGCCCCCGCCTGCGTATAATCCGCCGCAGCCCGCATCAGGGCGATGCCATCCTTCGACGCCCAGTAGCCGGGCATCGGATCGAAGTCGAGCGCCACCAGACGCGAACCCCGCATGTTGCCGCCGAAGTAATTCGAAACAATCACCGGCGCGGCCAGCTTGTCGCCATCGGGCGCTGTCATGTAGCCCAGCCCATCGAGACTGCCCTCAACGGCGTAGTAATGGCTGGCTTCAACATGGATCGCAGGCAGAAACTGATACCCGGTGCGCCAGGTAAAACGCGCGTCCTCCGCGACTGGCACCGCATATTCATGGTTGAACGCCAGAGCACGCCCAAAGGTATCCTGCGGATACTCCAGCTTGAAGGCGCCCGCAGCCCCGGTAACCGGCACATGGAGCGGCTCGCCTCCAAGAATCAATAGATTGCCTCCACGCGTCAGATAACTGTCAATCGCCGGCCAAGCCGCAACCGGAATCGCAGAACCATAAGGCAGCACCAGCAAACGAGCCTGCTGCAGCGCGGAGGGTGTCTGGAGCGCGTCCAGGCCGGCAAAGCGGATCTGCGATCCCAAAGCTTCTTTGAGCGCGGATTCACTCACCGGCTCGCTGTTCACCGTGGGAAATCCTGATTCGTGGAAGACCACGATCTGCCCTGAGGCGGCGATCGGTGTGATGAAAAAGGCAAGGATCAGTGACAATCGGAATATACGCATGACAGTCTCCCTATACCACAGCAAAGGTACGCTCCCAACCGCCCGGGAGTCCAACCGAAAGCTCCTTTTTCACGCGGCCCGAAGCGGGATCTCTCAGGCGTCCGTTTGCATCCGCTTTCACCGGCTCCCGCTATCTGCTCCGGCTGGTACGCCGCTTCGTAGGCCGCGCGGGTCTGCGGCGCTCTAAGCGGGTGGGGGCGATGGGCTCAAGATCGGGACCGATGCGCTTGACATATGTATCGAGCAGTTCGTACCGCAGCGTGCGCGGCGCAACCGGGAGGGTAATCCCGGTCGCGGAGTTAGTGGCGACGCCCCGGCTGCCGGTGATCTGGAAGCTGAAGACGGGAACCTCGCCGTGCGGCGTGCTCATGCTCGTGATCCGCACTGGTAAAAAGCCCTGGATGGAGTGCAGTTGGAAAGCTGTCTCATAGCGGTGGCGGCGCACGCTCCAGGTGTACACGC
This sequence comes from Acidobacteriota bacterium, assembly GCA_021800255.1. GTDB lineage: Bacteria > Acidobacteriota > Terriglobia > Terriglobales > Acidobacteriaceae > Telmatobacter. The sequence goes on from JAJYZC010000049.1 coordinate 18,223, forward strand.
GCACCTGGTCGAAGTCATAGGGCAGTCCGGATTGGTACGGAACGAGCGCGGTCACGTACTCGGCAACTTTGTGACCCGGCGTGCCGGCCTCCGGATCCGTAACTTCTGCGAGTTTCCAAGCCCCGGCAAAGCGCATGTCTCCACCGTAAACCTCAATCGCTTCCGGAACGTCCACATCCAGCCGGCTCGCCAGCAGCCAGCCGGTGTTTCCGGCGGCATCGCGCGCCAGCCACCAGTCCTCCATGATGGGACCCGGCTGTTCCATCGGCCCGCCGGCCGCAGCCGCGGGGCTAGGCTTGCCCTCGCCGCCGGGCGCGGATTTTGGCTCGGCCAGCTTGGCCAGCGGCGCATACACCGGCTCCGGCGTCCTGCTCACTGAGGCGCGCTCCAGCAGATCCACCTGGCTGTTGCCGGGAAGCAGGTAAAAGTGCGGTGTCTTCCGGCCCGGCTCAATGTGCATATAGAGTTCTTCGCCCAGCGATGCCTGCGCTTTCACAAGGTCATCTTTGTTTTGCGCCGCCAATTGCTGGAAGGCATGGTAGGTCTGGGCGTCAATCACAGCCTGATTGTCGATCCAGCCCACCTGGCCCTTGGCGGTTTTCACTTTGAGGAAGCGGCCGTCATCTTCGATCACCCGGAGCGGCTCACCGTTCACCACTTCCACCACCCGGCTGGCCACCGGCGCTACGCGGTCGCGCAGGAACATCCGGCCCACGGAGACATAGACCATCTCCGGGCGCCGGCGCTGAAAGCGGCTGCACCCGCAGGCCAGAGACAGAAAAGACAGCGCCAGCGCCGCGGCCGCGTATGCGGAACGGCGTCTGAAGACAAGAACGAAAACAGTTGAAGATGGCGTGAACACGGCCCGCTGGCGTTCCTCCTGAGGATAGCACCTTGAAGGCGGACGATGCTGCGAGGCCGGCGCCCTATTGCGGAGCAGCAACAATGGCGAGGGGCGTAGCGCCGGTATCGGCCGTGATCTGCGAGTCCAACTTGCCGGCAGTCGTGGCGTCGAAGGTGTAGGCGTCGAAGTAGGGGCTGCCTAATTGATTCACCCCCAGCACGAAGGCTCCGGTGTCGTCTTCGGCCAGGCCGATGGGCTGCGCGCCGGCGGATACGGTTGTGTCCGCCGCTATGGTGTATATGGAACCGCTGGCCGTCACCGAAAATCCCGTGATATTGCCCGCCGAACCCGTTCCCTGGCCGTTGCCGACATACACATAACCGCCGCTGCTGTCGGGCAGGATGAAGTTGGGCGCCAATCCGTCGCTGGCGAGGGGAGAACCGGCGGCCTGGGTGAGCGTGGAAGACGTCAGGGAGCTGTAATTGAACGCGAACAGCCCCCCGGGCTTCGTTGTGGAGTTTACGTTCGTTTCACCGACGTAGAACAGACGGTCGTCGGGGTCCACGGCTACAGAAAGCGTTGAGCCGATGGAGGAGTTAGAGACAGGGATCACCTTGGCCGAGGCGCCGAAGGGACTGGTTCCCGAGGTCGCGCTGACGTTGAAAGGAACGACGATTGCGCCGCCCGTGCCGAGGGCGACGAATATATTCTTGTCATCTTTCGAAATGGCGATCTGTCCCTGCTGTACTGAGGCGCTGGTGTCTGTATAATCGGCCGCCACTTCGGTGCCATTCTGGGCGCCTGTGGAAGAGTTGATGGGAATGGCGGCTAAGGATGCTTCTCCCGTCGTCTGCAGGGCCTCAATCAGCCAGGAGCCGCTCGTATCCACCTGAATGGCAAGAGCGGTGGTGTCGGTTGAAACCTGGTTGGGATTGCCCAGTCCGCCCCCGGAGATGGGGTACGTATAAACTCCAGTGATCGTGCTCACGGCGAGGAAGTTGCCGCTGGGAGCCATGGCCATAGCGTAGGGCGTGCCGATCTGCGTCAGCGTCCAGGGGCTGCCGGAAAGCGCGGTGAGTGTGCCCGAAACGATGGACTCGCCCAGAATCTCGGGCGTGGTTCCGTTGTTCAATATGTAGAAGTCGCCGCTGGACGCGGTGGTGCTGGTGCTAGTGGTGCTGGTAGTGCTGCTGGTGCTGGATCCATTTGGGTTCTGCCAGAAATCGCCGCATGCGGCTACGAACGGAGCGGCCAAGAACAGCAGGGTTGCCAACTTTTTCAAGGTCATGAGTCGTTCCTCATTATTGTCTGCCGGCCCTTGGACCCTTGCCAGGCTGATCGCCTTGCAGGCCCCCTCAATTCGTTCCCTATGCGCCAGCACGCCGGCGATCCCGCGAGTTGGCTAACACGCACGGCTTTGCTACATGTTGAGACGCAGGTCTGAGGAGAATCGCTCGCCGCCTGCGGCGGCCGGGATGGTCAGATAGCGGTCACGGCTTCGAGCGAAAGGCTATAGGGCGGCAGGACGCCGGTTTCAGCGGCCATCCGAAAGAAGCCGCGCATGCCGTTGAGACACTCCTCGTCGAGAATGTAGTGAATGTTGGAGGTCAGATAGGCGCGGATGGTGCTTTCGGGAATCGGCAGGCGCGCCGACCACTCCGCGGCCAGAGCGTCGATGTTCTGGAGACCGTGATCGCGGGAGCAAAGAAACTCTTCAGTAACCTTCGCGTCTAAAAGTCCGCCCTGCACAGGGGCAGCACCCCAAACGGCGGAGATAAAGGGAAGGCCAGTAAGGGAGCGCCACTCGTGGGCCAGGTCGTGGTAAACGAGTTCTTCTCCCGTGCGCTCGAGGCGGTTGAATCGCTCTTCCAAAGCCAGCAGGGCGGGATCGCCGATGAGGATGGCCGCATCGGCGCGCTGGAGCATGAGGTCGAGGTCGGCGGCGAGGGGAATGAACGGAACAGCCGGGTTGCCCCACTTGTGGAAGAGAATGCGGGTGTAGGCCAGGGTAGTGCGGCTGGCGGTGTCAGCGGCGACCGAGCGCAGCGCGGAAAGGGGTTGCGCGGCGCGGCGAACCAGGAGCAGGGAACGCACGCGGTCCTTGGAAGCGATGGTGCAGCCGGGAAGGATGCGCAGACCGGGGTTGGCGGCCAGCGCCGCAATGGGGATAAGTCCAATGTCGGCCTCGCCCGAAGCCAGACGTGCAGCGCACTCTGAGGGCGTCATACGGTCGATGCGGTATCGCTGGGCAAGCTCGGCTTTCAGAGGCGGATGCTCAAAGTCCCACATCAGGGGCGCGGGGTTGAGAAAGCCGATAGCGGCGATGCGCAGACGCGAATCCGGTATGGGATGCACTCTCATTAGACTACCAACCCGGAACGAAGGATGCGCGCCAAATACCGCCGGCTGCAACGGGGTTTAGGGCCTGTGAACACGACCCGGGATGGAGCCCCCAGGCAGTCCCTAGCCTTGACAGGCTGTGCCCGCCGGGTTAACGTGAGCGGAAACTCCCTTGGAAATAGTCTTGACTCCCGGTGAGGAAAACAGAAGTGTACGAATCCTGGACAGAGAGAGCAGCGCGGTAATGGCGGAAACGGAGAGCGGCGCACTGCCCTGCGCGCCCAAACTGGACGAGAACCGGCTGGCATGGCTGGCTTTGGCCTTGGCCCCGGGATTGGGTCCAAAGCGCATCTTGGACGCGGTTGCGGAACTCGGAGCGGCAAGCCGGATTTTTGAGCTGCCCTTAACCGCGCTCGAGGGCCTCAAATTTCCGGCCGAGGCGGCGCAGTTTATCTTTGACGGCAAGGCCCGCGCAGCGGCCGAGGCAGAGTGGGCCCAGGTGGAGGCTTTGGGTGCCCGGCTGGTCAGTTTCCAATGCCCGGAGTATCCAGAGCGGCTGAAGGAGATCTACGACCCTCCGCCGGTGCTGTGGGTGCGCGGGGATGCGCAGTTGCTCAGCCGGCCGGCGATCGCCGTGGTGGGCACGCGGCATCCCAGCCCCTATGGGACGGGCGTGGCGGAGATGCTGGCGCGCGACTTGGCGGCCCGGCGGCTGCTCATCGTCAGCGGCATGGCGCGGGGCATCGATTCCTGCGCGCACAAGGGGGCCTTGGCAGCGCGTATGCCCACGGTGGCCGTTTGGGGCACGGGCATCGACGTGGTTTATCCCAAGGAAAACAAGAAGCTGGCCGAAGAGATCCTGGCCACGGGCGGCGCTATCGTGAGCGAGCTGCCCATGGGAACCTTCCCGGCGCCGCAGAACTTTCCCCGCCGCAACCGGATTCTGAGCGGTCTGAGCGTCGCTGTGCTGGTGGTGGAGGCCGGCGAGAACTCGGGAACGCGCGTGACCGCGCGCTGCGCCGCGGAGCAGAACCGCGACCTGTTTGCAGTCCCCGGCAACGTGACCAGCAAAGGCTCATGGACGCCCAACACCCTGATTAAACAGGGCGCAAAGCTGGTGGCCACCTGGGAAGACGTGTGGGAGGATCTGCCCTCGCAGGTGCGGCTGGAACTGGAAGCCGAGGCTCCGCTTGCATCCAAAGCGGAGGCTGCCGCATCTTTACTGCCTGATCCTGTGCTTCGGCCCGAGGAGGCCATGGTGCTGGAGGTTCTGCACGCAGACACGAGCTTGCAGATCGACGAGATTCTGGAACTCGTGGAGACGCAATTGACCTCCTCAGAAGTTTTTACCGCACTCTTTGAATTGGAGATGGCGGGCCGGGTGCGGTGCCTGCCGGGAAAGAATTACGTGCGCACGCTGTAAGCGGGTGCGCATGATTTTTATGGAAGCCGGGAGCGCGTGCTTTCTCACCGATGGCGGAAGAGGCGAGGCGCGGCACAGATGCGGCGCCCACCGCACCGCGGATTTTTGAGCGGCAACCTCTTTTTAGTCCAATTGGGATAGGATCCCATGCACGCTTTGGAGCCATCTCCGGCGATCCGGCGGAGGATTATGCAGGAAAGCTTTCCTGGCGCAAGGGGGTGCTTTTGGACCCTGAACTGGGACTGAGTATCAAGAAAAAAACAGGCCGCCGGTGGAAACAGAGCGGTGTTCCGTGATAGCGTGCAACTCTTGCGGATAGTTTTTTCGCAGCGCCAACGATTTGGGGTACGAACGGAATTTGGCTCCTGAGAGACGATAGCCGAACTGCCGAATCGTGAGTCCAACAAGGTTGACAGGTTAGAGTAAGTCTGGAAACAAGGATGGCAATGAGCAAATCACTGGTGATCGTCGAGTCCCCGGCCAAGGCCAAGACGATCGAAAAATACTTGGGCGCTGGCTTCGATGTGCGCGCCTCCATCGGCCACATCATGGACCTGCCGAAAAACGACATCGGCGTGGAGCTGAAGAAGCGCACCTTCGAGCCGGAGCTGATCGTGTCTCCGGGCAAGGAGAAGGTGGTGGAGCAACTGAAGAAGCTGGCCGCCAAATCCGGCGAGATTTACCTGGCGCCCGACCCGGACCGCGAGGGCGAGGCGATTGCGTACCATCTGGCGCTGCAACTGGGAACCAACGCCAAGGAACGCAAGAAGATTCATCGCGTCACGTTTAACGAGATCACCAAGAAGGCCGTGCAGGAGGCCTTCCGGCACGCGCGCGACATCGATCAGAACCTGGTGGACGCGCAGCAGACGCGCCGCGTTCTGGACCGTTTGGTGGGCTACCAGATTTCTCCGCTGCTGTGGGACAAGGTGCGGCGCGGACTCTCAGCGGGGCGCGTGCAGACGGTGGCGCTGCGCCTGATCGTCGAGCGGGAGCGCGAGATTCGCGCCTTTCAGCCGGTCGAGTACTGGACGCTGGAGGCTCTTCTTCACCCGGAGAAGCGGGCGGAGCAGAAATTCAAGGCCAAGTTTGTCGGCATCGGCGGCGAACCGGCGCGGGTGGCGACCGGCAAAGACAAGGACGGCAAGGAGCAGTTTATCTCCGGCGCGCTGCCCAACAAAGACGCCGTGGACGAAGTGCTGGCGGCTCTGAAAAGCGCGGAGTGGCGGCTGGTCTCCTTGCAGGCGACGGAGAAGCAGCGCCGGCCTCTGCCGCCTTTCATCACCAGCCAGTTGCAGCGCGACGCCGCCAACAAGCTGGGCTTCAACGTGCGCCGCACCATGGGCGTGGCGCAGCGGCTCTACGAAGGCGTGGACATCGGCGCCGAAGGCACCACCGGCCTCATCACGTACATGCGCACCGACTCCCCGCGCGTGGCGCCGGAGGCCAAGACGGCCGCGCGGGAGTGGATCGCCAGGGAGCTGGGGCCGAAGTATCTGCCTGCGGAGCCAAACTCCTACCGGGGCAAAAAAGACGCGCAGGACGCGCACGAGGCCATCCGCCCCACCGACGCCGCGCGCACCCCGGAATCGATCGCGCGTTACCTGACCGACGAGCAACTGAAGCTCTACACCCTGATCTGGAAGCGCTTCGTAGCTTCGCAGATGGTTCCCGCAGTCTACGACGTAACCACGGCGAACATCGAAGCCCGGTCGCACAAGACGGGCAAGACCTACGATTTCCGCGTGAGCGGCTCGGTGCTGCGCTTCGACGGATTCCTGAAGGTCTATGAGATGTCTGAGGAAAAGAAAGACGAGGACGACGAAGCCGCGAACAAGCTGCCCAGCCTGGACGGTGTAAAGACGCTGGAGATGGATGAGCTTGATCCCGAAGCTCACGCCACCCAGCCGCCTCCGCGTTACAACGAGGCCTCGCTGGTGAAGGAGATGGAGGAACGCGGCATCGGACGGCCGTCCACCTACGCATCCATCATCTCGACCATTCAGGACCGCGAGTACGTGGTCAAGCACGGCGGCTCGCGCGGGCGGTTCTATCCCACCGAGATCGGCGTGGTGGTCTGCGACCTGCTGGTGGAAAGCTTCCCCTACATCTTCGACACTGCGTACACGGCCAAGCTGGAGACGGAACTGGACGACATCGAAGAGGGCAAGGAAAAGTGGACCGATCTGCTCAACGGCTTCTACGGCTACTTTGAGAAAGAATTGAAGGATGCCGGCAAGCACATGCGCAACATCAAGCGCATGGAGCAGATGACCACGGAAAAGTGCGATCTGTGCGGGGCTCCTCTGGTTTTAAGGTGGGGTAAGTTCGGCACCTTTTACGCCTGCTCAACGTACAACAAGAAGGACCCCACGAGCTGCACCTTCACCAAGGAGAACATCGCCGCCAAGCCGGACCTGAACACGCCGGAGGCGCAGGAAGCCGGCGATACCGAGGAGTATTGCGAGAACTGCGGCAAGGTGATGGTGATGCGGCGCGGTCTCTTCGGGCCGTTCATGGCGTGCCCGGACTACAACGCCGATCCGCCCTGCAAGACCTTCCGCAAGCTGAGCCAGAAGCAGCAGCAGAAGCCCCCTGAGCCTACCGGCGAGGATTGCCCGCTGTGCGGAAAGCCGCTGGTGCTGCGCCAGGGCGCGTACGGCGAGTTCGTTTCCTGCTCCGGCTATCCCAAGTGCAAATACGTGAAGCAGAACCTCATCGAAGGCATGAAGTGCCCCAAGTGCGGCGAGGGCGACCTGGCCGAGCGCCGCGCCCGCCGCGGCAATGTCTTCTGGGGCTGCACCAACTATCCCAAGTGCGATTTCACATCCAACTTGAAGCCCGTGGCCAAGAAGTGCCCGCGATGCGGCAGCCCTTATCTGTTGGAGAAGACGCTGCGCTCCGGCGTCTACCTCGTATGCCCGAATGCTAAGAAGTCCGCGGACGAGGAGGCGGTCCGCCGCGGCGGACGGGGCAGGAAGCCGGCGGCGGCGGAGCCGGAGACAACTACCGCCTGCACCTACTCCAAGCGGATCGCAGACGCGCCGCCGCCCCCAACGGCGGAGACTCACGGCCCAGTGGCCGAAAAGAAGGATGAGAAGCCTGAGCTGCAGCCGGCGTGAAGAACTCATTCCAGCGGTAATGCCGGAGTCACACGCACGACCACCCGAATCGAATTTGTAAGAAACTCTTCATCCAACGGACCAAAACCCGGTAATCACAGTGCCTTAGCGGGGGGTGTGATTGACACGAGTAATATACTGGTGGTGATCGAATGGCACTTGAAGAGGAACTCGCTACATACAGGGCAAAACTTCCCGAGATGAAGGAACATGAGGGTAAGTTTGTGCTCGTTCATGGCAACGAAATTGTTGATTTTTTTGCTGCTTACGAAGATGCCGTCAAGGCTGGGTATCAGCGATTTCAACTGCAGCCGTTCTTGGTAAAACAAATCAACGCTGTTGAGCGTGTACAGCATGTGACCCGTCACATCCTCCCGTACAGGAAAGCGTACTAGGCGATTGCCACATTTCTCGATCACACTCACGCAAGGCGCTCCGATTATCAAAATGATCGTGGGGGTTAGCGCTGCAAGGAACCAAGCGATTGTAGCCGCTGGCCAACAGATACCCCCAAGCCAACCTGTGCAGGCGCTTATTGATACAGGTGCAAGCTGTACCTGTGTCGATCCCATGGTCCTTGATGCGCTCCAACTGCAGCCAACGGGTAGCACGCCGATGCTCACTCCCAGCACCGGCAATACGCCGATCGACGCTGATACCTATGACGTTTCCATTATTGTCCCTGGCACGGTCACGGGGGGCTTGCCTGATCCGCCTTTGATCCTTCAGAACGTGCCCGTCTCCGCAAGTGAACTCTTCGTTGCGCAAGGTTTCCACGCCTTGCTCGGCCGTGACATCCTTCAGCGGTGTGTGCTGATGTACAACGGGGCTATCGGCCTCTTTACCCTCGCGTACTGACAGATTCCTTCGGTTTGCGTCCGCCAAGTCTGCTTTTGACGGACCCCCGACTGATACTATGAGGCAGCGGAGACCCCGATGGAACGGATGCTGGCCACGCCTGCGGACGCCGAGATCATCCTGAAGCTGTATGAGCTGCGCACCGAGGCGGTGATGCGGCAGGCGCGCGCCTGGATGGTGGGCGAGTTCTGGCCCAAAACCGCGGAGGAGTTTTTCGCCGTCGCGGAGAACTGGCAGGACCCGCATAATGCCTGGTTTCGCCAGGTAACCAGCTACTGGGAGACGGCGGCGGCCCTGGTGCTGCACGGAGCGGTGTCGGCGGAGCTGTTTGTGGATTGCAACGGCGAGGGGTTCTATCTGCTGGCCAAATTTACTCCCCTTCTGGAGGCGATCCGGGAGAAAAATCCGGCCTTCATGGCCAAGACCAGCGAGCTGATCAACAGGTTCTCAGCCGCCGCGCAACGCTATGAGGCCATGCTGAAGCGGTTGGAGGCCCTGCGCAGCGCCCGCCTGGCTACCCCCGGCAAGGAATAACCCGTCAATCGAGTCCGGTCAGCCCAGGGCAAACGCATCTTAATTCTCCACTCCGAGCAGGCGTAACAGGTAGGGGTGATCCCAGGCAGCAGTGAGCCGTTTGCCGTGGACGCCGAGTTTGCAGGTTTTGTCCTGCTTGAGCAGATTCA
>JAJYZC010000092.1 GCA_021800255.1 Acidobacteriota bacterium
TCTACGCCCCGCCTCCAGCAGCTCGCTCTATTCATCGGCGTAGCCGTCTCCACGGTCGCCATCGGCTTCACCCTCCAGCTCATGAACCGCGGCTTGCAGGAGTTCTACGCCGCCTCCCAGCCCTGGAGCCTCTCCGCTCCGCATCCCGGCGTCACCATCCAGAAGAATCCCCCCAACCTGCCCGCCGAGATTCCCGTCCGAGGCCCGGACCGCGCCGTCACCATGCGCGCCCGCAGCGATTTCATCGTCCTCAACGCCATCGGCTCCGCCGAGCTCGCCAACGGCAAGTACCTCTACTCGCCCACAGACAAGCGCATCGAGGTCGAATGGATTCCGGGCATCGGCAGCGAGCGCGCCGCCGCTCCCCAGGCACGGCTGATGGCCACCGTCATCAGCGGCATCCTCAGCCGCAACCTGCCCTGGGGACTGGTCATGCTCGGCGTCTTTTTGGTCCTCGGCATCGAGCTGCTCGGCATCCGCTCGCTGCCCTTTGCCGTGGGCGCCTATCTCTCCATCGGCACCACGCTGGCTATCTTCGCCGGCGGCATGGTGCGCTGGTTCGTGGACGCGGCCGTAAAGAAATCCGGCGAAGCTCCGGAATCCGAAGGCGAAATCTCGCCTGGCTCGCTCTACGCCTCCGGCCTGATCGCCGCCGGCGGCATCGTGGGCCTGCTCGGCGTGGCGCTCAAGCTCTATGAAACCACTGCCGGCAAAGGCGACATCCTCAACTTCCCGCCCACCTTCCTCGACCACCAGTGGGTCTCCGTCGTAGCCTTCGCCGCGCTGGCCTTTTCGCTGTATTACTTCGCGAGGAAGCCGCTGAAGAAGTAGCGGTTCTCTTTACTCTTGAGACCGCTGCGGCGGTAATCCGGCTTGGCGTCTGGCTGCGGTCCTCTGGCTGCTATCGTGGTAGAGTTAGATCGAGGCATCCGCGTGAACTCCAAGAGAAAATTCACGGTTGTGATTGAACGGGACGAGGAAGGTTATCTCGTTGCGACTGTTCCCTCTCTTCGCGGCTGCCACACCCAAGCCCGCAGCCTCGATACTTTGATGAAGCGCGTGCGCGAGGCCATTGCCCTGTGCCTTGAAGACCAGCAGAGCCTTCCCGGCGCGCTCGAACTGGCCGGCATCCAGCAAGTCTCGGTATGACGCGCCTTCCACGCATCAAGGGTAGAAACTTGTCCACGCCCTCGAGAGAGCGGGTTTCCTCGCGGATCGGACGCGCGGAAGTCACGTCTTCCTCAAGCACTCGGATGGCAGGGCCACCGTCGTTCCCATCCACTCCGGCGAAACCATCGGCCCCGGCCTTTTGCGAGCGATCCTGCGCGACGTGGAGTTGTCGATAGACGAACTGGTGGACCTGCTTTAGGCGTGTTCCCGCATCCAAATAGTTCTGCGGCCGATTGGTCGCGGCGGTTCGCGTCCTTCGCCGCGCTCGACCGGGAGCCGTGCTCCGATGATTTTATGTTTCCGTTGACCCAAGAAGAGCGGCTCCAGAATTTACGTGTCATTTTGAGGTTTGGAGGGGCATTTTCTTGAGGATGATGCCCCTCGGTAGTGTTCTTACTGGGCATAGCGACTCTGGAACCGCTGTGGCGCCGAGGGTTCTTCGCCGAACTCTAAATATCAAAGCGGCTTTCTTCCTGCTCTTTCTCCTGCAATGCCTGCGCATTCAGCCCGGGCAGCACGCTCACCGCGCGTTCCACCTTTTCCTTGGCCTCCATCGCCGCTTGCACGCCAAAGGTCATGGCGATCTCATCGATCTTTTGAAAATAAAGGGTGTGAAGCTGATCGAGGTCGGCGCGCAACTCCTTGCGGCGCAGCAGATCGCTGTGCTCTGACGACTCCCACTTGGCCGTGAGGACGATGGAGAAGCGCAAGCGGGCCAACTCTTCGGTGCAGGCGCCCAGACTCTCTGGGATAGAGCGGGCAGACCGGCCTGCAACAGGTGCGTCAAGAATGGATGCACACATGACAATCCTCCTTCCGCCCGTTACTTCTCGCTGCCTGGAGCGAACGGTGCAACAAAAGGCCGGAAGAGGAAGCCCTCCTCGTGCGGGGGAACCCCATTCTTCCGCTGGATTCTTGGGCTAGTGTGCTTCGGGTTTTCCTCAAACGCTGTGAGCCGGATCACGCGCGTCAAGGGCTGCGGGCCAGCTTGTGCGAAAGCGGCGCAGGCTTCCAAAAAGGGGATGGTCTTTGCCTTCTGAGTGGGCAGAGCGTCTGCGGGTTTGGCCAGCGGCTACAACGGTTCCAGAATTGCTATACCCAGAAAAAGCGCCGCCGAGGGGCATGTTCCTTTAAGAAAATGCCCCTACAAACCTCAAAATGACACGTAAATTCTGGAACCGCTCTAGCCTGCCGTCTCACTCGCGTGCCGGTTCCCGGCCACGCCCGCCGCTCCGTCCTTCACCAGCAGCCAATGGTGGAATCCATCCACGATGGCCATCAGCGCGGCCTGGTTCAGGTCGCTGCTGACGCCCGCCGTCACCCACGGCTCGTGACCGTCAGCCTTGAAGCTCACCGTCACCCGCACATGCGCCGCGGAGTCGTGCGCGGAGATGTCCAGCGCCGCCACTGTGAACGTCCCCAGCCGCATCTCGGTCAGCGCCGGGTACCACTTATCCAGCTCTTTGCGCATGGCCTTGGTCAGCGCGTCCACTGGGCCTGCGCCCTCAGCGCGCGTGGTAGTTACCGTCGAGTCGCCCACGGTCAGGGTCATGAACGCCTGCACAAACCGGCTGCCGATCTCGTCCGACTCGTCGAAGACCCTCCAACTCTTCACGCTGAACCAGTTGGGCAGGCTCTTGAGCACCTTCATGCAGGCCAGCCGGAAGGAAACCTCGCTGGCCGTGAAGCCGCCGCCCTCGATCATGGCCTGGTTGGCGTCCATCAGCGCCTGCGCCTGGGCGGAGTTGAGCGCCACGCCCAGCGATTCTGAGAGCAGCATGATGTTGGCGCGGCCCGATTGCGCGTTCACGCCGATCACCGGGCTCGCGCCCACCCGCGCCGGATCGCACCACAGGTAGGCGCCGGGATTCTTGCGCTCGCTCGAACCGTGCATCCCCGCCCAGGTTCCGAACGCGCCGGGCCCCACGATGGGCGCGCCGTGCGGCGGCTCCAAGCCGAAGGCCGCGTAGGCCGTGTGCGCCAGGCTGGTCAGTCCGGTCAGCGACTCCGCAGGCACAAACTCCGCTTCGCCCCGGAGCTGCATCGATCCGATCACGGTAGTCAGGTTCACATTGCCGCAGCGCTCGCCCGTGCCCACCAGCGTTCCTTGCACCTGCACCGCGCCGGCCAGAATCGCGGCGCGCGTGTTGGCGACTCCCAGGCCGCGGTCCGTGTGCCCATGAAAGCCGAACTTGGCCTCCGGAAAATCCCGGATCAGCTCGGTCATCACTGCGGTCACCTCTTCCGGGCTCGCGCCTCCGGTGGTGTCGCAGACCAGAATCCGGCTCACCCGCTGGCGCACGCACTGCTCCGTCATCTGCCGAAAATATGCCACGCTGCGCCGGTTGAACTCCGCGTCACAGGGGTTGCCGTTTTCACGCCGTCCGCAATAGGCATCCATGGCGTGCTCCAGGTCCACGAGCACCTCCAGCCCCTGCGCTTGCAAGTACTCGATGGTCTCCCGCGCCATGCGCAGGTTCTCTTCCGGGGTGGTTTCCAGCGAACGCTCCACGTCCAGCAGCCGCGACTTGACCACTACCACCGCCGCCGGGATGCGCCCACGGTGCTTGACAATGAATTGCACGTCCGGCCACTCTTCCACCTTGGCGCCGCGCCCCCGCGTTCTGCCGAAGAGCGCCGGCTTCATCGCCCCTGTGGACACTCCGGCCAGCGCGTCCGTCAAATCGCTCACAAACTGGTTCGCGCCCGCAAAGCCGATCTCGGCATAGCGCACCCCAAACGCCGCCATCCTCTCCAACAGCCGAACCGCGTTCGGAACGGAGATTTCCAGGCCAGGCTGTTGCAGCCCGTCCCTCAAACTGGTGTCGAATAGCTCGACCATTCTTGCCTGATTCGCCGTCATGATCTCCAGACTTGGATACTGCGGGAGACTCTCCCCCGCTTCGCAGCGGAGCAATCTCCCCATCTTTTCATAGTATCCCGGCTGGAACGAGCCGTTCGCAAATGCTTCTCCGCGCTCCATCCATCTCCCGCGCACTGCGAACGCAAGCCCGCAGCGCGTTCCGCTGCGGATCGATCGCAGCTCGGAAGCGTCATGAGCGCCAACCGGCCGGTCAATGACCGAGGGCGAAGTCCACATCTACCGTCGTTTGCACTTCTGCCGGCTGTTTGTCGACGGTGAATGGTTTATAGCGCCAGCTCCTGACGGCATCGACGGCGGCCTGGCGCAAAATGTCCGGTCCCTTCACAGCCTTCACATCCTCTATCGTTCCGGTCTTGGAGATCGTGACCCGCAACTCCACCGTGCCGGAGATGCCGGATTGTATAGCGATGCGCGGATAAACGGGCATGGTTCTGTGAATCAGTCTTCCACTCGCGTAGATAGATGAAATGAGAATCGGCTTGGAAGGTGGAACAACAGCCGGCTTGGAAGGCGCAGCCTCTACGATGGGCCGAGCTTGCCCATTGAAGACACTGACATTCGCGCGGCTGCCGCCCATACCACCTGCGGCGGCCATGCCCAAACTTAAGGGGGGAGGCGCATTTTCCGCGACTTGTTTCTTCATGGCTTGCGAAATCCGTGTTGGCGCAGTGAGTTGCTCGTTCATCATCTGCGTCTGCATTGCTGTCGGCGTCTGTGCCGGGTTCGCTGTGGACTCCTCGCCGGCCGGCTGGTTGCCGGTTGCCTGTTGCTCTCCGGCCGTGGCCGGCGGCTCCGTCTGAGCGAATGGTTGACCGGCCTGCGGCTTTGGCTGCGGCTGCATTTGGGTTTGGCTGGTTTCGAGAAGTGGATGAACAGGTTGCTCCGCCGGCGGCTTCATTCCGTGATGGAACAGCGGGATCATGAAGAGGAGCGCGAGCGCAGTCGAGCAGACGCTAATGGCAGCAATGGTCACCCACTTCTTTTTCCCCGTTTTCTGTTTTTCATCCAGCTTGATACTCTCTGCAATTTCGCGCTTGATATTCTCTACAATTTCGTGCTCAACGGGCTGGTTAAGCGGCTTTGGAGCCTCGCCAATGGAATGATCGGCTGCCCACGCTTCCCACCATCCGGGAGATACGGTCAATTCAGGAGGGTTTTCCGGCTTAACCGCTGAAGATTGTTCGCTATCCCATTCGCTGAAGTCTCTTTGCTGCTTAACGGAGCTTGGTGTGGCCGCGGCTGAGCGCGAAACGTGCAGCTCGTCCACCGTAGATGCAAGGGCGGGGCCGCGGTCAACGGGCCGCCCCGGCGGCTCCGGAGTCGCGCTGAAGGGACCAGGGGATTCCCATGCTTCCGGCCATTCACGAGGACTGTCAGGCTTAACCGCTGAAGATTGTTCGCTATCCCATTCGCTGAAATCATCCGGAAGCGTTTCAGGAAGAGACGGGACTATTTTTTCTGTAGATGCCATTGGTTATCCTCACCTTTCTCGTAGACAGCGCCTTTGTATGTGCGCGTTTGGCGCGTGGTTGTCTTAGCGGCAGCGTGTTCGCTTGTCACCGCCTCCGGCGCTGAATCTGTGCCGGCAAAGTTGATTGCGGTGGGGAGCTGCGTTGACGGCGCCTCAACAGTTGGCGGCAAAGCAACGTCAGGCAATCCTTCCACAATAAGCACTACCGAGGCTTCCGCGGTTGCGTATTTTTCAGCGTCCGAGGGAGTGAACGATGCGGAGAGGGTATATCTCCCCGGCGCAAGCACGTGCCCCGCGGAAGGCGTGTAGACAAATATTCCTGGAACCGAGGCAGTGGCGTTCAACTGAGCGGCGCTCAGTGCGGTGCCGTAGGAAATGGCAGACGGTTCCGGCCAAGTGATGTGGGGCAGCAGCTTCTCGGCGACTCTGGCGAGCGGCACCACGGCGCGCGCCGTGGTGTAATTCAGAGCGTCGGCCGGGGTAAAGGTCACTGCGATCTCATGTACATCCGGCCCCGGCGCCTCGCCCGCTGCAGGTGCATAGACAAAGCATCCCGGCACGGATGCTTTGGCATTGAGTTGAGCGGAGGTGAGCTTGCTTCCGTAGGCAATCGGCTCCGGCGCCTGCCAAGTGATGGCAGGTGTTGCCTTAGCCACAATAAGTGATGTGGCAGTCTGCGATGGAGAGTAGTTCGAGGTGTCTTCCGGGATGAAAACCGCCGTCAGTTTGTGTTCTCCGGTCGCAAGCAGCGCACCCAAACCAGGGCTGTATTCGAATGTTCCCGGAATCGGCGCCGCAGCACAGAGCTGGGCAGTGCTGAGCAGTGTTCCGTATGGAACCGGATCGGGCGCCGGCCAGTGGAGGGCGGGCGTTGCCTTGGCCACCGTGAGCGGCACAGCGGCCCGTGCAGCAGCGTAGTTGGCGCTGTCCTCGGGGGTGAAGGTAACTGTGAGTTCGTGCACTCCCGCAGGCAGCACCTTGCCCGGGGCCGGAGAGTAGTCGAACCTTCCCGGTATCGATGTGGAGGCATTGAGTTGCGCGCCGCCCAGCGCCGCGCCGTAGGCGA
>JAJYZC010000093.1 GCA_021800255.1 Acidobacteriota bacterium
GCTCCCGCGTTCGCTCCACACGCGGGTCTTTCATCTCGGCAAAGTACTTCAGGGGACTCTCCATGTCCCCATCTCAACCTCTCTATCCCGCTCTGCATATAGCGTTTAAGATGCGTTTGCCCTGGGGTGGCGGCCAAATCGCTGGTTGCGGCGGCAGAGCCATGAGACAATGGCGCGGCAAGAGAACGCCTGTAACGGGCGGCGCGAGCATGCTTCACGCTGCGTCCCGCAGAGATTGCGCGCGGCGTCATTTTTGATCCCCCGTGAAACCGGCCCGGCGGCCGCTGCGTGTAAATTGATAGAAAACAGGTTGCACTCAAGGATTTGCCTGCACCGCACGCGGTGTGAGGCCAGGACGCAGCGCAATTGGGCCCCAGTGTGCGTGCGCGCGGAAAGGCTATGGAAACTCTCATTCAGGATTTACGCTATTCGCTGCGCCAATTGGGCCGCGCGCCGGGCTTGGCGATTACCGTTGTCTTGACGCTGGCGCTGGGCATCGGAGCCACGGCCTCCATCTTCACGCTCGTCTACGACGTGATGCTCAAGCCGCTTCCTTACCGGAAACCCCAGCAGCTTGTGGTAATAGAAGAACAAGTCGCGGAGGTCCGCAACATCTATCCGCGGCTGCCCGTGAACGCCAATCACTTCGTGGACTGGCAGCGGAACAGCCGCAGCTTTCAGTCCATGGCGGCCATGTTCGAAGGTTCCATGCCGCTGGGAACGGGCGGGCATCCCCTGCAAATCGAAGTGGTGAGCGCGACCCCCGGCGTTTTCGCGGTGCTCGGCGCCGCGCCGCAAATCGGCCGTCCGTTTACTGAGCAGGAGGCCGTGGCCGGACGCGACCGCGTCGTCGTGCTCATGCACGATCTGTGGCGCACCCAGTTTCAGAGCGATCCGCGTATCCTGGGCCGCACCATCACTCTCAACGGATTCCCCTACACGGTCATCGGCGTTATGCCCGCCAGCTTCCATCTGCCCATTGTGAACGTCTTCAGTACGAACGGCGGTCACGAGCACCCGGTTGAAGCCATCCTGCCTCTGGTCTTCACCAAAGAACAGCTCAGCGAGGCTATGGGCTACTTTAGTTACTTCGGGCTGGGGCGGCTGAAGCCCGGAGTGACCCCAGCCCAGGCCAACGCGGAGCTCGATGCCTTGCAGCACCGGATCTCGGCCAGCCTGCTGCCGCAGGACAAGGGCACGCTTGCAGCGGTGCTGACGCCGTTCCAGCAGGCCGTCGTAGGCAACAACCGCACTCCTCTTCTCATCCTGCTGGCGGCCGTAGCGGGGTTGCTCTTGGTGGGGTGCGTAAACATCACCAATCTTCTTCTGTCGCGGGCGGTCAGCCGCCGGCAGCCGATGGCCGTGGCCGCAGCGCTCGGCGCCAGCCGCAGCCAAATGCTGCGCATGGCGATGGGAGAGACCGCGACCTTGGCAGCTTTGGGCGGCGCGCTGGGCATTCTGCTGGCAGCCATTCTGGTGCCCGTCATGCAGCGTTATCTTCCCACCGCGCTCGACTTCCGCGGACCCCTGCATCTGGATTGGACCGGCGCCACATGTGCACTGCTGCTTGCGGTCGCGGCCACGCTCGTGGCCGGCGCGGCTCCGGCGTGGATGGGCGCGCGGACCCAGCCGCTGGAGGCCCTGCGCGGCGAGTCGCGGCTGGCCGGCGAATCGCGCGCCAGCAAACGCCTGCGCCGCATCCTGGTGGCCGTGGAAGCGGCCGTCAGCGTGGCGCTGGTGCTGACCACCGGACTTCTAATAGCCAGCTTCGCCCGTTTGATGCACACCGATCACGGCTTCGAAGCCGCTCACGTCGTCACCGCCGAGGTCGATCTGCCCAGCCAATCCTATACCGATCAGCAAACCCGGACCGCCTTTTATACAGCAGTTCTCAGCCACATGCGCCAGATCCCCGGAGTGAAAGCCGCGGGTCTGATCAGCATGCTGCCGCTGGCGGGCGACGAATGGATCGATGAGATCCGCGTTGCGGGCGATGTACGGCCGTTCATGGAGCTGCCCACCGAGCACTTCCGCTTTATCAGCCCCGGCTATTTTCAAGCCATCCATCTGCCGCTGGTCGCCGGCCGGCCTTTGAGCGTGAGCGACTACGGCAAGTTCGACGCCCTCATCTCCCAGCGCACGGCGCACACGCTTTGGCCGGGTGAGAATGCGGTGGGCCGCCACTTTGTGCTGTCGAGCGAGACGGAGCAGTTTACGATCATCGGCGTGGTGAAGGATGCGCGCACGATCACGTTGGCGCGTCCTGATCCCTTGATGGTGTACGTGCCTTACTGGTACCTCAACAATCACAGCGCCGGCTTTGTCGTGCGCACGCGCCAGGGTCTGGCGGCGACGGCGGACGCCATGCGTAAGGCGGTGTGGAGCGTCGATCCCGCGGCGTCAGTACCCCTGGTGCGCACGCTTGGCGGGGTGGTCGCGGACTCGGTAGAGAACCGCCGCTTCGAGATGGACCTGCTGCTGCTGTTCGCCGTGAGCGCGCTGCTGTTAGCCGGCCTGGGCGTCTACGGCGTAGTCACCTACTCCGTCGTTCAACGCCGGCAGGAGTTTGGTCTGCGTCTGGCGCTCGGCGCTCAACGGGCCGGCATCTACACGCTGGTGCTGCGCGATGGACTGACGCCGGTCCTGGCCGGTGCGGCGGCTGGAGCCTGCATTGCGTTCGTCTTTGCGCACCTGATCGCCAGCCTGCTTTTCCAAGTCAGCCCCTACAATCCTGTGATTGCCATCGCCGCCATCGGCGTGCTCATGGCCGCCGGCGTAGCCGCGTGTCTGCTCCCCGCGCGCCGCGCCGCCACGGTCGATCCCATGCAGACCTTGCGAACGGAATAACGGCGCTTCGAGCGGTTCCAGAATTTATGTGTCATCTTGAGATTTGTGCGAAGCGGCATTTTCTTAAAAGAAGATGCCGCCCGCAGCGCGCTTTCTGGGTAATGCATCTCTGGAACCGCTGTAGCCCGCCGTTCAGCCCCTGCGCTCAAGCCGCGTTCTTCTCCAATCGCTCCTCCTTGACCACCGCGTCCGAGTGCGCGAGCAAAATCCGGTCCAGCCCCACCAGCGCCAGAATTTCACGGACGCGCCGCCTGGGGTTGAAGACTGTGAAGCTGTGCCCGGCCTTCGAGGCATCGCAATAGAGTGCGATCAGAGCCGCCACTCCCGCGGCGTCGATCCGCTCCACCGCATTCAAATCGAGCCACACGCTCTCCTGCCGCACCAGCGGCGTCAGTCTCACCAGCAGCCTCTGCTCGCTGCCCCGGATCAACTCCACGGCTTCGCCCGGCTCGCCCGCTTCCATGACCACGGGGACGGTTGCATCACACATTGCGCCGGTCATAAGCTCCTCCTCTGAGCGCCGCTCGCGCTCTCGCGCCTTAGGATTGGCCCCTTGCCCATTGGGGATTAAACCCGGGCGGGCAAAGCGGCGAAAATCTGCACATGCTTGAATGGGCTTGGGAAATGCTTCCCGGCTTGCCCCTCGCCGCGGCCCGTCTCTCAGACCCTCGCTCATCAGCGCCGGCAAACGGCGCAAATGAACTGTGATTGATGGTACGCAGAATGGGGCGCGGCGGTTCCGCAGCCGGAGAACGCGCCGCGCCTCCAGCGGTTCTCCGGTTTCAGTGGACAACCGAGGAGGGTATCTGCCGCCGCGAGCGCCGCGCCAAGATTGCGCTCCGCTCTACGCCCATTGGAGAATCGCTTCGGCGTCTACTCGATGATCCTGAACTCCCCGCTGCAGTGCATCAGGCTCATCAGGTAGAGCATACCGTCGTAGTATCTCTGCACGCCCGAAGGGATGGGCATATTCCAGAGGGCGTTCACAAACGCATTGGCCACCGGCCCCGGCGGCAGCGCCAGGCTGCCCACCGCCGTCGTTGCCACCATCCCCGGCGAGTGCGTGGTGGAGAGCGGCTTGCCATCCAGCGTGTACCGATTGGCAAATTTATTGATGCCCTGGCTGAAGAGGAACTTCTGAATCCGGGCGCTGAGCACAGCTTCGCGCGGATCCTTGCGCCACCAGGAGTAGTCCACGCTCCAGTTGCTCACGCTGCGCCAGGAGTCGGCCGCAAACGGAACCGGCATTCCATCGAAGCCCGTCGCCGGCGTGCCGTCGAAGTTGCTCCGGTCCGGCGTCAGTCCCGTCTCCGGCCCCGTTGTGCGATAGAAGAAGTTCCGGCTCACGTCCGCCGCTTTGGCCCAGAATGCGCGGTCCGCCGGCGGACCCCACCGCGCCCACAGCTCGTAGAACGCAGGCAGATGATAGGACGCATCCGTAACTCCGCCCGGCCAGTTGGGCACAAACTTGATCATGTTGTAGGTTTCATCCACCATGGGCCCGATGGTTTCCTTGTGCGGCTGGCGCACAAACCGGAAATAAAGCGGCGGCCATGGCTGCCCGGCCGCCTTGGCTGCTTCTTCCATTGCGGTGTTGTTGGGGCTCGGCCAGGGGTGGTCAGGCGGAATGAACGGCGGATCGTTGGGGTGGATGCGGAATGGGCTCACCCCTGTCAGCACCGGATGATGCCGCATCCCGCGCAAGATCTTGTCTGCCTCCGCCTGGTAGTCGTAGATGCCCTTGCCGTTGCCCCAGCGGTGCGCGGCAAAGAAAAGCGACATCACGAAGTACTCTTCCCCGTCCGGCGCGGGGCCCGTGGCGCGCGGCGTTCCGTCGGTGTTCATCGACCACGCAAAGTAGCCCACCGACGGGTTCTTCGGGTCGGTAATCAGCATGTAGGTGTGGGCCCAGTTCCAGAGGGCGTCAAACTCGCGCTTCTTGTTGAGCTCGACCGAGATCATCATCCCGTAGCTCATACCCTCAGTGCGCACATCGTTGTTGGCCCAGTCCGTAACGTAGGCCAGGGTCCCGTTGGCGTTGGCGCCGGTCTCAAAGTAGATGCGCTGCTCTTGTCCGTCGCCATGGAATAGCTGCTGGAACGCCTTCTCGATTTTGGCGTGGATTTCCGCCGGCGTATGGCCCGCTTCGGCAAACAGATCGCGGTAGCGGCCCGTCTTGTATGCGCCGTCCCCGTCGCCCGGAAAGCGCTCGATCTTGCCTGGCGGCGCATTCTTGTGCGGTGCGGGCCAAAGGGGTGGCCGGCGCGCCGGAGCGGTTGCGCCGGTCTGCGTACCTGCCGGCACAGCGTAAGCAGAAAAAAGCGAGAGCCCAGCAACCAAAAGGCAAAGGCGTATGGCGCGCATGACGAGACCACCCTTTCTCCATCACCCTATTCCTATCACAGCTTTTCACCCAACCCCGCCGTGTTCAGGGCCTCCGCAGGGCCGACGCATATAAATTCCCGGCATCCGAAAAGCTATATGCAGCAGGGAAGTCCGTTGCGTTCGATAAGGGGATGGAGAGTCCCCTGAAGTATTTTGCCCGTCTGACCGATCCGCGCATCGAGCGGAATCGCGAGCATCGTCTGGAAGAGATTCTGCTGATTGCTATAGCGGCGGTATTGAGCGGGGCCGAGAGCTGGAACGACATTGCTGACTACGGCGAGTCGAAGCGGGAGTGGCTCAAGACCTTTCTCACGCTTCCTGGCGGTATTCCTTCGCACGACACCTTCAACCGCGTTTTTGCCGCACTGGACCCGGAGGAGTTCGAGCGCGGATTCGCGGCCTGGGTTGCGGCCATCGCCAAGCTGACGGCGGGCGAAGTGGTCGCCATCGATGGGAAGACGCTGTGCGGCACGCGCCAGGTGGGCAAAAAGCAGCTTGTGCACCTGGTTTCGGCCTGGGCCGGGACCAACAACCTGGTGCTCGGCCAGCGCAAGGTGGACGAAAAGTCCAATGAGATTACCGCCATCCCCAAGCTGCTGGCGGCGCTGGAGTTGAGCGGGACCGTAGTGACCATCGACGCTATGGGTTGCCAGCGGGAGATCGCCGCCAAGATCGTTGACAAGAAGGCCGACTACATCCTGGCAGTGAAAGAGAATCAGCAACGGCTGCTGGACGACATCAAGGATTCGTTCAAGATGCTCGCCGCCGATGCGGTTGCCGAACAGATCGATTGCGGCCACGGGCGCGTGGAGACACGGCGTTGCTCGGTTGTGGGCGATTTGACGCTGCTCGACAAGCCCGGCGACTGGAAAGGGCTGCGCTCGCTGGTGCGCATCGAGGCCGAGCGATACCACAAGACCACCGGCAAAACCGAGCAGGAGACACGCTACTACATCAGCAGCCTTGCACCAGAGGCCGAGCGCATCAACTCGCTGGTGCGCCAGCACTGGGGAATCGAAAACAAGCTGCACTGGGTGCTGGATGTGGCCTTCGGCGAAGACCACAGCCGAAAACGCGCCGGAAACGCCGCGCAAAACTTCTCCTTAATCAACCGCGTGGCGCTGAATCTGCTCAAAAAGGAAACCACGCTCAAGCGCGGCGTCAAAGGAAAACGCCTCAAAGCTGCATGGGATCATCCCTACCTACTGAAATTACTGGGAGTTTGATATGCGTCGGCCCTG
>JAJYZC010000050.1 GCA_021800255.1 Acidobacteriota bacterium
TGGACCTCGCCAAGACCCTCGCCGAGCACGACGGCATCGAAGCCGTCTGGTGCTTCCGCAGCGATGAGGAGGCCGCTTCGGTGCGCAACGCCTCCATCGGCAACATGAAGCAGGTTTGGACCAACGACGGCCACGAGTACGACTGGTTCAATCCCGCCCAAGCCGAAGGCCGCTGGTTCCTGCAGCACGCCACCCAGGTCAAAAACATCTGGGTACCCTACGGCGAGTAATCTGCGCTAAAATGTGGCTTCGGAAAGTCGAATTGAGGCAAGGCGAGCTAAGATCGTTGATCGTACACCGGCCGCTAAGCTGTTGATTTCGCGGCGGAGCTTTGGAAAACCGCCGTACAGCGTGTTTCATAAACCCGATGTGGATGGTTTTGCCTCGTGTGGGACCCGGCAACAAGCCGGGTCCCAACCGCTTGGCCTACTACAAACGCCATTTATGAAACACGCTCTAGCAATTCTGCGCCGGCCGCTTCCTCGCCAGAAGTGTAAACCGGGCGTCAAAACTTCTCTGTAAGGAGCTGATAAGATGAACTTCTCTCGTAAGGTTCTTCCGCTGGCCGCTCTAGTTCTGTTCACGATGCTTGCCTGCGACGCTTGCAAATCCAAAATGCAGCAGGCGGCGAGCCAGAACCCACAACCGCCTTCCACCGCAGCACAACAGACCTCCAGCGCGGCCGGGCAGCCTTCCAGTGCGTCTCAGTCTTATTCCGGCGCGCAGTCAGCCCCTTCCGCTGCATACCAAGGAGCGGCGCCCGCTCCGCAATCTCCGCCACCACCGGCTGTGGCCGATCTTCCCGCAGGCACGCGCATTCGCGTGAGCCTTGACCAGGACCTGGGATCGAAGATCAGCCGCCCCGGCGACTCCTTTACCGCTACCGTCGAAGATCCGGTGAGGGTGAACGGCCAAACCGTTATTCCTCAGGGCGCTCGCGCCGACGGCACGGTCATTGACGCCAAACCTCTGGGCCGTTTCAAAGGCGGGGCCCTCCTTGAGATACGCCTGGAGCGCGTCCACACCAAATGGGGCAGTTATCCGGTCGCCACCAGTTCCATTGACCGCGTAGAAAAGGGCAAGGGCAAGCGCAGCGCGATCCTCACCGGCGGCGGAGCGGGTCTGGGCGCGCTCATCGGCGGACTGGCCGGCGGCGGCAAGGGCGCGCTCATTGGCATCCTGGCCGGCGGCGGCGCCGGAGCCGCAGGCAGCGCCTTCACCGGCAACAAGGAGATATTCCTGCCCGCCGAAACCCTCCTCACCTTCCACCTGGACCACTCGGTCCATATCACCGAATAGCAACAAGGGCGCCGTGCGCTGTCTTACGCTCCTCTCACCTGCCCGCCGCCGGCGCTCTTCACCGCGTACATGCGGATGTCGGCGGCACGGATGAGGGTGTGAATAGAGCAGCCGTCGCCGGGCGCCGAGGCCACCCCTGCGCTAGCCCGCACGCTCAGCTCCAGCCCGCTCTTCATCTGGAACCGGGTCTCCATCAGCTTCCGGTTCAAGCGCGACGTCTGCGCCACTGCGGCCTCAGCGCCGGTCTCGGGCATCAAGATCACAAATTCGTCGCCGCCGTAGCGGAAACACAAATCCTGCTTGCGGCTCAGCTCCTGCAGCCGGCGCCCGGTGTGCGCCAGCAGCTCGCTGCCCACCTGGTGTCCGTGCGCGTCGTTGATCAGCTTGAACCGGTCCAAATCAAGAAACGCCAGGCTCATCGGCCGCTTTCCCCGCTCGCAGTGCTCCACCTCCCGGCCCATCACGTCGTAAAGATGGCGCACGTTATAGAGTCCGGTGGTGTCGTCGGTGATGGTCAGTTGCTGGATGCGGGCCACATCACGCGCGTTTTCGATGGCTATGGCCGCGTAATCGGCCAGGATATGCAGGAACGCAATCGTGTAATCCGTCATCTGGCCGGCGCGCGGGTTGATGATCTCGATTGCCCCCTGCGTTCCCTTGCGCCCGCGCAGCGGCATGGCGATGACCGAGCGCATCCTGCCCTGATTGGCCGCGCTGTCCTCGCGCGCCCGCGGGTCTTTGCCGGCCTCGGGAACGATCAACGTCTCACCGTGCTCCACCACCCACCCAGCCACGCCTTCGCCTATCTTCACACGCAAGTCGCGCAGGGCCTCGTGCCCGCCTCCCGCCGCCAGCGCGTAGTAAAGCTCATGGCGGGCCTCGTCTACCATCAAGAGCGTCCATAGCTCCGCCTCGACGAACCGCTCCATGTGTTCGAGGATGGTGCGCAGAATCGCGTCCAGGTCGAAGCTCGAGGTCAGCGAGCGCGCCAGTTGGTGAAAAACAAGCAGATCTGCGAGCGGGATGCGTCCTTCCGCTTCGGTCGTCATCTGGGGCCCTTCAGGGGGGAGGTTACTCTAATGATGATTCTTTCACACTGTTCCCTGCGCGGGCGTGGAAATATCCGTGCCGATTCGCGCCTAAAAACTTCATCACAGCCATGCGCGCGGGCATGACCGCGCCGGACGCTTCTGCTTTAGCCGCCGATGTGCACCATGGAGCGCGAAGGCTTGAGGAATCCCGGTTCGCCGATATGATGCCGCGCTTCCTTGCCCTCGACGGTGCGCACGATGTAGGCGCTCAGTTCCGCGTCGTCTGCCCCGCCCCTCATGCGGCCATACAGATCGTGCTCCACTTGGGAAAACAGGCAGGTGCGGATTTTGCCGTCTGAGGTCAGCCGCACGCGGCTGCACGCTCCGCAAAATGCCTGGCTCACCGGCGCGATGATCCCGATCTCTCCTGCGCCGTCCCGAAATCCATAGCGCCGCGCCGTTTCGCTCGGCTCCCGCGGCGGCAGCTCCACCAGCGGCAGCACGCGCCCGATGCGCTCCACGATCTCCTTGAGCGTCACCACGATCTCCGGCGACCATAGCCGGCCCTCCTCAAGCGGCATGAACTCGATAAACCGCACTACCACGTCCTCTTCGCGCGCAAACCGAGCAAAGCCCTCGATCTGATCGTCGTTGAAGCCGCGCAGCAGCACGCAGTTGATCTTCAGCGGTGTTAATCCTGCGGCGCGCGCCGCGCGAATGCCGCCCAGCACAGTCTCGAAGCTCCCCGGAACGCGCGTAATGCGCTCGAAGGTGGCCGCGTCCACGGCGTCCATGCTCACCGTCACGCGGCTCAGCCCCGCGGCCTTCAGCGGCGCGGCCAGCCCGTCCAGCAGGTGCCCGTTGGTCGTCAGCGCCAGTTCCAGCGGTTGGCCCCACAGCGTGCGCAAGCCGGCCAGCTCGCGCACCAGATCCACCAGCCCGCGCCGCAGCAGCGGCTCGCCGCCCGTCAGACGCACCTTGGCGATGCCCAGGCCCACAAACAGCCGGATCAGCCGCAAATACTCCTCGATGCTCAGTTCGGGATATTGCGCTCCGCCTTCGCCGGTGCGGCAGTAAACGCACTTGTAATTACAGCGGTCGGTGATGGAAACGCGCAGATCGTGAATCACGCGCCCATGGCTGTCGGTCAGCCGCGCATCGCGCGCCGTCGTCGGAGAAGCGGTTAGGGAAGCTGAAGCCATGCGTCATTATTAGCCTATACCGATTTGTGCACACCCGCGGGCGGCGCTGCACCGGTCTGGCGATGGCCGCATCGGGCGAGCGAAACTACGCCCCAAGCCTGGCCCGGTCCGCTGCCACCTGCCAATTCACTCGCCTCGGCGAAGATGTTTCCGCATCCCGGTGCCGCGCGGCCGCGCGGCCGGCCCCTAATCGATGCGTGGCGTGCCCTTGCGCAAAATCAGTCCCGCGATGCCGAAGACCGTGATCAAAATCAAGGCGAGAGCAAAGTAGTAGGCCATGGGATGGGCCCAGCCCGGCGAGTATTGCAGATCCTGCCCGACCCACAGCAACAATACGCAGGCCAGCACCGTGAATTGGCCCGCGATCACTAGGAACGTGTGCCCCAGGTCGCGCCGCTTGTCCAACGCCTCCACTTGCTCCGGGGTCAGGTTTCGCTCTTCGGGGGGAAGTAGTGTATTTGCCATCGGTTTCTCCTTGCGGGCTCCGCCGCTCGGCCTCCGAGCCCTCAACTTACATCACCGATTCAATCACATCTCCAACCTCCTGCGCCAGCCCCGGCAGCGCGGCTGCTGAACAAGCCCGGAATGGCCTGCGACGGCCATCGCGTCTCCTCGTAGAGTCAAGGTTGTGCACCCTCGCCTCCTGCGGGTGTGTCGTCGAAGGGAGCGAACGCTGGCGCTAGCGGGCATCCACGCCGGGGAAAACGGCCGGCGCCACTGCGGCCGCCTGTGCAACTTAATCAACAAGAAAGGCCAGCGATTGCAAGGTCGTGATCTCGAACGGCTTGCGGCAGCGGAGGTTCGCGCAAGACAACTTGTCGTCGCGTCTTACCATGTAAGACTGCGCCTTGGCAAAGCGCGCCCGGTCGCGTTGGTCGGCTCCGCGTGGCGGCTCGGCGCGCTTGCGCCGAACCACCCACGTCACCTTATATTCGTTCGCCTGCCCGCACTTGGGGCAGGTCAGCGTGTGCGTCCGCAGCTCTGTCGTCTCGTGAAAAAACTCCCGCTCTTCCATCTCCCGTGCCCTCCGGCCGGCCGCCCGGCGGCGCAGCGTCGCCGCGGCAAATCCCGAAGCCCTTCCGTTGCGGCGGGATTTACTTCATACTCTTCTTTGCGATGACGAAACGCAAGCCAGCCCGTTTCTCGGCCACGAAGGCCGTCAAGGCCAATGCCCGCGAGCGCGTCGGCCAGCCCAAGCCCGGGCGCGTCCTGGAGACCGGGCTGCGCACGGGACGCCGGGCCAAGCACAAAACCAAACTCGAAGAGATGATCCGCGAGAACGAGTAACCGCTCGCGCTTCACCTCATCTTTTTCGTCCCGGCCGGTCTCGTCTGCCTGGCCCCCGCCCCATCTCAATCGAAGAACCCCTTATCCTCCTCTGAGAGGTGCACTTTGGCTGCCCGCACATTGAAGGTGATGCCCAATCCGGGCTTGTCCCAGACCTCGATGAAGCCGTTTTTAACAATCGGATCCGGGAGCCCGTCCACAATGTCATACCACCACTCCGGCTGGCCCTTGGCATATTCGAAGGCGATATAGTTCTGCGGACAGACCGCTCCTAAGTGCACCTGCGCGGCCACTCCGAACAGCCCGTCGAAGATGCCGTGCGGAGCCACCAGGATGCCGTGGAGATTGGCGTATTCCGCGATCCACTTCAATTCGGCTATACCGCCCACGTCCTCCGGGTCCGGCCCCAGCACGTTGACCGCCTGGGTCTCGATCAGGTCCTTGAAGTTCTCGCGCAGATATATCTCCTCGCCGGTGTGAATCCGCGTCGCAGTGCTGTCTGTGACCTCTTTGAAGACCTGAGCGTTGGGGTAGGGCGTGTAGTCGCCTGTAATCAAGTCTTCCAGCCAGGCGACGTCGTAGGGCTCGACCGCGCGCGCAAAGCGAATCGCGTCCTTCGGGGTCCAGCCGGGTCCGCAATCGAACGCCAGCCCTACTTCGCCGCCGGCGGCTTTTTTGGCCGCTTCCACGCAGGCGATCACATGGTCGATCCCAGGTTGCGTGAGCAAGCCGCGATCCATGTAAGGCGGCATTCGTCCCGTCCACTTCTTTCCATACCAGGCGTTGGGGATGGCCTCCAGCATGGCGTCGTTGTGGAAGCCCACCGGCAGCTTGATGAGCGTGAAGCCCTCTTTGGCCGCCTTCACCTCGGCTGCCACTTGGGCGTAATCCTGGGGCGTGCGCGGCGTGATGTTGGAGTTGTTTTCCGAGTTGCCGTAAGGGCGCACACGATCGCGAACCTTTCCCCCCAGCAGCTTGTATACCGGCAAGCCGGCCGCTTGCCCGGCCACGTCCCACAGAGCGATCTCGATGGCGCTCACCGCCGCGCCCCAGGGCTTGAACGCGCCCATGCGGCGAATCTTCAGCATGATGCGATTCACGTCGGTGGGGTCTTCGCCGATCAAATAGTCTCTATAGAACAGCACCATCGGCTTCAAATAGGGCTTGGCCGACTCAGCTTGACCGTACCCCGAGATCCCCTGGTCGGTGACGATGCGAACCGTGGGGTTGCGCCCGATGACTGCGCATCTGAGGTCGGTGATCTTAATCGCCCCCTTCCCCGCGTCTTTCGCGGCCGTCATCCGAAGGCCCTGCTGCGCCGAAAGCGCCGTCGCCGCCATCCCTGAAAGCGACCCGACAAACCCTCTGCGTGTTAAATCACCCATACTCCCTCCTCCTCGTTCCTAGACTCACAATGCAATTTCTTTCTTGAACCCAAAGCGGCTCCATTATACGCATCGCTTGCCAGCCGCGGACACGGGGAAGATTTTTGTCGTCACCGGCAGGACCATCCGGCAATCGGCAGGGCGAGGCGAGTGCGCCACCCTCTGCCCATTCGCGCAAGATAGCAAGACACGGCGGTACACGCCGTGTAAAACGAAATCTTACGCTCCTGCCCGGCCGCCTTGCAGCCGTAAGACGATGTAAGACACCACGCGCCCGCCCCTCACCTGCACTCCACCGCAATCGCATGAACAGACAGTTGACGAGGGTGGCTCCCTTTGCCGCCTTGGAGTCATCATGCGCGCCGTCCCTCCCCCAAGTCTCTGACCGCTTGATTTTGCACCATCCTGGAGTGCCCCGGGGGCCCCTTCGGGACCTGGGAAAGCACGAGCTTGAAGGAACGAATTCATGCCGTCAAAGACCCAGGGAGGGCAGGAAAACGCCCAGGACAAGCCCAGCGCAGTCCTGGGAATCTGCTGCGCCATCTGCGAAAATGCCGTAGATTGGAAGGTGCGCCTGCCGATTTCGCCGTTCCCGCCGCTCCTGCGGCCGCGATGCGCTCAAACCGGCCCGCGCCGGGAAAAGCTATGTTCCATACCACGGAAGACATCCGCATCAAGTGGACGAAGGTCGTTCTGCCTCCCGTCTTCCTTGAGGAAGAGCGCCCTGTCTCAGAAGCCGCCTCCACCACCATCTACGAGGCGCGCAGCGAGATCGTCGCCATCCTCAATGGCCGCGACGACCGTCTCCTGGTCCTCGCCGGCCCCTGCTCCATCCACGACCCCAAGGCCGCCCGCGACTATGCCGCACGGCTCAAAACCTCCATCGGCGAGTTCTCCGCCGACCTGCGCCTGGTCATGCGCGTCTACTTTGAGAAACCACGCACCACCGTGGGCTGGAAAGGGCTTATCAACGATCCTCACCTCGACCAGTCCTACAAGATCAACGACGGCCTGCGCCTGGCTCGCCATCTGCTCCTCGACCTGGCGGAGATGGGCGTGCCCGCCGGGACTGAGTTCCTGGACATGATTACGCCCCAGTACATCGCCGGCCTGGTGGCTTGGGGCGCTGTTGGCGCGCGCACCTCAGAGAGCCAGGTCCACCGCCAGCTCGTCTCCGGCGTTTCTTGTCCCGTTGGTTTTAAGAACGCCACCTCCGGCGATGTCCAGGTTGCCGTCGACGCGGTCCTTTCCGCCGCCTGCTCCCACACCTTTCTCGGCCACACCAAGTACGGTCAGTCGGCCATCTTCGTGACCGCCGGAAATCGAGACTGCCACATCATCCTGCGCGGCGGTCGCCAGACCGTGAACTACACCGCGGCAGACGTTTCCGAGGCCGCCGTCCGTATGGAAAAAGCGGGCATCACGCCGCGCATCATGATCGATTTCAGCCACGCCAACGCGAAGAAGGACTATAAGCGTCAGGCCCTCGTCTGCCGCGATGTGGCCGCGCAGATCGCCCAAGGCAACCGTTCCATCATGGGAGCCATGATGGAGAGTAACCTCGTGGCCGGCGCGCAGAAACTCCTTCCCGGCCAGCCCCTCGTCTACGGCCAGAGCATCACTGACCCCTGCATCGGCTGGGAAGAGACCCACGAGTTACTCAAGGAGTTAGCCGCTGCCGTGCGTGCGCGGCGCTTGACTTCCGCGCCAAGTTATTGACTCCTGTAAAAAGATAGACGCCGGAAGCTGCGTCGCCAATCCTTCAACTTAAAACCCGCTTGCCGAGGGATTGCATCCTGAGGGCAACGCCACATCAGTCGCTCTGACCGTCAAATGCTGTCCAACTTCACAGGTCCGCAAAACGTAATTTGGATAAGAATGATCCTACATATAGAAGGCCCTTTGACCTCGCGGTCCGAAGGACTAAGAGCGAAGAATGGCCGGCGAGCCAATATGTGAACTGCGGTGTTACTGCACCTTCATCAACGACGTGATCAGTTGATCTCTGCGTTCGAGAGCCATTGCCTCCACATGGCTCAAGACGCGCTTCCAGACAAAGTATGCGGCCGCAGCCAAAACCAAAAGGATGGGGATGGCCCACCAGGGCTTATCGAGCGCCCAGCAAAGGGACAGGACCGCCGCGCCAATCCCTAGCGTTCCAGCCTGGATCAACACGGCGGTGAGCGCATTGGCCTGTGAGCCGGGCTGGCGGCCAATGCGGCCGGGATGGATGCGGCAGGGCATGGTGAGCGACAAAATATTTCCGGCGGCGAGGTTGCACGGCAGCGCAAACAGCAACCACGCGCCCAGCGCAGCCATGAGCGCAGCGGGCGGAAGGCCCAAACGAAGACAGCCCAGGGCTACGGCTGCACAGGCCACCACGAGGAAGAGCGCGCCATGCAGCAGATTCTTGGCCAGCACCACCGTCCGGATGGGCGTGGGGGAAAGAAAGAGCAGTTGAATTCCCGCGCCTTCTGCGCCCAGGTTGTTGTAGAACAACTGCGTAAATCCCAGCAATGCGTAGGCCACGCACAGCGGCAGCGCATAGGAAAACGAGTGGAGCGCGGCGCCGGGATGGAACAGCCCTCCCAGCACGAGTACCAGCAGCAATGGAGCCCCCATTCCCCACAACAAGGGCAGGGAGCGAAACAAACTATGCACCTCTTTCTCGATCGCCGCAGTGCAAGCGCCGGAGCCACCCAGCGTCCACGTGCGTTCGGGCGCCCGGGTCCGGGCTGAAGCCCAACCCAGATTTTCACCGCGATATTCAGCGCGCAGGCGCAGGCCCAGCGTTCCGCCGGCTGCCAGCGTCCACATCCCCAGCAGGCCCAGCCATGCCCATCCCTGTGCGGATCGCCCTTCCGCCGACTGTTGCGCGGCGCGCGCCGCCGACCCTGCCGGAAGCCACTGCTGCACCCGGTATGCCGACTTCAACATGGGCGCATATCTGGCCCACGTCTCCCCGGCTTGTTCACGCCGCTGCTGCCGGCTCACCGGACCGTAATCCCGATGGTGATAGAGCGCGGGGTTGAGAAATTGCGCGCCGAGAACGAGCACCATGAATACCACGCCCACGATTTCGCGCGACTTGCGCTGCGCCAGCCAACGTTCGATCCAGGCGAAGATGGCGCGCACCAGCAGCAAATTGAAGGCCGCGAAGATGGTCAGAACCAGCGCCAACGGCGCGCCCATCTGCGGCCGCGCCAGGACGACTCCCAGCCAGATGCCGAAGCAGCAGAGCCCGCCCACAATCGTGGAGGCTTCCATCAAGCCGGAGATCAGGTAAAGCGTGAAGTACGAACCGAAGCGCACCGGAAAGCGCAACAGGATTCCCAGGTCCGACTGTTCCTGATAGGAGGCGACAACTATGGGCAGGGTTAACCAGAGAATGCTCGTAATCCAGAAGAGGATAGGCAAGAACTGCCATTCCGCATGCAGCGCCATTGCGTAACCACCTGCGCCCAGGCCAAATCCCGCTCCCAGACCGATGAAGGCGTAGAACATCCAGGCAATCCCGGTTGCGCCCAGTTCGAGGATGCCGTGGATGGAATGCAGTCCGTTGATAAAGACGCGCCAGCGCATCGCCGCCATGGCCGCGTACTGCGCCCGCGCCGGGGCGCCGAGCAATCCCTTGCCCTGCGATCTCTCACCAGTCATGCCAGCCATGATAGCTCCTGCGTCATTTCTTCCTGCCCGCCGGCGCCCACAATGGCCAGGAAGATTTCCTCAAGCGTGAGCCGCTGCTCCATCTCTGTGCCGGGCAGCCTGCTGGCCACGCCCGTTCGCAGCTCTTCGATCGAGCCATTGGCCACCAGCCGCCCCTGGGAGATGATGGCCACGTGACTGCACAACCGCTCCACGATTTCCAGCACATGAGTGGTGAGAAAAATCGTCGCTCCGCGCCCGATCATCCTCAACAGCATGGCCTTCATCATGCCCGCGGCAATCGCGTCCACGCCCTCGAACGGCTCATCGAGGAAGAGCACCTTGGGACCATGAATCACGGCTGCCGCCATGGCCAGTTTTTTCTGCATTCCATGGGAGAAGTCGGTCACCATTTTCTTGTGCTCACCGGCCAGTTGCATAAACTCCAGCAGATCCTCTGTGCGACGGCTGGCGGTCTCGCTGTCCAGTCCGTACATGCGGCCTACGAAGCGCAGATATTCACGCGCGGTCAGCCGCCCCAGCAGCGCCATTCCCTCCGGCACCACGCCGATCTGGCGCTTCAGTTCCAGCGATCCGGCGCCGAACGGTTGACCGAGAATCTCGATTTTTCCCGCGCTCGGCTCCATGAGTCCGGTCAGCATTTTGATGGTAGTGGATTTTCCCGCGCCGTTCGGCCCCAGAAAGCCAAAAAACTGGCCCGGAGCCACGCTCATGGTGACGTCATCCACCGCTGTGAGCGCGCCAAAGCGCCGGGTAAGCCCGTGAGTTTGAATGGCTGCTTGTTCCATGGCTGACAGAATAGCAAAGCGGCGCAGATAGGCATGCGCGTGGCGGGCGCCGCAGCGCCCACTTCAGGCGCGGTCCATGCGGCTGGGTTGCTGACGGATGGAGAATGCCAGCTCCCGCAGCCGCGGATAAATCAGTCAGTGCGATGTGATCAGATAGGTTCCCTGACCGCCGAGGACGACAATTGCGCGCCTTCCGGATTCAGCGGGAGTGCTCTGATGCACTTTACCATTCACGAACACTTGCGCGCGTGGCGATGCAACCGGAACCGAGACGCTGGCTTGAATCCCGGCGGGCAGCGTGACGGTGGTAGCGTAGCCATCCTTATCACGAATGGATACTCCGAGCTGCCCGTGCGGCGTAGGCTCTGTTCCTTTCGCCCACTTGAGACCCAGCAGATCGGGCCGGATATTTACGCCGGCAAAGCCACCGGCTGTGGGTTGTATGCCCAGCACCTCCGCCATGAGCCACGGCGTGACGCCGCTCGACCATCCGTGCGCCAAGCTCACGCGGAAGCCGGACATATTGTCCGCCTGCAGCGATTCATGGAAGAGTTTGCCTTTATACCAGGAAGGATCGTAGCCTTCCCAGAAGCTGGTTGCCCCCTCCTGCACCATGCCGCCCCAATACTGGCGAATCCAGTTGAGAGCCGCCCGGCGATGCCCCATCTTGGCCATGGCGCTAACCACGTAGAAGTTGTAATAGGGCGTGATGATGTAGGGGTTGTACGCGATGTGCCCTACATTCGAGAGTGAGTTCTTCCAGATGGCGGCGTACTGGTCCTTGCCGGCTACGCCGGAGAGAACCGCATAGGCATTCGTCTGCCAGCGGCTTCCAAACGATCCTTGCGGATCGAGCATATACTGCTGGGCAGCCGCCTTGAGCGCATCCGCTTCCTCCAGCGCCCAGGCGGCGTTTTTGCTGTCATGCAGCACGCGCAGCAACCAGGCGCCGTCGCGGAAGGCTGCTTCATACTCGAACTGCGTGGCCATCCGCGTTTGAGCATCGTAGCCATTCATCTCCGGCGACCAATCCACAAAAGGCCAGGCGTGCGTGCGGTCAGAGAAGAGATTCCGGTTGTTCATATCCTTCTCCATATAGGCAAGCAACTGCACCAGCCGGGTGTGGATGCTTTCAAGCTGTTTTATCGAACCCGTGTGCAGATAGAACTCCTTCTCGCCCATCACCCAGAAGGCCGAGTAGCCGGGAATGCCATTGACATGGCGCTCGACCGGCGCGGGACCCAGCAGCCGGTTCAGCGTGTCCCGCATGAGGAAGTGATCGCCAAAGACATCGCCGATGGTGCGGCCGCTGACGTCGAGATCACCCATCCAGCGCCCCCGGTCGCGCTTCGGTGCGTCCCAGACATCGTCCTGCATGCACAGATGCGCCGTGTATGCGCCGATGGCCCACATCTTGTTGAGCTCCGGGTCGGAGGACTCGAATGATCCCTCATATTTGACGGGATAGGCAATCCCATCCAGGCGGATGGCGCGGAAACGTGTGTCGCGGCCGCCCGTGAAGCGAACGATGGCATAGCGAAAGGCGCTCTTGGGGCCGTAGGCCGTTCCGTGCGGCGGCAGATACACGGGATCGACGCCGAGATACGGCTGCATGAGCGCCTCGGCCTCCGACTCGCCGTATTGCACCGTAACTTCGGACGGCTGATCGGAATCAGACTGGAGTTCCAGCCGGCCGGTGACCTCGCGGCCAAAATCCAGCAGAACCTGCGGCGCGTTCGTGCGCGAAACGTGCTTTTCCGGCAGGGTAACCCTCAGCTCGCCGCCTGTGGAGCGGGCGGTGAGCGATTGCGCATCTTCAATCGCGCCCACACCGTCATACACATGGCTGACTGTGGCCGCTGGCAGAGGATAATGCGCGAGGAAGGGCGAGATGCCATCGTATCCGGGCCATGCGTACATACCGGCATCGGCATTCCACTGGAAGAGATTGATCGAGCCTTCGATGCCCGACAGATCGTCTACTGAGGGCCAGCTCGCGTCGTTGAAATCTGCCTGTTGCCAGCCGGAAGGCGCCGGCTGCATCGTGGCCTTCCATTGCGCATCGCTCATCACCAGCGGCGGAGCCTGTATGCCGCGCGCCGCCGGAACGATCATGACCGCCAGCACTTCCCCGTGAGCCTGCTGTACGCTGAGCCGGTTCGCCGCTCCGTTGCCAATGTTCGGACCGCGCACCGCCTCGATTGCGAGCGCATTCTCGCCCTGGCGCAGAGCGTGCGTAACATCGCAAGTGTAGACGCGGATGCCCATCGGAAAGTCCAGGTTCAGCTCGTAGCTGCCCACCTTCTGCCCATTGAGAAAAATCGCGGCCATACGCGGCCCTGCCATATAGAGGGTGGCGTGCGCAGGAACCGTGCTCACCCGAAAGGTGCGCCGGAAATAATGCGGGGCCAGGTCCTGGCGGGTTCCGCTATCCCATCCATTCGCAACCTGCGGACGCGAGGGCGCCGCATCGGCCTGAGTCCAGATGTACTGCTCGGGCAGCGGCTTGTGCAGCGATGATTCCAGGGTTGCGGCAGTTAGATTCCTGGCGGGATCGAGTTGGTCATTCGGAATGGCAGCCGGCCCCTTGGCCGGGTTCCCCATTTGCGCGCCGGCAGCCGCACCGGCGGCAGCCAACACAGCGATAGATGCAAGCTTCGCAATTGGATTCATCGATTCGCCCCCCGTTGATCGCAGCGAGTCAAAATGCAGTGACCGGCCACGCTTCCATGCTCAATCCTCCTCCGCTGATTCCGCAAGCGGGCCGGAGACGCCGGCTCACCGCGTCACGATGACCTCGGAGATGCTGTCCTTGGCCAGGAACTGCCGGTGGCCGGACCAGCCGGTAAACAGCCGCTCGATGCTGCGGTTGGTAAAGGCGCGCTGGATGGGAACCTGCTGAGTCAACTGCATCTCCACATCGTCGCCGGCGGTCACGTGGAAGCGGCAGCGCACCGATTCCTCGCCCTCCTTGCGGGTATGAAAAAACGCCAGGACCTGGCCGCCGGGATTCATGGCCGGGAGCAGGCGGGCGACCACCGGCGCCACCAGCGGCTCAGGCAGGTAGTCGAGCGCCGTCCATAGCAGCACCACATCGAAAGTGCGGCCGGCGAAGTTGAGGGAATGCTCAAGAAAGCCCTCGACGTTCCACGCCGGATTGCCTTCCTCGTCGGCTCCCGTCTGCCAGTTCCCGCCCAAGGCGTCGTGAACCAAGTCGGTGAGGAAGAGGCTGTGCCCCAGGCTGGTGAGGTAGTTGATGTTGGCGGGTGAGGTGTGGCCGCTGTCAATGATGCGCAGGCCGGACTCGCTCTGGAGGCGTTTGCGCAGCACCGCCCACGCGCCCGAGTGGCGCGGAATTTTGGGTCCGTACAAACCTGGCAAGGAAGCAGCGGAACCCTTGATTTGCTTGTTGTCGAACCGATCGCTCAGCAACCTGATTCCCTCGTGCGGCCGGAGAAATAAGTAGGGAACGGGCCGGCGCAGAGCGCCTCAGAAGGCGCCTCCGGCCGGGATCGCGGCGGCACCTTCGGGGGCCTTGGCGGCGGCCTGCGTCAGGTCCACTTTGCCGCGGAAGACGGCATTGTCTTCGACGGCCAGGCGCAGGGCGCGTATATCGCCCTCAACCGTGCAGCCGGCGCGCAGCTCCACGCGGCCGCTGGCCATGATATTGCCCTGAACGTGGCCCAGGATGAGCACGTCCTTGGCGGACAGGTCGGCGGCCACATTGGCGTTCG
Source organism: Acidobacteriota bacterium (assembly GCA_021800255.1). Taxonomy (GTDB): domain Bacteria; phylum Acidobacteriota; class Terriglobia; order Terriglobales; family Acidobacteriaceae; genus Telmatobacter. Next base: position 14,393 of record JAJYZC010000050.1, read on the forward strand.
GTCCAATCGTCAGCCGGCTCTCGGAAAGGGTTACGGTCCCCTCCACGCGTCCATCCACGATCAGATCCTCGCTGCCTTTGATTTCGCCGCAAATTACCACGCTCTTGCCGATACGCGCGGGCGCGTTCTCCACTGCCATGATCTTTTTCCTTCCATGAGCCTACAGCAGGCCCTCCCCGCACTATACGCAACCGGGGTGCATGGCTTCAATCTGCGAATCTTGAATGGGCATACGGCGTCTAAGAATTATATGAGGCAGAGTGGGGTTCGCAAGCAGGCAAGGCTCGCTCAACCGGGCGCAGGGCGCGGGTTTGTCCTGTTTCTTTTCCTGCTCCTCTTGCCGGTGCCGGGCCGCGGGCAGCCTGCAAAGCCGCTTCCTGCACCCCTCGCGCCCGCGCAGGCCCAGGCGCTGGTCGACCGCGCGCTCGCCAATGAGATCCGGGCGCTGAAAAATCCCCGCCCTATGAGCTTCTGGCTGCGCAGGTCCTCGCCGCGGCTCACCACCACCAAGAAAATCGTCGAAACGCGCGACGGCGACGTGGCCCGCCTGATCTCCATCAATGGCAAGCCGCTGAGCGCGGCCGCGGAGCAGCGGGAGCTGGCGCGCCTGAACGGACTGCTCAGCGATCCCAGCCGCCAGATGACTCGCAAGCAGAGTGAGGACGCCGACACCGCCCGCGCGCTCAAGGTGCTGCGGGCGCTGCCCACGGCTTTTCTTTACCAATACGCCGGTCCAGGCGAAGGCCCGGCCGGTGAAGTCGAGAAGTTCACCTTCAAGCCCAATCCCGCCTTTGACCCCTCTGATTTGGAGCTGCACGTTCTCACCGCTATGGCAGGCCAGGTTTGGATCGATCCGGCGGCGCAAAGGGTGGTGCGCCTGGAGGGCCGTCTCCACCACGGTGTGAACTTTGCATGGGGCATTCTCGGGCATCTGAACAGGGGCGGCTCAATTCGCATTGAACAGGCTGACGTGGGCCATCACCAATGGCGCATCGTGCGCATGAGGCTCGCCATGACCGGCCGCGTGCTCTTCTTTACCAAAACCTACGACACCGAGGAGGAGGAAAGCCGCTTTGAGCCGCTGCCCGCAGACTTGGACTATCGCCAGGCGATTCAGATGTTGCGCAAGGACCCGTGACGGCAACCCACGCAGGGGCGGCGCCGGCCGGCGAGCGCGGCGCGTGAAAAAGGCTATGCGGCCCAGCCACGAGCGTGCAGGGCCGCATAGCCGCTACAGCGGTTCCAGAATTGCTATACCCAGAAAGAACACTGCCGAGGGGCATTTCCTTAAGAAAATGCCCTTTGAACAAACCTCAACAAGACACGTAAATTCTGGAACCGCTCTTGTGAAGCCGGGTTAGCTGATCTTGGCGAAGATCACCACCAAGGTGAACAAGGTGAGGGACTCAATGAACGCTAGGCCCAGCACCAGGAACAGCATGATGCCGGCGCGGGTTCCGGGGTTGCGGGCCAGGGATTCACAGGCTGAGCCAACGGCCCTGCCCTGGCCTACGCCGCACAGGCCGGCGGCGATGCCCATTCCGATGCCGGCGCCGATGGGCGCCATATTGATGACCGCCGAGCCGCTCTGCGCAAACACCGGTGTGGCGAAGCACAGGGCCGCCAGGGCCATGAAGAGATATTGAAGTTTCCGCATAGTTCTCCTGCTTCCCTTAAATTTGGCTGCCAGTGGGTGGTTGAGGCTCACCGTGCCGGAGAAGGAGCTTCTAGCTGCTAGCCTCTAGCTCTTCATCGGTGGTTGAGAGTCTCAGCTCACCGATGTGCAGGCTAGAAGCTAGTAGCTAGTAGCTGTCTTCATTCCTTTGGCCCCCTCACGCTTGCGGCCTTCCGTTCATCCGGAGCGGAAGCGATCTCCGGCGGAATCCTTGTTAGTGATCAGTGGTCAGTTTCTCTTTGCCGGCTGAATCGATTCCAACTGCTGGTCCGCGCTCTTGCTGACCACTGACAACTGACAACTGTTCTCAATGCTCGTGCGCCACCGCCTGGGAGAGATAGATCATAGCCAGGAGCATGAACACATACGCCTGAATGATGGATACGGCAAAGTGCAAGAACAGCGCCAGCACCGGAATTGCGAACGGGATCATCGAAAAGGCGATGAGCGCAAGCAGATCGCTGGCCAGCATGTTGGCGTAGAGACGGACGGTGAGCGACAACATGCGCGCCAGGTGCGAGACGATCTCGATAGGCAGCAGCAGCCACACTAGCCACCACAGCGGCCCTAGAAACTGCTTGATGTATCCAGCCCCATGCACGCGCACGCCGTGAAAGTTGTAGTAGAGGAAGGTCAGCACCGCAATGCCCAGCGGCACTACGGGCTGGCTGGTCGGGGTGACGACGCCGGGAATCAGCCCCAGCAGCAGCCCAATGAAATTGTTGAGCAGGATGAAGAGCAGCACGCAGGTGACGAAGGCCTGGAATCGCTCATAGCCATGGCCGATCACCTGTTCGGCCTGACCGCCGGTAAATTCATGAATCATCTCCGCGATCTGCTGCGCCGGGTTAGGCCGGTCTACTGACAAGCTGAGGCGCACCACGATGAAAAAGGCGATCAGCCCGCAGGCCACCAGCAGCTCCAGCGCGAAGGTGTCGTTAAAGGGAGCGGACGGATGGGCGGGATGAACGCCCACGGCGCGCATCACTGACGCCACACCGGCGCCGAACAGACGATTCAGCAGACGGGTGATCGCAAGGGTTTCCGGCATCGAAAATCTTTCCGTTTCCGGGCGGGACCGTGCGGCTGAGCGCCGCTTTCGGCCCTCAGCCGCGAAGCAGGCGCAACGCCTCCCATACCAAAGCCGCCACTGCCAGGCCAAGGCCGAAGAGAAGCGCAGCCATCGAACCCCGGAAACACTTCAGGCTACCATAAATGACCCCCGCGAAAATGATGAGCCGGAGCACAAAAAAGGTGGCTGCCGCCAGCGCCCCCTTGGGCGCCTGCTTGCGGTCCAGTTTGGCATTGAGGAGCCGGATGAGCCGGCGCCACTCGAAGAGGCTGGCGGCCGAGATGATGGTTCCCGTTCCCATCATGGCGGCGTTGCGCCAGCCGGAGCCTATCCAGAGCGCCAGCGCGATCAGCAGCCCCACAATCAGCGTGTTACGGAAGGCCCGCTGGAGCAGCGCCTCCAAGCCCTCGTCATTCAGTGTGGCCAGGGAGCGGGTTTCTTCAGTCATGATCGGTTGCCGCCGCTTTCCTTTTCGGTCTTCTTATCGCTTGCATCGACCGCTTCCTCGCGCCGGCTCGTATCCAGCGCCAGCCGCACCACATACACCAAGCCGGAGATGCCGCCAAAGACGATGCCGGCGATGCCGATCCAGGTCTGGTGCAAGTGCTCATCCAGCCACACGCCGGCCAGCCAGCCGATGAACGCCGCCGAGGGCAGCACCAGCGCGATCTGCATCAGCTTTTCGGCCTGAACCCAGGCGCCAAACAGCCCCGCAGGCACGCCTGCCGCAGCGGGCTTGCCGCCCGGCTTGCGCTCCGGCATGGGGCGAGTGTAGGGCATTGTGGCTCCTGTCAAAGCATATCGCGCCCGGCGGCCATCCGCGCGCGGCCACGCACATTTGCCGCCGCGCCCGGATGGCCGCCAGCGCGCGCAGGCGCCATTGCTCCAGCGGGTATACTGCCCTTTTGGGCCACAGCCCGTGCGATGGAAGGATCGGAACGTGTTTGAATCGGAGTTTGAGCAGAAGCTCTTTACTGAGCGCCGGGAAAAGCTGAAAAAGATCGCCGATCTCGGGCAGGCCGCCTATCCCAACCGCTTTCCTGCCGAGCAGGACCAGGCGGCGATCCCGATTCCCAAGGTGCGCGCGCGCTGGGGCGAAGCCACCGGCGAGGCGCTGGAGGCCGAGCGCGTCTCCGTGGCCGTGGCCGGGCGCATCATGGCCATTCGCCAACAGGGCAAGGCCGGCTTCGCCACCCTCCAGCAGCAGGGCCAGCGGCTGCAGATCTACGTCCGTCTCGACGCCGTGGGCGAGCAGGGCTTCGCGCTCTACAAGCTCCTCGACCTGGGCGATCACATCGGTGTCACCGGCTATCTCTTCCGCACCCGCACCGGCGAGCTCACCGTGCACGTGGAGACGCTGACGTTTCTTTCCAAGGCCATGCTCTCGCTGCCGGAGAAGTATCACGGCCTGGCCGACGTGGAGCTGCGCTACCGCCAGCGGTACGTCGATCTCTTCACCAATCTCGACAGCCGCGAAGTTTTCGTCAAGCGGGCGAAGGTGCTGCGCGCCATCCGCCGGTTCTTCGACGAGCGCGGGTATCTCGAAGTGGAAACGCCGATGATGCAGCCCATCGCCGGCGGCGCCGCGGCGCGGCCCTTCACCACGCACCACAACGCGCTCGATATGGACCTGTTTCTGCGCATCGCGCCGGAGCTGTATTTGAAGCGGCTGGTCGTTGGCGGCCTCGACCGCGTGTACGAGATCAACCGCAACTTCCGCAACGAGGGCGTGAGCACGCAGCACAATCCCGAGTTCACGATGCTGGAGTTCTACCAGGCGTATGCAAATTATCACGACCTGATGGACCTGACCGAAGAACTGATCAAGTTCGTGGCAATGGAGGTGAACGGGACACTCATCACGCACTTCCCAGTTCAAAAGGGGCCGGGTGCCGGCGAGGTTGTTGACATTAACCTCGGCGAATGGAAACGGCTTACAATGCGCGACGCAATCATCGAGTGGTGGCATCCGGCGCTGCCGCCCATTTCACAGTCGGTTTTCGCCGACGTGAAGACGCTCCGGCTCTTTTTGGAAGGATGCGTGAAACTCCATCAATCGGGCACGAAGAATGCTCGTTGGGAAGAACGCGAGATCTATGAAATTCCGGCTCCAACTCCGGAAGAGGAATACAGGGAGGCCGTCACTCCGCCCCAGTCGCCAGGCAGCAAGGAGATAGACCCGCTCAGTCTAAACTTATTGCTTCAGCGGATTGTCCATTTCCTCGACGAGGGCATGCCGCTTGGAAGGGCTGTTGCAGAATTGTTCGAGTCTGTTGCGGAATATCACCTCATCCAGCCAACCATCATCTACGAATTCCCTACAGCCGTCTCCCCGCTCTCCAAGCAAAAGCCCTACGACCCGAACTGGGTCGAACGTTTCGAGGTCTACATCGGCGGCTTCGAGCTGGGCAACGCCTTCAGCGAGTTGAACGACCCGGTCGAGCAGCACAAGCGCTTCGAGCAGCAACTCGCAGAACGCGCCCGCGGCGACGACGAGGCCCACCAGATGGACGAGGATTACGTTCGCGCCCTGGCGTATGGCCTGCCGCCCACCGCCGGCGAAGGCATCGGCATCGACCGCCTCGTCATGCTGCTCACCGGCTCCAAGTCCATCCGGGATGTGATTCTGTTTCCGCTGATGCGGAAAGAACAGGGACTAGGGACTAGGGACTAGGGACTAGGGACTAGGCATTAGGCATTAGGCATTAGGCAATAGGCATTAGGGAGGAGGGAGGATGGGAAAGTCGTTTAAGGACCTCATCGTTTGGCAGCGGGCTATCGAGCTAACCGTTGCAGTCTACAAACTGACCTCGCACTTTCCGGATGCGGAGCGATTTGGCCTCACCAATCAGATGCGTCGTGCTGCCGTCTCCATCGCCAGCAACATTGCGGAGGGCTACGGCAAATCTTCAAAGGGTGAGTATCTCCAGTTTCTCGGCCATGCGCGCGGATCATGCGCCGAGATCGAGACCCAACTCATCATTGCAAAAGAGCTTGAGTTCGGTTCATCCACGCTGATCGATTCTGCGCATTCTTTCGCCGATGAAGTTGGAAAGATGCTGGTTGCTCTGATGAAATCACTGCATCACGCCAAGCCCCTATCTTCCTAATGCCTAATGCCTATTGCCTATTGCCTGATACAAGGAGCATCGAACGCCAGTGAACATCCTCTTCATCGGCGACATCTTCGGCAGCGCGGGACGGCGCATCGTCCGCGAGCACATCGGCCACGTGCGCGAGGCGCACAACGTTGACCTGACCATCGCCAACGTGGAGAACGCCGCCGGCGGATTCGGCGTCACGCCTGCAATCGCCGAGGAGATCTTCGCGCTGGGCGCCGACGTGCTGACCACCGGCAATCACGTTTGGGATAAGAAAGAGCTGATCGACTACCTGAACTCCGTTCCGCCACAGAGCGCGGAGCGCCCACGCCGCGTGCTGCGGCCGGCGAATTTTCCGCTTGGGTCACCGGGCTATGGCGTCTACGAGGGCGTGACCGCAAGCGGCGTGGACTACGCGGTGATCCAGCTGCAGGGCCGCGTCTTCATGACGCCGATCGACGATCCTTTTCGCACCGCCGACTCTTTTTTCGCCTCCATTCGCGCGAAGGTGATCGTGGTGGACTTCCACGCCGAGGCCACCAGCGAGAAGGCGGCCATGGGGTGGTATCTGGATGGGCGCGTGACGGCCGTTTTGGGCACGCACACCCACGTGCCCACCGCCGACGAGCGCATCTTGCCCGGAGGGACGGCCTACCAGACCGACGTAGGCATGAGCGGCCCCTACGACAGCATCATCGGCGTGGAAAAGGACCTAGTGCTGCACAAGTTCCTCACCGCCATGCCCGGCAAGTTCGAGGCCGCCAAGGGAAATCCCAAGATGTGCGCTGCGCTGGTCGCTTGCGATCCTGCGACGGGACGCGCCACCGCCATCCAGCGCATTGCTCTGGGGGAGTAGACGCTGCGCGGCGGGCTTTTCGACGAGAGATGCGCAAGACAAGAAAATGGGCAGCCCATCCTTTCGGGCTGCCCATCGATCCCAGGAGCGGGATGCCGTGTAACGTCCTCAGCGAGCCTATCCGGCCCGGCCGCTTGAGTGCGTAGCCAGGGCGCCCACGCGGCGCTCGGCTGCCGGCCGGCGTGGCGGCTCCTTGGGAGGCTGCTTCTGGATAAATCCGCCGCTCATCACGATCTGTGCCGTCGCCAGCCGCGTGGCCGTGGCCGGAATCGGCTGATACGAGCTGTAGGTGGCGTCCAGTTCCTCGGCGGGCAGCGTCTTCATCTGGAAGCCGGGAGCGGGAGCGTCTTTGCAGGAAACCGGCGTCTTCATATTCACGGTAAAGTCCGCGCTCTTGTTGTCCTGCGCATCTTGTGAGACCGCCATGTTGATGACCGCAACCGCGGGATCGATGACAATCCTCCGGATACCCGCGACGCGAGTCAACAGGTCTCCCATGGCGGAGGTATCGGCTTGCACCCCGTTGGAGAGGATGTATTGTTGCGCATCCGCGATCTTGAAATCGCGGGGCGGAGCAGGCACGGCGCTGCAATCCTGCGGAGTGGTCAGGTGGACGACGAAGTCCTGCGGCTTAACGGACCGCACGGTGGTGACCTCGACGTTCAACACATTGGCAGGATCGGAGATCACAATCCCCGGAACCGGCGTGAGCTGGCCTTGCAGAACCGACCACAGCTTCTGCTGGTCGGCCGGGGAGCCGTTGGCCAAAATGAACTCTTTGTCTCCCAAGTTGAGTTGAGTCAGGTCCGGAGTCTCATTGACCACCTTGTCGGCAATCTGAGCCGGCGTAGCGGCGGGCTTAATCGTAAAGCCCGGGGGCGGGAAGACAGTGGCCGCGGCCGCGGTTTTGACAGCGTTGAGTCCATCCAAGGCGCCGTGATAGTGCTTGTACCAGTATTCGAGCTTGGGTTCGATCTGGGCCTTATACGCGGGGGGCGCAAAGTTCCAGGCGCGCGCAAAGAACCAGCAGGCTAACACCTCATTATGGGTCTTGGGCTTGGCATAGGCCTCCGCCAGTTGCAGGGTATCCACCAAGCCCTGCCCGCGCTCGGTGGCCTCGGGGGAATCGAGCATCAGCTCCTTACGGTACTCGGCGATGGCCGCGCTGTAGTCCTGTTTGGAGGCGGTATCGTCCAGCGCGATAGCGGAGTCGAAGATGGGGTAGGTGGCGCCGGTCATCTTCGTCCAGTCGGCGTCCGCTATTGAAGCCGGCTTAGGTACAGCGAGGCCCCTCTGGGCAAGCGTGGCGGCATTGTCGCAGACCTGAGGATTCTTGCTCACGCCGGTGGCCGGATCGACGCTCTGGTTGCACTGTATTTCCTCAATATAGACCGAGATGTAGATGGCCTTCATGTTGTTAGGATCCAATTGCAGCAAGCGGCTAGCTGCGCTGAGCACCTTGTCGGGCTGGTTCAAACTTTGATAGGTATCGATCAGGTCATCGAGGACGGCCTTCTTGGCCACACTTTTGGGGTAGGCTTGGAGAAAGCTTTCCAGGGCCGCGGCTTTGGCCGACGGATTGCTCTGTGTGACTGCGGTCTGATAAGCATTGAATTCCGCCGGGTTCGCAATCGAGATTGTGCCCTGATTCGATCCTTGTGCTTGTAGCACTGAAGCTGACGCAAGGCTCATGCTTGCCAGTGCTATAGCAGTTGCAAAAAATAGCTTCTTCATTCTGTGCTCCTGGGATTTGCCAAAATGGGAATCCATCATCTATCGCTCACTTTTAGAAGGCGTCACCCGCTGAGGAATCGGGAGAGCCAAGGCGACGGATACTACGATACCACGGCTCCCAATGTAGTATTGAGATGGATTATAGAAAGTCCCGTCCTTCCTGACAAGACGAACATCGAAAACCAGCTCTTCCCAGCCTGCCGTATGGGCACGGCCCGAGCCCCGGCAGTTAGTGAATTGCCGAATCCCCCGGTCCCGCTCCGGGGCGGCTTTTACTGAGCAGAAAAGCTAGCACGATCAGCGCCACTGACGCCCACGATAGTTGCATATAGACATCCTGATAACCCTGCATCTGCGCCTGGCGGTTGAGCTGGTCGTAGATGGACGCCAGCGCCAAGCCATGCGCGTTGGCGGGGCCGAAGGCTCTGCCCAGAAAACCGCTTAACGCCTGCATGCGCTGCCGGAAGGCCGGATTGGCCGATTGCATGGCGCCTTGCAGGTGCTGCTGATGCCACATGGCGCGGGTGGTCACCTGCGCGTTCGTGACGGCGATCAAAATGCTGCCGCCGATGTTGCGCACGAAATTGATGAGGCCCGCTACCTGATTGCTCTCTTTTTTCGGCATCCCAATGTAGGCCGCATTGGTGATGGAGATGAAACAAAACGGCAGGGGGAGCATCTGCACTACGCGCAGCCACGAGCACTCGGCAAAGCTCATCTGCAAGCTGGTCACGTTGGCCGCGTAGCGGAAGGTCAAGACCAGCAGCGTGAAGCCGATCACGGTGAGCGTGCGTGCGGAAAACCTGCCCGTGGCGATGCCCGCCAGCGGCATCATCACGACCAGCGTCAAGCCGCCGGCGGTCAGCGCCAGCCCCGCAGTCATGGCCGTGTATCCCAGCAAAAGCTGCATGAACTGCGGCTGCAAGACAGTGTTGGCGTTGAGCACGCCGCCCACCAGCAGCATGAGAAAGCAGCAGATGGCGAAGTTTTTGAAGCGGAAGAGCTTCAGGTTCATCAACGGCTGCTTGCGGTTCCACTCCCAAGCAATGAGCCCGATCATGCCGCCGATGAACAGCACCGCAAACAGGCGGATGAAGCCGGAAGAAAACCAGTCGTTCTCCTCGCCCTTGTCGAGCATGATCTGCATGGAGCCCATAGCCATGGTAAGAAGGCTCAGGCCCACGTAGTCGATGTTGGCGAGCAGGCTGCGGTCGGGCTTGATCCAAGGCGGATCGTCCACCAGGCGCGTGACCAGGATGAAGGCCAGAATGCCGACGGGAATGTTGATGAAGAAGATCCATCGCCAGGAGTAGTTGTCGGTGATCCAGCCGCCCAGCGTGGGGCCGATGGAGGGCGCAAGCACGGCCACCAGGCCGTAGAGCGCGAAGGCCTGGCCGCGTTTGTCGGGCTCGAACGAGTCGGCCATGATGGCCTGCGCCATGGGTTGCAAGCCGCCGCCGCCTGCGCCCTGCAGCACGCGAAATACCAGCAGCAGCGTGAGCGTGGGTGCGGCGCCGCAGAGAAAACTGGAGATGGTGAAGATGGTGATGCAGAGAACGAAGAAGTTGCGCCGTCCCATCACGTTTGAGATCCAGCCGCCCAGCGGCAGCACGATGGCGTTGGAGACCAGATAGCTGGTGAGCACCCAGGTGCTCTCGCTTTCGCTGGCCCCCAGGTTGCCGGCGATGTGGGGCAGCGCCACGTTCGCGATCGAGGTATCGAGCACCTCCATGAAAGCCGCCAGCGCGACCGTCATCGCGATCAGCCACGGGTTCACGCGCGGCTTCCAATGCGCGTGCTCGTCCACAGCCGGATTTACTGCGGTCCTTGCTGGGCGGCCGGCGTCAGCGCCTTCCTGAAGCATCGATGCGTCTTCAACTGCCGGCAAAGAGCACTCCTCTGGCTTCTTCCCAATCGCGCCCAGGCGCGCTTTTGTGAAGCCGGCCGAATCTTGCGGTTGTGTTCAAAAAGAACTGCGTAGTTGGACGCGCCCCCATCCACAGGCCGCGTTTCGGGTCCAGGGGATGGTTTATAGCGGCGAAACCGATGAAGTCTGAATGGGGAACTGAGGACGCTCCGCTCAGGCGTTCTTCAGACCGCGCGCTGTTCTATAGATTCTTTTCCCTGCCATGAGGGTTCATGGATTCCCGAGCGTCCTTGCGCGGCGCGCTGCCCGGTTTGTAAGCACAGAAATGGAGGCGCGCAGATGCGCGGGCCGGAAGTTTGCGCCGCGTGCTTAGAACGGAATGTCGTCGTCAGAGATTTCCGCCGCCTGCGCGTAGTCATCCTGCGCGGCCAGTGGGCGCTGATCGCCGCCGGCCGCCGCACTCGACGAAGCCGCCGCACGGCTCGAGCCGGCGCCCTCATCGCGGCTGGAGAGCAGGGAAAGGTCCAGAACGACGATTTCGGTGCGGTATCGCTTGGCACCGGTCTCCTTGTCGTCCCAACTCCGGGTCTGGATCTTGCCCTCGATGTAGAGCTTGGAGCCTTTCTTCACGTAATCACGCACGATCTCAGCCAGGCGCTTGAAGGCCACCAGGTTGTGCCACTCAGTGCGATCCTGCCAGGTGCCCTGTCCGTCCTGAAAGCGGTCGCTGGTGGCCAGCGTCAAATTGGCCACGGTCGTGCCTCCGGCAGTGGAACGGATTTCCGGGTCCTTCCCCACATTCCCTAACAAGATGACTTTATTCACGCTCTTGGCCATGTTCGTGCTCTCCCCGCCGGTCCCCAAATGTCCGGCTCCGTGCAGAAATCTGCTGCCAATAGATTCAAGCTAGGCTGCCGGTCCCATCGGGAACCAGCCAGCGCAATCCTTTGCCTGAAAACTTGAATTGCGCTTGCCTTACACCAGCACCATCTGCGATTTCGGCTCGTCTGCTCAAGACCGGCATATTAGCCAAGATCATACTATAACTATGCCCTCAGCCTGCGGAATTCTACCGTGTCTTCGGAGATGGTGTAGTCCTGTTGAGATTGATTTTTATTTTATGCCGCTTCTTGAAGTCGCGGCGGCTTGAGTGTGTGCTTGCGGTCTACATTCATTCCGAAAACTATAGCGCCACGGCCGGGCGTCCGTTTGCTGCTAAGGAGGCGGCCGCTCGTTACAGTGGAAGAGAGAGCCAAAGCCCATGACCGTTGACCGTCGCTATCTATCCGCCGCCGCGCGTAAGCGCCCGCGCCGTCGCAGGCCCCTCCGCCGCATGCGCCTGGGCTGGCGGATGCGCCTGTCGCTGACCGCCATCGCGGCCGTCCTGGCGCTTTTCGCCTGGGCAGCACTGGCGCGCCGCTTCGCGCCCACCTCCAACACCGCGCTCCGTCGCTTCGATGCCATCATCGTCCTGGGCAGCCCCACGGACGCCGGCGGCAATCCCACGCCCGCTCAACTGGCCCGCGTCACTGAGGCCGTACACGAGTACGAGCGGGGCGTAGCACCAAGGCTCATACTCACCGGAGGCGCCGTCGCTAACCGTTTTGTGGAGGCGCGCACGATGGCCCGCACCGCCGAGGCGCAGGGCATTCCCGCCCCGGCAATCTTTGTCGAGCCGCAGGCACGAGACACCATCGAGAACGCCTGCTACGCTGAGCGCATCATGAAGACTCACGGCTGGCGCTCAGCCGAGGTGGTTTCCGGCGCCGGTGATCTGCCCCGCGCAGGCCTCATCTTCAGCCGCTTGCCCTTGGCGTGGAGGCTGCACGCTGCTCCATCGCTCCAGCCCAAGCCGGCCGTCGATGCTGGCGCTGCGGCTATGCTGGAAACCCTGAAAACTCTGCGCTATCTGTTGTGGGCGCGCCGCAGGGAACGCTGCATCCCGTAGCCGGGGAAAATTGCCAGCCAGGGCAAACGCATCTTAATTCTCCACTCCGAGCAGGCGTAACAGGTAGGGGTGATCCCAGGCAGCAGTGAGCCGTTTGCCGTGGACGCCGAGTTTGCAGGTTTTGTCCTGCTTGAGCAGATTCA
>JAJYZC010000051.1 GCA_021800255.1 Acidobacteriota bacterium
GACGGGCGGGAAACAGTGCTCCGTAACCGCCGCTTGCTGGCCGAAGCCGTCAGCGGCGATCCGGCGACTCCGCTCGTAACCGTTCGCCAGATGCATTCGAACCTCGCTGTCCGCTCCCGAAGAGCGGGAGCCGCCCACGAGCCTCCGTTGAAGGCAGACGGCCTGTTTACGGATGAGCCCGGCCTGCTGGTCGCCGTCCTCACCGCCGATTGCATTCCCGTCCTGGTTGCGGATCGCAAGCGCCGCGCGGTGGCGGCATTTCATGCCGGCTGGCGAGGCACGCTCAAGCGCATCGTGGAAACCGGCGTGGGGCGGATGAGGCTGGAGTTTGGCTCCCAACCGGAAGACCTTGTGGCCGCCATCGGCCCCGGCATCGGCGCCTGCTGTTACGCCGTTGGCGAAGAGGTATTCTCGGAGTTCGAATCGCAGTTCCACTATGCCCGCACGCTCTTCCGCGAGGTTGGCTCATCCGATCTGGTGCGGGCCAAATATCCTCTGCTGTTCTTGAGCCAGCGTCCTCCAGGGCACTCCAATTTAGGGCCTAGCCTGCACCTGGATCTGATGGAGGCTAACCGCCGCCAACTGCTGGCCGCAGGGGTGAACCCCGGCGCCATCAAAGTGGCAGGCGGTTGCACAAGCTGCCAGCCGGAGATCTTCTTCTCGCACCGGGCTTCCGGGGGACGCACGGGACGCCAGATGGCCGTGATCGGCATCCGGGGACCCGCCAGAGGATAGGCCGCGCCTGCAAGGCGCAATTAGAGTTGGCCCGGCAACAACTTCAGGGCCGGGCTGCCGCAGCGGTCAGTAGGGGATTTGGAGCCGGCTCAGGAGACGCGGGCCGCCTCGCCAGGGTTGACTAGGTCGCGCAGCTCCTTAGAGGGCTTGAAGTAGGGAACCTTCTTGGCGGGAACTTCTACGCGCTCGCCGGTCTTGGGGTTGCGGCCGATACGGGGATTGCGCTGCCGAATGCGGAACGAACCAAAGCCGCGAATCTCGATTTTGTCCCCGCTCTGCAGGGCCGCGATCACGGAGTCGAAGATGGTTTCAACGATTACTTCGCCGTCACGGCGGGTGAGGTCGCCTAAACTGGTTACCTTCTCCACCAGATCTGCCTTTGTCATATCCGTTACGCCTCCCTTACCAGCATAATCGGATTCTGCCCGCGACCGGGCGAAAAAGCAAGTCCGGTCAAGGAATTTAGCCTTTGCGCATCAGTGAGTTGCCCGGCAAAATTCTTTTGCCGTCCGGGCCCGGCTTGGACTGCGCCGGTGCGGTATGATGGCTGAGTTCCCGTCCGCGGAAGGAACCCCCGCCAGAAGCGGAGTCTGGTTAGGCGATGGCTATTAGCGCGATACGACAGTTTAACTACAGCATCGTCATTCCGGCCTTCAACGAGAGCGCGCGTATCCCCGCCACTTTGCATGCGGTGGCCGATTGCGTCCGCAAGCGTGGATGGGCGGCCGAGATCATTGTGGTCGACGACGGCTCGAGCGACCGGACTGCGGAGGCTGTGCGCGCGTTTGCGGCCGGCGCTCCGGAGGTGCGTCTCATCCAGAATGGCAGCAACCGCGGTAAGGGCTATAGCGTCCGCTCCGGCATACTCCAGGCCCTCGGCGAGGTGGTGATGTTCACCGACGCCGATCTGTCGGCCCCCATCGAGGAGGCCGAAGGCCTGTTCGCGGCCATACGGCAAGGGGCTGACATCGCCATCGGCTCGCGCTGGCTGGAACGTACGCGCCAGACCATCCGCCAGCCCCTTTACAGGCAGTTTTTCGGCCGCTGCTTCAACGCCGTTACGCGCGCCGTCATGGGCCTGCCCTTTGCCGACACGCAATGCGGGTTCAAGGCCTTCACGCGCGCCGCGGCTCAGACCATCTTCCATCTCCAAACCATCGAGCGCTGGGGCTTCGATCCCGAAATCCTCTTCATCGCCCGTAAACGCGGCTACCGCATCGCTGAAGTTCCCGTAAGCTGGGCTCACGACGAGCGCAGCCGCATAAGCTACCTCAGAGACGGCGTGAGAATGCTGGAAGACATCGCCATCGTGCGCTGGAATGCGCTCGCCGGCCGCTACGGCCGGGAGGTCGAGGATATGTCCCATGCGGGCGCTCCCAGGTAAGCTCCGTTGGCATAGCTGTCGCGCTGGCCGCCGCCGAGCCGCAGAGATGCGGTTCGGGGCACGGCTTGCCGCCGCGAGGACCGCCGGTTTTGCGTTAGCGGAATCGCCGTGTGGCTTTGATGACCACGGAAAAGACGCCCGACTCATCGCGGGCCACGACCAGGGAGTACTGACGGTTAATGGCGACGTTGGCTTGGAGCAACTGCTGGCCAGTGGTGTCCACGTCGGTGGCGTAGGTGAGGGTGACGTTGTGGCCCAACTGCTCCTGGACGGTGATGCGGGAGGTGTCATTGCCATAGGCGCCGAGGTAGTTGGGATCGACCTTGACGGAGGCGGGGCCAAAGAGCTTTTGCACGCGGCTGCTGACGGTGGCGTTGAGTGCTCCGCCCAGCAGGGCGTTCGTGGAGGGGCTGCTGATGGCCTGCGCCTGCTGTTGCGTATGGAGCTGCTCCGAGTTATTGGTGCGGCCCAGAGCAAGAAGCGCGATGACGTCGCCTTCCGGAAGGGGCGGATCGCTGCGGTAGGTAACGGCCATCCGCTGCGGGGTGCCGTTCAGGCCGAGGGTGATGTCGTAGTCGGCCACGCGGGCTGAGGCGCTCATATCGATGACAGGCGCGATGCGGACGGGGTTGGTGAAGGCGATCTGGCCGCGCTCGATCTCGTAGCGGGTTCCGGCGATCAGGGCGCTGCCGCCGGTGATGGAAACCCGGCCCAGGACGGAGGGTGTGGCCAGGGTGCCGCTGACGCGCAGATCGACGTTGCCGGCCAGCTTGGCGACGGCATTTTGGAAGTCCAGTTGAGGCGCGGAGCGGATGCGGACGTCGAGGCGAATGTGATTGGAGGGGGCGTTGGGGGACGCGATGGACGGCACGGCGTTGGTCTTGGCGGCCAGGGCGGCGAGATCGAGGTTAGGGCTGACCATAAAGCGGGTGATGAGGAGATTGCCGCTGAGCAGCAGGCTGGACTGCGTGCCTTCAAGGCTCAGAGTGGCGTTGCCCACGGAGTTGATGCCTTGCGGATAGCTGATGCGAATGTTCTTGCCTGTGACCGAAAGGTTGGCGTAGATGCCGTGCTGGTATGACAGATAGCCCCCTATGCTCAGCAATCCGCCTCCGGTCATGGCCGTAAGAGAACGGACTTCAAGGCGGTTCTGGTTGAAGACCAGCATGCCGTGCAACTGGCTGAGGCCGTTAGAGAGGCCTTCGAGCGAAAGCGAGGCGTTCTGGAAGTTGATGCGCCCGTGGAGGCCTGGATCTTGCAAGGGGCCGCGGGCGCGGACTTGGAAGGTGGTTGTGCCGCTGGCCGTCAGGTCGGGATCGAGGGTCTCAGCGAGTTTCATGTTGATGGCCCCGCTGGCGGCAAGATCGAGCTGCCGCGAGCCGGTGAGCGCCAAGTTGCCCTGGGCGTTCAGGTCGGTGTTTTCGCCGGTGACGTGAAGGGGATCGAGATAGATGCGGGCATTGGCCAGCGTGGCGTGAAGGCCGCCTTGGCTCTGGAGGTGAACGCCGGCCACGGTGACGGCCAGATCGCGGAGCTTGGCCTCGCCCTGCAACTGATCGGGATGGGCCAGCGGGCCTTGAACAGCGGCCGTCCCGGCCAGAGCGGATTGGCCGTTGAAGGCCGTGACGTGGGCGAGCTTGAGCAGGGTGCCGATGTCGAGACCAGAAAAAGCGATCTGCGCCTGGGTAGGATAGCTGCCGGTGAGCGTGGTCTGGCCGCGCAAGTTGAGCGCGGCGCCGGCGAGGCGGCCGGTTGTCTGGTAATCGAGAGCGTGGCCGGCGGTGTGGGCCTGGAGCCGCAGGCTGCCCAATGGTTTCCCGGCTACTGTCAGGCTGGTGAGCGTGGCGCGGCCTTGAATCTGAGGATTGTCCATTGTGCCGGATGCGGAGAAGGCAACCGCCAGCCTGCCAGTCGTAGAGGGTGCGCGCCGGCGCAGCCAATCGATGCCGGAGATGCCGATGCCCGCGCCCTTAACGTGGGCTTGGAAGCGCCGGTTGCCGAGGTCGTAGCTGCCGGCGCCGGAGATGGCGCCGCCCGCCGCGCTGGCGGTGAAAGAGGTCAGGGTCAAGACCCGGTTGGAGATCGCGCCTTGGGCGTGCAGGCGCGCCACCGGCTCGCCGTAGATGCTGCCGCTCTCCATCTCCAGCCGGCCCGAGCCGTCAAGCGCGCGCAGCGGACCTTGGGCTTGAATGCTCACGTCGAAAACGCCCTGCGCCGGCAGCCTTTGATGGAAAAACAGTTGCATTTCGGCGACGCTGACTTTATCCGCTTGCAGGCGCAGATGGAGAACGGAGGCAGTGTTGAAATCCGAAGCTGCGCTTTGGCGGCGAGGGCCAGACGGCGGCACGCCATGCCGCGGTGAGCGCGCAACCGAGGCCATGGACGGCGGCGACGCTGAAGGTTTGGCGAGCGATGCTGCCAACCTGGCTGGCGCCGCCTCCAGGCTTCCGCTGAGAATGACGCCGGTTGTGCCGCGCAGTAGCAGGCCACGGCTGATCGTGATTCGCGCCGGCGTGTAGCTGCCCGCAACATCCACCGAGTCGAAGCGCACAAAGCGGGATGAAAGGCTGCGTCCGCTCTCCGGCGGGAGCATCTCGATGGCCAGTTGCGCCGCCTGCAAACGGCCCGCGATGTGCGGCCTGACCAGGGAGCCGGTCCAGATTCCCTGAAAGGCGGCCTCGCCGGCCAGAGTTACGGGCAAGGCCGAGGCTCCGCTGCGGCCGTCGCGCTGGTAACCCAAGCTGCGCAGCACGCGATCAAACTCGCGCAGATTGCGGGAATGAAGTTCGACGCTCAGCGATGTGGGGCTGCTGGGCGGATAAGCTCCCAGCTCGCCGAAGGCTTGTAGCCGGCTCCCCAGCGTGCGCACATCCAGATGGCGCACACCCACCCTGCCGTCGCTCTGGGTGTAGGAGGCGTCGACGATTCCGCTCATAGGCGCCTCGCCGGGCTGCGGACGGACGGACGGACTCAGCTCCAGGGCCGCGCTCACCACCAAGTTGTTTACCGTGCCGCCGGACCAGGCGGCGTTCGCGGGACCGTTGACCAGCGCATCCAACCCCAGGCGCTGAAACGGCGGCCTGCCAACTATATCGAGGATGGTATCGAGCGAAACATCCTGCAACTGCGCCGTCACCTTGCCGGTGACGGGAATCGAGACGCGAACGGCATGATGCTCGATCACCGGGGCCCGGCGCGCGAAGAATCTGAATCGGCGGCGCTTGGCGCGGGGTTGCGCGGCGTGCTCGAGGAGCGCGGCTCCGGGGATGGTGGGCAGCCAGTGTTGTAGCGCCACTTCGCCCTCCAGTTGTCCGCCCTGGCGGAGACGGGCGACGGCCGAGGTGAAGAGCAATTCCTCCGGGTCGGCGTGAACTTGCGTGTCCAGGTTCACGTCCCTGGCTTTGACGCCGGGAGCGATGTAGGCGCCGTGCTGGATGCGAATGCGGCCATCGACGTGAAATTGCCCGGCCTGGCCGGCGCCGGCGAGATCGAGATAAGCCACGCCCTGCGGGGCATAGGGAAAGCCAGTGACCGGCTCGAGAAGACTCATGTCCAATGCCCCGGCGATTTTGGCTTGCCAGCGGGGGTGCGTGAAGTCCGCCAGCTCGCCGCTGATTTCAAGAGTGCGGCCCGGGCTTCCACGGCGGTGTACGGTGAGGAGCAGGCTGCGCAGAAGAACCTCTTTACGCTCCAGATCGAGTGTGGCCTGGAGGCGGCCATCGACCGTGTGAACCATGCTCTGCGGGCCGCCTCTCAAGAGAGTCAGGTTCGTGGCCCCAGCCTCGACGCGGTAGCTTGCCGGTCTTCCGCGAACCGCGGGCAGATAGCTCAAGCGCAGAGAAAGATCGTTGGCGGCTAAGTTCAAGGGAGCAGAGCGGTTCTGAAAATCGAAAGCGGCAGCGCGGTTGTCGTAGTTCAAAACGCCCCGTTCGATGGAAACGTGGCCGGCGCGGAGATCGAACAGCCTGTTGAGCATGGAGTTGGCGGAGCGGCTCGGCCGGCGCGGATGCGGCTGATTGGTGGTTCCATTGCGGTAGACGATCAGATGCAGCTCGGGATCAACGATCTCCAGGTCGCGCAGGCGAATGTGCGGACTGAGAAGGCCGAATACGCTCAACTGCACGCGCAGGCTCTCGATGCGCGCGTAAGGAGCTTCACCAGGCGCTTCGAGGCCATGAATCACGATCCCCCCGGCCTCGGCTTCCAGTGCGAGCAGACGCCAGTGGAAGGATGCGATCTGAACGCGCCCGCCGGTGGCTGTCTCCAAAGTTGCAATCAGCCGTTTGCGGACCAGGTTTTCAAAAGCCTGAGAACTGGCGCCAAAGTAGGCGCCGGCGGCCGCAAGAACGAGCAGAAGGAACGCGCCCGCCGCCGCCAGCGGGAGATGGCGGAAAAAGAAGCGGCGCAGACGGCTGCGTATTTTGCGCGCGGGCGGCTGCGGCGGCAGAGATGGCGTCATTTCATGTTCGCTCATCGGCCGCCTCCTTCTGCCGCTTCGGCTTGCGTTTCGGGAGCTTCGAGCGCCGGGTCCAGAATTTCGACGTCGCCTTGTTTGCGCAGGTTAGCCAGCCAGTTGCCGAAGAGCAGATTCACTTGGCGTTCCAGAAGAATCTCTTCGATGCGCGGCTTCACTTGTTGCAGCGAGGGAGCTGCCCGGCCCTTCGGGTATTGCGGCAGAAGCGTGCCGCTGTAGTACGCGGCGATTTGCCGTGCGGAGATGCGGATGCCGGGCCGGAACCTTTGTTCGATAAAGTGCAGGATCTCGATTCTGGCGCGCAAATATTCGTCCACCTGCTGCGTAGTCAGCCCATGCGCCGCCAGAAATGCCCTCCATCCCGCTGCGGAGGCGCAGTTCCAGCGGGCGCAGACGGGGAGATCCTTGCGCAACTCCGTCAGGCGGGCGTTCACTGCGGCTGGCGAAGGCGCGGCATTGCCCGCATCCTCCTGGCGGATCTGCTGCTCGATGAGGGTGCGGCTTATCAACTGCTGCAAGGCGCGCTGCGGCGTGAGAACCGCGTCTTTGGACCGGCCCGGTTCCAGAACCGAGAGGCGAATGTCCTGGTCCAGGTCGCTGGCCAGGATCACCTGCTTGTTGACGACAGCCACCACCCGGTCGAGCACGACGGGAGACGCGGTTGAGGACGGCGGGAGATGAGAAGCGGAAGCCGGTGGGGATTGCGCCAGCACGGTTGCCGCTGTGGACGCGGCCATGACCGCGCAAATGACGGTGGCTGCGGCGCACAGCCAAGCGGGTGGGTGCGCGATGCCGCTCCGGACTGGATGCTGGTGGCTCATCAAAACGCCTGCCCCAAGCTGAAGAAGAAGTTGAAGTGCGGCGCCTGGCCCACGTAGGGACTCGGCAAGTACTTTGCGCTGATCGCATAGTTGATATTCACCGGATAGTCAGGGGGATTTAGGTTATAGGCGAAATCCAGGCGGATGGGTCCGACAGGGGTATGGTAGAGCAGCCCTAAGCCCATGGCGTGAGAAAAATAATTGAAGTCGCACTCTCCCTCCGGTCCCGTCGAGGCGATAGGTCCAGGGATCGAGCCGCTCTTGGTGGGCAGGTTCAGGCTCGGGTCCTCGCATGTTCCGCGATGCGGCTGACGAATCCGCAGCGCGCTTTCCCAGGCGTCTCCGGCGTTGGTGAAGACGTTGCCCATATCGTGAAAGAGGACGAAACTGAGGGTATCGCCGAACCAGGGCAAGGTGGGCGGGGGCAAGCGCAGCTCGGTGCTGTTGATGAGAGCGCCGGAACCGCCGATGGGGTACCCGGTCTCCGGATCGCGCGGCCCGGCTGCATTTTGCGAAAATGCGCGCAGCGAGGTTGGGCCTCCGGCGTAGAGCCGTTCAGGAAGCGGAATCAACTCGCTCGATCCCGAGCCGAAGGCCCGCACCTGGCCGTAGCGGGTGTTGCGGGCGATCACGATCCGGTTGTGATCGATGGCGTAGTAGCTGGAGTTGGTTACATCCACGCGGTCGAAATCCGCCTGCGCGCCGAATGTGCCGGCGGAGAGAAAATCCTGAAAGCTGGTATAAGTGCCGCGGTGCGCATTCATGGGGTTGTCGCGCGTGTCGCGGATCCAGGTGATCGAGGGTCCGGCCACGCGCGTGGCCGCCGAAAGCTCCGCAATGGCGCCGGGATAGACCTGCAAGCTGCCGGCCGCCACCTTCACCCGCCGGAAGTCCAATTCATAGACGATGGTGTTGGCTTTGGAGAGATGAACGCCGGGGTTGAGGAAACTCTCGTTCCAGCGCATGTCCGCCTCCAGGCGCGAAGCTACATAGGTGGTCACGGCCTGGCTGTTGGCGTAGCCGCCGGAAAGCGTAAGCCCGAAATCCTGATTGCCCTCAAATTGAGGAAACTGGTAGAGCAGGTTGATGCTCTGCTCCAGCAGTCCGTAGGTGCCCTGCAGGGAGGCGGACTGATTGCGCCCAAAGAAGTCACTGCGGGTGATGTCGGCCAGCACGCGAGGACTGACGCCGGTCTTGCCGTTGGGGCTGCAAGCCACGCCCGCAGCAAGCTCGCCCTGACAGTTCGTTTGTGGCTGCCCGGTCTGGGCCTCAAAGCCGAAGCCATAGGTGAGCGTCCAGCGCCGCGTCTCCTGCATCTGCACCAGGATGGTCTTGTAAGGCTCGTCGCCGGCAGGATTCTCGACCGCGGTGTTGACCTCGTTGAAGAGAGCCAGGTCGTAGAGATTGCGCTGGGTATCGAATAGAGCCGTAAGATTGAGCGGTTCGCCGGCATGAAGGGTGACGGCATGAGCCACCGTATCCCGGCGCGTGAGGTGCAGGCCGGTCAACAGCACGTTGCGGATAAAAAACTGCGTTCCCTCGTGAATGTGAAAGACCACATCCACCTTGCCGGGGTGGGCGGGCTCCGCGTGCTCGGCGATATTGACCGTGGCGTGCTCAAAGCCCCTGCTTAAATACTCGGTCAACAACGCATTCCGGTCGCCGGCCAGATTGCGGGGTGAAAATAACTGTCCGGGAATGGTGTTCAGCAGGGGCGTGAGCATGCCCGTATTGATGTGGCGATTGCCCTCGATCGTCACCGTGCCCACGCGCCACTGTTTGCCCTCATCGATGTGGTAGGTGACGATCAGCGGAGCCGTTTTGGCGCGCCGGCCGGCCTTTGATCCCGTTTGGGGAGTGCTGGTTTGCGCCATGACCTTCACATCGGGAAAGCCGTTGTCATGGTAGACGTTTTCCAGCGCAGCTTCATCCGCAGCCACCAGCACCTGGCTGTAGAGGCCATGGCGGTCGAGCGTGCTCGCGGCATGCACGCTCAGCATCGGCTTTAGCGTGCCGGTGCTGAAATAGTGGTTGCCGGTAATGGCAACGCGCTCTACGCGGCTGCGCAGCCCCAGATTCACCGTGAAAAGGATGGTGATCTGCCGTCCGCCTGCGGACTTTTCCTGATAACTCACCTTCACATCGAAGTAACCCTTGCGCTGGAAATAGTCGCGCAGGTGGCGATTGCTTGCGTTGAGCAGATCTTCATCCACGCTGCCCTCCTCATAGATGGGGACCAACTGCTTGATACGGTCCTGGCTGAGGCTTGCGCCCTCCACTTTCACCTTCACAGCCGGACCCTGGACGGCCAAGAAATGGAAGCTGACGGTGTGCGCCGCCTGGTCGAATCGCTCCGACTCCAGCCTGACCTCGGCCTCGAAGTGATCCTGCTTCTGGTAGTGCTTGAGCACCCCGCTCAAAGCGCGGTTCACGGTGTTGTGAGTAACATGAGCGCCGGCCCTCAGGTGGGCATAGCGGCGGAATCGCCTCACGCTCATTCCCGGGTCGCCCGTAACTTTGACGCTGCCCACGCGCGCTTGCCGGCCGGAGTTCACATAGAACACGATGTTCATTAGCTGCTCGGAGGGGTAGGGCTTTAAGGTTGGCTCGATGGTAGGCGTGGGAAAGCCGTCATCGGCCAGGACATCGCGCATCTTTGCCATCGCCAGGCGCAGCTTCTTCTGGGTAAAGGGCGTGCCGGGCGTGAGCTGGCTAACGCTCTCCAGTTGCGTATTCACGGTGGCGCCCTTGGCGCCGTAAACGCTGACCGTCCCAATGAACGTGCGGGGACGGCCGCGAAAGATCAGGTCCACGCCGTGGGAAGTGCGGATGCCCTCGGCCGCGAGGGTGTCGTACAGACCCGTGGCATAAAGCTGGCGCAGGCTATTGGCGATGGTATCGGAGGTCAGCGGTGTTCCCTTGATTTGTGCCAGACGGGTGGAAAGCGGCTTCAGGCGGCCGGCGGGAACGCCTTCGAACAGGATGCCCCGCACCGGCTCGCCGGCCCAAACCGCTGCAGATTGCGCAGTTGACTTCGCGGGCCGCGGCGCTTGCTGGCTCCAAACGGCAGCCCCAGCGCCAAGCAGCAGAAGAACCCCGGGCCAACGGATCAGGCGCCAGACCGCCAGCGCAGCAAGCATCTGCCGCTGGCCTCCGCGTCGCGTTATCTGATTGCTTGCCGCCATTGTCCGCAAAACCATATCGCCTTAAAAGATGGGGAGGTGCACCCCGATGCGTGGCTGGCAACGCAATTAGATCATCCCGGCTCAAGAGCCAGTTCGTGGCCGGCTGCGGTCATCTTGCGCCGGGGTTGAAGCCCACACGGCCACCTCCCCTTATACTAACGAGGATAGGCGCTGTTTGCAGCGCCGTCCGGTTTCCAGTCCAGACCAAGAGCGAGTGCATGTCGCAACGTTCCTCTCCCATGCCGCCGGTTCCTGCCCGCCGTAAAAACGCCGGGTGCGCGGACCTCAAATCCGGCTCCGCCGGCGGCAAAGATCTGACCGCTCGCCCACGCGGGCCGGAATCGCTCGCAGCCAGCCAAGGGCCGCTGAAAACGGCGTCTCCTGCGGCCGGGTCTGTTCCCGCGGTCTCTGCGCAGGCCGATTCCAATGACGCCGATGTTCTGGCGCGCGCCCAAGCCGGAGACCATCAAGCCTTCGCCCGGCTTTACGCGCTGCATAAAAGGCGCATCTACTCTTTATGTCTGCGCATGGTGGGCAATGTGACCGAAGCCGAGGATCTGACCCAGGATGCGTTCCTTCAGCTATATCGCAAGATCGGCACGTTTCGCGGCGACTCGGCTTTTTCCACCTGGCTGCACCGGCTGGCCGTCAATGTGGTGCTGATGCAGTTGCGCAAGAAGGGCTTGCAACTGATTTCTATGGATGAAGCTATGGAGCCTACGCCCGATGAGAGCCCCGGCCGCAGCTTCGGCGCCCCCGATCCCATCCTGAGCGGCGCCATCGACCGCCTGGCTCTGGAGCGCGCGGTAGCCAGTTTACCTACAGGTTACCGTCTCATCTTTATCCTCCACGATGTGGAGGGGTTTGAGCATAATGAGATTGCCTCCATGCTCGATTGCTCGATCGGCAACAGCAAGTCGCAGTTGCACAAGGCGCGTCTGAAGCTGCGCAGCGCCCTGCATGCTCAATCCCGGAAGGAGGCGCAATCGTGACCGACGATCCCAACCCGCTGAACTGCGCCGCGTTCCAATCTCAATTGCCCGATCTGATTGCATCGGGCGAGAACCTGGCCGATCATCCCCACATTAGGAGCTGCGCACTGTGCCGCGCGCTGCTGGCTGACCTGGAGACAATCGCCGAGGCCGCACGCCAACTCTTGCCCATTGAGGAGCCGCCCGACGAAGTGTGGGAACATATCGAATCGGCCATCAAGATAGAGGAAAGCAAGAGACGATAATCGCTCGCCGCGCAGCGGGAAGGCGTACGCAACCGGTTTCGGTTTTCTTGCCGATGAGGCTGCCTCCGTCCCTTGCATCTCTCACCTTCCAGCGGGATTGGCCGATAGACCTGTCGAACGGGACTGCCCGGTTGGCTGCCGAAGGTGGCTGTTGGAGAACAAGTGTAAGACTGCACATGGTTTGCGGTCTGGAGATGGGCAGATGACCCAGTCTACCGTATTTCCGAAGATGCCTTAGCGAATCTTCCCGGATCGGCATGGTCTGGGCTGAGAGGAAGGCGCCCGCTCAGAGAAGGGAAAGAGAGTTCCAGGTAGCGGAAATTTATGAAACCTTTCGGTTTCTGCGTTGTCTAATGTAGGGAAAATTGATACGAGGACACTCAATGCCAAATAAACCCTCCCCCTCGCCAAATGCCGCGAATCTCCCCACCAAGGACGCCGGGATAGAACGCCTGGTTCCGGTATTGGCGGTTCGGGAGACGGTGCTCTTTCCTCGTGCCGTGCTGCCGCTGACGGTGGGCCGGGAGAGCTCTATCCAGTTGATCGAGTCGCTGGGCGAGGAGCGGACGATTGTGGTGGCGGCGCAGATCGATCCCCGCCTGGATGCGCCGCAGCCCTCTGATCTGCACGCCGTGGGAACGCTGGCTACGGTACACAAGGTCGTGCGCATGCCCAACCAGAGCCGGTTCGTCTTCACGGAAGGCACAGAGCGTGTGCGGCTGGTGCGTTTTGTCCAGACCGAGCCGTTCCTGGTAGCCGCCGTAGAAACGCTGGAAGACGTGGAACCGGCGCCGACATCGAACATTGAGGCGCTGGTGCGCAATGTGATTGCGCAGTTTCAGCAGATCGTCACCGAGTCGCCCACGCTCTCCGATGAGTTGCGTACCATCGCCGCCAATATCGAAGAGCCGGGACGGCTGGTGGACTTTATCGCCTCCTCGCTGCCCTTTCTGACCACCGCCGAGAAGCAGCAACTGCTGGAGACGCCCGGCATTACGGACCGGCTGGAGCAGATGAACCGCTTGCTGGCCAAGGAACTTGAGGTGCAGCAGTTGCGCGCCAAGATTCAGAACGAGGTGCAGGACCAGGTACAGCAGTCGCAGCGCGAATACTACCTGCGCGAGCAGCTCAAGGCTATCCAGAAGGAGCTGGGCGAGCAGGACGAGAGCCAGCGGGACATCGAGGAGCTGCGCCAGAAGATCGAAGCCGCGGGAATGCCCGAGGACGTGAAGAAAGAAGCCTTGAAAGAGCTGTCGCGGCTGGGGCGCATGTCGCCCATGGCCGCCGATTACTCGCTCACCCGCAACTACATTGAATGGCTGGCCATTCTGCCCTGGGCCAAGAGTTCGGGCGCCAAGATCGACATTGCCAAGGCCAAAGAAATTCTGGATGAAGACCACTACGAGCTGAAAAAGGTGAAGGACCGCATTCTGGACTACCTGAGCGTGCTCGAACTCAAGCCCACCATGAAGGGGCCGATCCTGTGCTTTGTCGGCCCGCCGGGAGTGGGCAAAACCAGCCTGGGCCGTTCGATCGCGCGCGCCTTGGGGCGCAAGTTCCAGCGCGTCTCGCTGGGCGGAATGCACGACGAGGCCGAGATTCGCGGCCACCGGCGCACCTACATTGGCGCCTTGCCGGGGCAGATCATTCAGTCGATCCGCCGCGCAGAGACCAACGATCCGGTCATCATGCTCGACGAGGTGGACAAGCTGGGCCGCGACTTCCGCGGCGATCCGGCTTCGGCCTTGCTGGAGACGCTCGATCCGGAGCAGAACAACACCTTCCGCGACAACTATCTCGACGTGCCCTTCGATCTTTCCAAGGTTCTGTTCATCTGCACGGCCAACATGCTGGACACAGTGCCGCCGCCCTTGCAGGACCGCATGGAGCTGATCCCGCTCGAAGGTTACAGCGAAGAGGAGAAGCTGCACATCGCCAACCGCTACCTGATTCCGCGCCAGATCAAGGAAAACGGCATCACGGCGGAGCAGATCGAGTTTCCCGAAGAGGCGGTGCGTCACATCATCCGCCACTACACGCGGGAAGCGGGGGTGCGCAAACTGGAGCAGACCATCGGCACGGTCTGCCGCAAGCAGGCGCGGCGCGTGGTCGAGGGCCACACGGAAAAGCTTACCGTCACGCGCGAGGCGCTCAGGGAGTTCCTGGGCGGCATCCAGGTGCGCGTGGAGACCGAAGTTGCAGAGCGCGTGAAGCGGCCCGGCGTAGCGGTGGGCCTGGCCTGGACGCCGGCCGGCGGCGACATTCTCTTCATCGAGGCCAACAAGATGAAGGGCAAGGGCAATTTCACCATGACCGGGCAGATCGGCGAGGTAATGCAGGAGTCCATGCAGGCGGCGCTGACCTGGGTGCGGTCCAATGCGGCCGGCCTGGGGCTGGCCGAGGACTTCAACAAGGAAATGGACCTGCACATTCACGTGCCCGCTGGAGCCATTCCCAAGGACGGGCCCTCGGCCGGCGTGACCATGGCCACGGTGCTGGTGTCGTTGCTCACCGATATGCCGGTGCGGCCGCTGACGGCCATGACCGGCGAGATCACGCTGAGCGGCAACGTGCTGCCCGTGGGCGGCATCAAGGAGAAGTTTCTGGCCGCGCGCCGGGCGGGGGTGGAAACCATCATTCTGCCCGCCGAAAACCAGCAGAACGTGGAAGAGGATCTGACCCCGGAGATGATGGAGGGCGTGACCGTCCACTACGCCAGCCACATCGAGGACGTGCTGGCCGTGGCCTTGCCGCTGCTCAAGCCGCGCTCCGGCGGCCATCCCGCTGAAGCCGAATTGGCGGTCAGCTCCGTGGCCTGAGCGGGCGGCTATAACATCTATCCTTCGGCTGAATGCCGAAGCCTCAAATCTCAAGTTGCGATTTTCTCAAGAAAATCGCAACTTGCAACCCTTCTTTGAGGGCGGCTTCTGAAAGAGAACTGTCTTGCCAGCCTTGCTCGACGGCTTCTCGCACTCTGCCAAACACACGCGCACTGCGAAATCAGAACTTGAGTGAGGCGGCGCGAGGCGAGATGCCGCTGAGCTCGGCGGCGCGGGCCTCGGCGTAAGCTGCCGCGCCCATGAGTGCGGTGCGCGGCTCCAAAATCACGCGAACGGGCGTGTTCACGAGCAACTGGCTGAGACGGCCTTTGTCTGTGAAGGCCTTCATGAAGGTGCCGTCCTTGAGCTTGTCGAGGATGCGCGGAGCGATGCCGCCGCCAACGTAAAGGCCGCCCAGCGCGAGGACTTTGAGGGCCAGGTTGCCGGCCTCGGCCCCGTAAGCGGAAACGAAGATGTCGGTGGCTTTCTCGCAGATCTCGCTTCGCGCGGCCATAGCCAGCTCGGTAATCACGGCGTTGGGGTCCTCCGAAGCCATGCGTTCGGCCAGCCAGGCAGGCTCCTCGAGACCGCGCACGTCGCGGAAAAACTCGTAGACGTTGGTCAGGCCCTGGCCGCTGACCACGCGCTCAAAGCTGATGCGTCCGTTATATTTCTGGCGCAGGAAGCGCAGCAGGTCGATCTCGTCTTCGCTGCGCGGCGCAAAGTCAGCGTGGCCGCCTTCCGATGGATAGGGGACGTAGATATGACCGTCCCAGATCATAAAGGCCTCGCCCAGGCCGGTGCCTGCCGAAATCAGGGCGCGGTTGCCAAGCTGGCTGGCGTCGCCCTCGCTGAGGATGCAAATCTGATCGGACGAGAGTTCGGTGATGCCGTAGCCGTTGGCTTGCAGATCGTTGATGAGGAAGACGTAATCAATCTTGAGGTGGTTGGCCAGCTCGCGGCTGTCGAGGGTCCAGGGCAGGTTGGTGAGGCGCAGCCGGCCCTCGCGCACCGGGCCGGGAACACCAAAACACGCGGCGGTGATCTCTTCGCCAGTCACGAACTGCCTGACAATCTCTTCCAGGCCCGAGTACTCCCTCGCCGGATATCTTTGATCGCGGATGTGGGTGAGCTCGCCGTTGCTGAAGTCAAAGAGCGCCAGATGGACTTTGGTGCCGCCTACGTCGCCCGCCAGAATCATTCTTGCCTCTCCAGAAAGCCGCGGCCTTCGCTATCTGTTGCCGGCAGCAGCGCGGCCGCCGTTTCATCCAAAATCAACGTCAGTATACCGCCGGCGGGTTGAATCAACTGGCTGGGCAGCCGCTCGGGATCGCGCGGGCCCTGAAATACCTCGTTGAGAATCTGGGTTTTGCCGGAACCTTCCACGAGGAAGAAGACGTGGCGGGCGCGGTTGATGACGGGCAGGGTGAGGGTGACGCGCCAGGCATCCTTGGCAAGGACATGGTTGGCGGTGACGAGGCGGGCGAGCTCGTGCAGGGCCGGTGTGTGAGGGAAAAGAGACGCGGTATGGCCGTCCGGGCCCATGCCCAGCGCGACCAGATCGAAGCAGGGGACCTCAGCGCCCTCGAGACGAAAGCCGTTGCGCAACTCGGACTCATAGCGGGCGGCGGCAGCCTCGGGATCAAGCTCCCCCTCCATGCGGTGAATTTGCGCGGGCTGCAACGGCACGTGATCGAGAAGCGCCTCGCGGGTCATGCGGTAGTTAGAGTCGGCGTGGTCAGGAGGAACGCATCGTTCGTCCACCCACCAGAGGTCGAGGCGGTCCCAAGGCATGCGCCCGCGCCAGGGCTGCGCCGGATCGGCAAGCAACGCAAAGGCGGCCTTTGGCGTGGACCCTCCGCTGATGGCGATGCGCGCGCGCCCGCGGGCGGCGACGGCCTGTTCGGCTTGCTCGACAAAGTGGCGCGCGGCGCGTTGTGCCAGCGCCGCAGAGTCAGGCTCGACGTAATAGACGATTTTGAGGTATGGGGACACCAGGAAGGACCCTCTGAGTTCTACGTTACACGAAGGACCAGCAGCCAATTCTCTGGTGAACAGATGTTGGGTGCAGCGTCTTTGGCGAAACATTTAGCTGCTTAACAGCCGATCCTGTCCTGCGCTTGCACTGCGTGGGCCGTGCCCCGCTCGCCTCTGTTCTGCGCCCTATAATAAAAATGGCTGGTTGCGCCTTGAACCCCGCTGAGCACACAGTGGCGCGGCCGGACGATTTCTCTCCCGGTGCTTTCCGTTGAACGACGCCATCATCATCCGCGGCGCGCGGACACATAACTTGAAGAGCATCTCCTGCGAGATCCCTCACGGCAAACTGACGGTGGTCAGCGGCGTCTCGGGATCGGGAAAGAGCTCCCTGGTCTTCGACACCATTTATGCCGAGGGCCAGCGGCGCTATGTGGAGTCGCTTTCGGCTTACGCGCGCCAGTTTCTGGAGCGGATGGAGAAGCCCGATGTGGATGAGATCGACGGACTGGCGCCGGCCATCGCCATCAAGCAGAAGAACGCCACTCGCAATCCGCGCTCGACGGTGGCCACGGCTACGGAGATCTACGATTACCTGCGCCTGCTCTACGCGCGCTGCGGAACCGTGCACTGCATTCACTGCGACGGTCTGGTCAAGCGTGATTCGGTGGACGAAGCGGCCCAAGCGATCCTGGCGCTGGGCGAGGGGACGCGGCTCAATGTTCTGTTTCCGGTGGGGACCTCTGCACCTCCAGAACCGGCTCCGGCAAAGGCCGCGGACAAACCGGCGAAGGCCTCCGGCCGCGGAACAAGACCGTCCGCCAGAACGAAACCGGCGGTAAATGGCGGCGATGCGCACGCCGCTACGCTCAAGGCCCGCCTTAGCGAGCTGCGCTCCAGTGGCTTCAATCGCCTCTGGCAGCAGGGCCGCATCTTCGAGTTCTCCACCCCCGAGTCGCTCCTCGACCTGGACTTCACGTTGCCGGTCTTCGTCCTCCTGGATCGCATTGTGGTCAGTCCCGATGCGCGCTCCCGCATCGTTGACGCGGTGGAGATCGCCTATCGCGAGAGCGGCGAAGTCATCTTTGAAGAGGCCCTGCGCGAAGAGACGGTTCCTCCGCGCCGGCTGCGCTTCAGCGGCGCCTACGAGTGCACGAGCTGCCACCGGCCCGGCCGCGAGCCGGAGCCGCGCCTGTTCAGCTTCAACAATCCCTTCGGCGCCTGCCCGCGCTGCCAGGGCTTCGGCAACACTGTGGACTACGACCTGAACCTGGTGATTCCCAACCCGGAGCTGAGCCTGAACGAGGGCGCCATCGATCCCTGGAACCGCCCTAAATACCGCTCCTGGTTCACTGACCTGCGCCGGCGCGCGCCGGAGCTGGGCATCCGCATGGACGTGCCCTGGCGCGAACTGACTGAGCAGTCGCGTGAGATCGTGCTGCGCGGCAAGGACGGCTTCGAGGGCGTATACGGGTTCTTCGCGCAGATGGAGCGCAAAAAGTACAAGCTGCACGTGCGTGTGATGCTGAGCAAGTATCGCGGCTACGCGGAGTGCCCGGACTGCCGCGGTCAGCGGCTGCGCGCCGAGGCCCGTTCGGTCCGCATCGAGGGTAAAAACATCTGCCAGGCCACAGCCCTCACCATCGCCCAGGCCAAGGAGTTCTTCAGCGCGCTCCGGTTGACGCCGGTGCAGGAGGAGATCGCCGGCTCCATCCTCGAAGAGGTGCGGCAACGGCTTAGTTTTCTTGACGCGGTGGGCCTTGAATACCTGACCCTCGACCGGCTGGCCTCCACGCTCTCCGGCGGCGAGGCGCAGCGCATTCAACTGGCCACTTCCCTGGGTTCGCGGCTGGTGGGCGCGCTCTATGTCCTCGATGAGCCCTCCATCGGTCTGCACACGCGCGATACGGCAAGGCTCATCCGCATCCTGAAGGAGCTGCGCGACCTGGGCAATACCATCCTCGTCGTCGAGCACGACGCCGAGATTTTGCGCGCCGCCGATCATTTACTGGATCTGGGGCCGGGCGCGGGCGAGTTCGGCGGCAATCTGCTGGCCGAGGGCGTACTGGCCGAGATCGAAGCCAACCCGCACTCGCTCACCGGCCGCTACCTGAGCGGAAAGATCTCGATCCCGCCGCCGGCGCGGCGGCGCGCGCCCGGCCGCGAGCGCCTGGTTCTGCGCGGCGCGTGCGCCAACAACATTCACGGCCTGGATGTAGAGATTCCGCTGGGCATGTTGGTGGTGATTACGGGCGTCTCCGGCTCGGGCAAGTCCACGCTGGTGCACCACGTGCTGTATCGCGCGCTGACGCGCGTGCTGGGTCAACCCGGGGTCCCCAACGACGGGTCTTCGTCGTTGGGGTGGAAGTCCGGCGGCTCCGATCCCTCCGGCCTCTTCACGTCACTTACCGGGGCCGAGCGCCTGAATGATGTGGTGCTGGTGGACCAGACCCCCATCGGCCGCACGCCCCGCTCCAATCCCATCACCTACATCAAAGGCTTCGACCTGATCCGCGAGCTGTTCGCCGCCCAGCCCGAAGCCAAGCGGCTCTCGCTGACCCCGGGGCATTTCTCCTTCAACGTGCCCGGCGGACGCTGCAACACCTGCGACGGCGACGGCACGGTGACCGTGGAGATGCAGTTCCTGGCCGACGTGGAGCTGCCCTGCGAGGATTGCAACGGCACCCGCTACCAGGCCAGGATTCTCGACGTTCACTACAAAGGCAAGAGCATCCACGACGTGCTGCAGATGACGGTGAAAGAGGCGCTCGGCTTCTTTGCCGGCGAGACCCGTCTGCTTGAAAAGCTCGCGGTCCTCGACGAGATCGGCCTCGGTTACCTGCGGCTGGGCCAGTCGGCCACCACGCTCTCCGGCGGCGAGGCGCAGCGCGTGAAGCTGGCCGCGCATCTGGCCCAGGCGCGCGCGGCGAACGCCGCGGCCAAACCCTCCCAGGCCAGCCGCGTCCTCTACATCCTCGACGAGCCTACTACCGGCCTGCACTTCGACGACGTTTCCAAATTGCTCACCGCCTTCCGCAAGCTCATCGACGGCGGCGGCTCGCTGATCGTGATCGAGCACAACCTGGACGTAATCAAGAGCGCCGACTGGGTGATCGATCTCGGTCCCGAAGGCGGCGAAGGCGGCGGCAAAATCGTCGCCCAGGGGCCTCCTGATGAGATCGCGGCCAACCTGCACTCCTACACCGGCAAATGGCTGGCGCGCGTGCTGTAAGAAACAGGACGTGAGCGCGTCACGGCATCTTTGTAAGTGGTGTAATCCCGCTGAGATGGATCCCCATGCCGCCAATCCTTGAGTTTCCACCCCAGCGGCAATGAGCCGTCGCCGGGGACTCCAGAGGCGCGGCGGCTTTGAGTTTGCGTTTTCGGTTTACAGTATTTCCGAAAAAAAGCTATCGCAGGTCAGTGGGCTGCAGGCTGAGGAACCGGCTCCGCGGCCCGCTTGCGCATGGCGCATAGCGTGTAGGCGGCGAACATAGCGAGGAAGGGCAGGCAGCCGTAGTGATAACGGTCGGTGGCGAGGATTGCGGAGTAGAGAGCCGTGAAATACATCAGGAAGACGAGGGGTGGAAACGTAAGCAATACTCCCAAGCCGCGGCGGATGAGCAGCAGAACCAGACCGCCGCAGGCCAACGCCAGAGCAGCCCACCAGTAGAGGTCGCTGGCGAGTTTAAGGAGCCAGAAAACGCGGCTGCCGTAGCGGCTCTGGATGGCGGGATTCCAATGGACGCCGATGGTTTCGTGGTCATATAGCCAGACGGTTTTGTGGAGCGAGCGCACGAGAAAGCGGCCGGGGTGCCGGCGGATGTAAGCCTTGCCAAGATTGGCGAGATAGATGTCGCGCGCGGCTTCCGGCATCGCCAGTGCGTTAGGGGGCAGATACTGAGCTTTGCCGGGGCCGGTGGGGTTGTTGCCCATCCAGATATCTTCGCCACCATTCGTTGACATGGGCACAAGACGGCCCAGAGTGTGGAGATTACGCAGGCTCCAAGGAGCGATAGCTGCGGCCAGGATCGCAAAGGCGAGGAGCATCGAGCCGATGGGTTGAAAGATGCGGCGCGAGCGGAAGACACCGGGGATGCAGAGCAGCAGCGGGAAAAAGAACGCGACTGGGCGGATGTAGACGGCCGCAGCCGACAGCAGACCCACTAGCACCGCTTTGAGCCAGGGATTTATGCGGGACGACTCCCATAGGAAGAGAAGAGCGAGCATGAGGAAGTTGAAGATGAGTTCGCTTGCGAGAACGGTAGTGAATTCGATCTGGACGGGCCAGAGGGCGGTAAGATAGCCAGCCACGAGAGCGAGATGGCGGCCGAACCATCGCTCGGCAAGCAGCATGAGGAGCCAGAGCGAGACGAGCGAGAGGAAAAGATTGAAGACAACGATGGGGACGTAGGAAACGCCGAAGAGGCGATAGAAGAGGGAATAGAGGAACGAGGTTCCGACGGGCCAGAGAGCGGTGGGCTGGCCGGGGAGGAAACAAAATCCGAGGCCGTCAGCGAGATGGCGCGCCAGCAGATCATAGACGTGACTATCGGAGACGGGCTGGACCGGAACCGCAAGCGCCCAGGCCACGCGCACAATCAGCGCCAACCCCAGAACGGAAAGGAACGAATGGCGCATCGGATTTTCTGCCGTGACCCAAGCCGCGCCGGGCCTCATGCCGATACCTCCGCCTGCCGGTTACGGCGAAAAAACCATTGTCTCCGGGCCGGGCGCGCCCCCAGCGCAGCCAGATGGACACGCTGATAACCGGATGGAAACGCCATCACGGCCGAAGCATCCCTCTGCGGTTCGGTTCAATCCTACAACACACCGGGGTTGAAGCGCGCTTGAATCGCCGTCAAGCCCGCTCGGCCGCCACCGGGTTGGTCAGCGAACCCAGTCTCTCCACCGTGATGGTGACCGTCTCGCCGGGCCTGAGCCAGCGTTTGGGATTGCGGCCCGCGCCTACGCCCGCCGGTGTGCCGGTGGAGACTACGTCGCCCGCCAGCAGCGGCGTGATGGACGAGATGTATTCGATGAGGCTGGGAATTCTGAAGATCAGCTCCCCGGTATTCGAGTTCTGCATGACCTCACCGTCGATGGTGAGCTGGATCGCCAGGGCATGCGGATCGGCGATTTCGTCCTGGGTCACTATGGCCGGGCCCATAGGACAAAAAGTGGGAAAGCTCTTGCCCAGCGACCACTGCGAAGTGGCCTTCTGCACGTCGCGGGCGCTCACGTCGTTCACGATGGTGTAGCCGTAGACGTGCTCGCGCCAGGCCGCCGCGGAGATGCGGAATCCGCCCTTGCCGATCACGAAGGCCAGCTCCGCCTCGTAGTCGGGCTGAGTGGAGTTCTTCGGGAGCACGATGGTCTCGCCGGGGCCGATGATCGCGGTTTGCATCTTGAAGAAGACCACCGGCGCCGTGGGCAGCGCCGAGTTGGTTTCGGCAGCGTGATCCCGGTAGTTGAGTCCGATCCCGAACACCCGCGGCGGGTTCAAGAGCGGCGCGTGCAGCTTCACCTGCTTGAGCGGCAGCGCAGGGCCACTGGGCACGCTCGCCAGCCCCGCGGCGATCACGGCCAGAGTATCGGCGTAGCCGGCGGCGCTGAGGTCGATGACCGCTTCGCCGCTCAGAGCGCCAGGATGCACTTTGCCGTCGCCGGCGGAATAGGAAACGAGTTTCATAGGAACCCCCAAGGTTGAAATGAAAAAATAATGCCCGGCGTCTTTGCGCCGCCGTCCAGCCGCTGTCAATCGTCAGCAACGATCCAGTGACGAATGCGGCTCCATCATTCACGAGATAGCGGATTGCGGAGACGATCTCTTCAGGCCGGCCGATGGGCCCACCGCATCCGCCTGCGCCTCGGCCGCGGCCACGTCGATGTTCGCAACCCACACCAAGGCGCTGGGCGCGCGCCAGCTCCTTCACTGCGGCCTTGCCGCTGCCGCTGGCCCCGCCGGCGACCAGGGCGATGCGCCCGTCGAGACGGAAAGGAATGGAATGGTCTTCCATGTTTCCTCAGCTCTTCCGCGCGTCAGCCAGCACCTTAAGGTACGCGCGGGCGACTTCAGTGATGGTTTCCGGCTGGCCCGCGTCTACGGCGGCCAGATTCACCAGATCGCTGCCTACGCCCAGGGCGCGCGCCCCGGCCTTGATGAAGCTGGCGGCCGTTTCAAGCGTGACTCCGCCGGTGGGAACCAGCTTCAGGTGCGGAAAGGGCGCCAGCAGCGCCTTCAAATAGCTTGCGCCTCCCACCGCTGAGCAGGGAAATATCTTCACGTAATCTGCGCCCGCATTCCACGCCGTGATCGCCTCGGTCGGCGTCAGCGCGCCGGGCATGGATACCTTGCCCAAAGCGCGGGTCCTGGCGACCACTTCCGGATGCAAGCTGGGGCTGACCACGAACTCCGCGCCTGCTTCGATGGTGGCTTCCACCTGCTCCACGGTGGTCACGGTGCCGGAGCCGAGCAGCAGCGCCGATCCATACTCTTTCTTGAGAGCCTTCAAAAGATCGACGGCGCCGGGCACAGTCATCGTCACCTCGACGATGTTCACCCCTCCGGCGACCATCGCCTGAACGACTGCCTGGCCCTGGGCCACGCTGCGCGCGCGCAGCACCGGAATCAGCCCTACGCGCTCGATGGTTTTCTTGGTTGCTTCGGAGACTGTGACGGTTTGTGCTGTCGTGGACATTTTTCCCTCCTCTCGTTCGCTGCGCGCTAACGCGCAATGCGCGCCGAGCCGCCTTGGATGGCGCGTTCCACTTCGGCCAGAGTGGCCATGCTGGTGTCGCCGGGGGTGGTCATGGCCAGCGCGCCGTGGGCCACGCCGCAGCGGACCGCCCAGTCGATTCCCTTCGCGGCCAGCAAACCGTAGATGAGGCCGGAGGCGAAGCTGTCGCCGCCGCCCACGCGGTCGAAGATGTCGATGTCGCGCTGCGCAACGTGCGTGATCTTATCCTCGTAAAGGGCGATGGCGCCCCAGGCGTTGCGGCTGGCCGTGTAGGCGGTGCGCAGCGTGCTGGCCACCAGCTTCAAATTGGGATAAAGCCGGGCGACCTCCCGCAGCATCTCTTCGTAGCCCTCGATGGGCAGTTCGGCAAAGTCTCCGCTTACGCCCTTCACCTTGACGCCCAGCATGGCCGTGAAGTCTTCCTCGTTGCCCAGCAATAGGTCTACCTTGCGCACGATCTCGCGATTCACCTCCTGCGCCTTGGCCTGGCCGCCGATCGACTTCCACAGCGAATCACGATAGTTCAGGTCGTAGGAGATGGGCGTGCCATACTTGCGCGCGGCGTCCATGGCCTCCACGGCTACCTCGGCTGTCGATGCCGAAAGCGCCGCGAAGATTCCGCCGGTGTGGAACCAGCGCGAGCCGTTGGCCGGGCCGAAGATCGTCTCCCAGTCGAAATCGCCCGGCTTCACCTGGCTGATGGCGGTGTGGCCGCGGTCAGAGCAGCCGGCCGCGGCGCGCACTCCGTAACCGCGCTCGGTAAAGTTCAGGCCGTTGCGGACAGTGCGGCCCACGCCGTCGTAGGGAACCCATTTGAGAAAGGAGGTGTCCACGCCGCCCTGCAGGATGAAGTCTTCCACCAGGCGGCCGATCGCGTTGTCGGCCAGCGCGGTCACGACGGCTGCGCGCAGGCCAAAGCAGCGGCGCAGGCCGCGCGTCACGTTATATTCGCCGCCACCCTCCCACACCTGAAATTGGCGCGTGGTGTGGATGCGGCTTTCGCCGGGATCGAGGCGCAGCATCACTTCGCCCAGACTCAGGCAATCCCAGCGCCGTCCGGTATCGGGAGTTTGAATTGCTTGCATGGCCACGCAATTTTATCGTATCTCCGTGGTCCAGTGCGGGACTGAACCATGTTGCGGGATGCTTGATGCGGTGTGCTGCGCAGGACCAGCCAGGAGCTTCAACTCGGCGAACGGCCCGGCGCGTAGTGTAGACTGGCACGCGAAGAGAAGGAGCGAAACAGAATGCCGGAACCGGCTAAGTTGCGCATGGGCATGGTGGGCGGTGGTCCGGGAGCCTTCATCGGTCCCGTGCATCGCATCGCCGCGGAGTTGGACGGCAAAATCGAATTGGTTGCGGGCGCGTTTTCGCAGTCGGCGGAGCGTTCGCGCGCGGCCGGCAAAAGCTTCGGCATCGATCCTGCCCGCGCTTACGCCAGCTACCGCGAGATGATTGAGGCCGAACGCAAGCGGGCTGACGCCATCGACTTTATCGTCATCGCCACGCCCAACCATCTCCATCTGCCCATCGCCCTGGCCGCGCTTGAGGCCGGCATTCCGGTGATGAGCGACAAGCCCGCCACGGCCACCTATGGCGAGGCCCTGCAGCTTGAGTCCGCCGTCGCCGCCTCCGGCCTGCCTTATGGCCTGACCCACACCTACGCGGGCTACGCCATGGTGCGCGAGGCGCGCGCGATGTGCGCCGCCGGCAAGCTGGGGGCGATTCGCAAGGTTGCGGTTGAGTACTTCCAGGGCTGGCTCAGCCGCCGGCTTGAAACCACCGGCCACAAACAGGCTGCATGGCGCTCCGATCCGGCGCTCAACGGTCCCGGCGGCGCCATCGGCGACATCGGCACTCACGCCTTTCACGTTCTCGAATACGTTAGCGGCCTCCAGGTCACGGCTATCAACGCCGCGCTGCGCACCGTGGTGCCGGGCCGCAAGCTCGACGACGATTGCAACGCCTTTCTGTGCCTGAACAACGGCGCTACAGGCACGCTCGCCTGCTCGCAGGTAGCCGCTGGCGAGATCAATGAGGTGCGCCTGCGCATCTACGGCGAAACCGGCTCGCTCGATTGGCGGCAGCAGGACCCCACCCGGCTCATCGTCAAATGGCTGGATGGGCCCGAGGAGATTCGCCACGCCGCCGCGCCCTACCTGAGCGCCGATGCGCTGGCCACCGCGCGCATTCCCGCAGGCCATCCAGAGGGCTATCTGGAGGCCTTCGCCACTCTCTACCGCGAGTTCGCCGCGGCGCTCATCGCGTGGAAGCAAGGACAGGCCCATCCGCTCCCGGCCACGCTGCCCGGTATCGAGGCCGGCGTGCGCGGCATGAGGTTTATCGAGCGCGTGATCGAGAGCAACCGCCGGCAAGGCTGGGTGGAGTTTTAAAGTGCAGCTTCCAACTCCTAGCTTCTAGCTTTTAGCTCGCCGAGCTGGCGCCAGCACGCCAGCTTCCCTATCAGCTACAGTGAGTGGGGGAGATAACTGCTAGTACCGTGTCTTCGCAGATGCGTAATCAAGAGAGGTACCTTCGGCTGCCGACCGCATTGGAATATAGCGAAAGCATGGGATGGCGCGACGGATTACGGATTCAACTTTCGCGAGCCGGCCGAAAGCGG